>SIAF01000009.1 GCA_009691905.1 Planctomycetaceae bacterium | reverse complement strand
TTCAACATCTGATCGGCACCCTCAATGACGCTGCTTTCGCGTATCCGGGGACCAAGCTGCAGCTCCATTTCACCTCCTTAGCACCGCCCGCCAATCCAAACTCGGTGCCAAAGCAAATTCCGCCAGATCAGGAGGTCTGAGCCTAGCCCGTGTCCGGTTGATTGATCACTCGAAACACCGTCCCGCGCGCAATTTCATGCAACAGCAGACCCGCTTGTTCATCGTTGACGCTTTCACCACAGGCCGTGCTTTCTCCGGCAATCCGGCCGCGGTTTGCCTGCTCGACGCACGGGTCGCACCAGAATGGATGCAACAGGTCGCCGGTGAAATGAACCTGTCGGAGACGGCGTTCGTCATCCCGCTGGGAGATCGATTCGGGCTGCGTTGGTTTACACCCGCTGTCGAAGTCGACCTGTGCGGGCACGCGACGCTCGCAACGGCTCACGTGCTGTGGCAGCAGAATCGGGCCGAGCGCAGCCAGACGCTGAATTTCGAAACGCACAGCGGCCTGTTAACCTGCCGATCGGAAACCGGCGGCTCGATCGCCATGGATTTTCCCGCCGAACCACCCGCTGCCTGCGATCCGCCGGAAGGGCTGGCGGCCGCGCTGCGAACCGACCCCGTCTGGGTTGGCCGGAATCGATTTGACCTGATCGTCGAACTGGGTTCAGCCCGCGCGGTTCGGCAGTTGAGTCCCGACTTCTCCCGTTTGGCGGCGATTCGCTGTCGTGGCACAATCGTCACGGCGCCATCGGACGACTCTGAATACGACTTTGTGTCCCGTTTTTTCGCGCCGGCCGTGGGAGTCGACGAAGACCCGGTTTGCGGTTCGGCACACTGCTGCCTGGGGCCGTTCTGGAGCGCGCGTCTCAACAAACCGCGACTGCGCGGACTGCAAGTCTCGACTCGTCAGGGAGACATCGGCGTCGAAGTCGTTGGGGATCGTGTCGTGCTACGCGGCCGGGCAGCCACAACTCTCGAAGGAAATCTGATTTCCCCCCATCCCCCATTCCTGACGGCAATCGACCCCCATGAATAGGCCGACAGTCGCCATCCTTGGTGCCAGTCGCGATCGCCGAAAGTACGGGAACAAATCAGTTCGCGCCCACTTGCAGCAGGGCTACGACGTGTACCCCGTCAACCCGAATGCCGAGACCATTGAAGGCCTCAAGGCGTACCCAACCCTGAGCGCGGTGCCGGTTGCCCGACTCGATCGGATCAGCGTCTATCTGCCTCCCGCAACGGGTATCGAACTGTTGGATGAGATCAAGGCGCGCGGTGCGGCCGAAGTCTGGCTCAATCCCGGAAGCGAAAGCCCTCAACTGCTGGCCCGAGCCGAAGCCCTCGGACTGAACGTGATTCAGGCGTGCAGCATCGTCGATGTGGGGATGAGCCCCAGCCAGCTTTGACCTCTAAGTTGACACCGTAGAAATAGTTGCGGAGGCGAGCGGGGGGCGTGAGCCGCCTGAAGGATCATTTTGCATGCGGCGCCGCATAGTTTCCTTTGCGGGTCCACTTGGACTCAAACGATCCCCGACGCCCGAAGCCGACTGGTCTCGTCGGGCTTGAGGCCCAGCACTTCCTGCAACACAGACTCCGTGTGCTCACCCAAGAGCGGCGGCGGGCGGCGCGGGACGGGGCCGGCGTGCTGCAGCTTGAGCGGCGAACCGGCCAGTTTCAAGGGGCCGATCGTAGGATGCTCAATTTCCAGCAGCATCTCGCGGGACGCAGTCTGCGGATCGGCAAAGGCGCGATCGATCGTGTTGACCGCCCCGCACGGGATTTCGGCGGCATTGAGCCGGGCCAGCCAGTCGGCGGCCGAACGCCGGGCCATGATCTCGTTGAGCATCGGTAAGAGTTCGGCCCGATGCTCGACGCGACCGGCATTTGTCGCAAACCGGGGTTCGGTCGCCAGATCGGGGCGGCCGATCACTTCGCAATAGCGGCGGTACTGAAGGTCGTTGCCGACGGCTACGATCAGCGATTCGTCGGCCGCCTGAAACGCCTGGTACGGCACGATGTTGGGGTGAGCGGTCCCCTGCCGCTGTGGGATTGTCCCCGAGACGAGGTAGTTCTGCCCGACGTTGGCCAGCCACGACAGCGTGGCATCGAACAGCGAGATGTCGATCCGCTCACCACGCCCCGATTTTTCGCGAGCGTACAACGCCGCCAGAATCGCCTGACTGGCCAGGAGGCCGGCGCTGATATCCGAAATCGCGACTCCCAGCTTCATGGGCGGGCCGTCGGGCTCGCCGGTGATGCTCATCACACCGGCCAGTCCCTGGATCATGATATCGTAACCGGGCTCGTCCCGACGCGGGCCGGTTTGTCCAAAGCCGGTGATGCTGCAATACACCAGTCGCGGGTTGTGCTGCGACAAGGCTTCGTAACCCAGCCCCCAGCCGTCGAGCGTTCCCGGCAGGAAGTTTTCGACCAGAACGTCCGAGACTGCCGCCAGCCGGGCGGCCAGCGCGCGCCCCTCGGCCGACTTGAGATTGAGCGTGATGCCCCGCTTATTGCGGTTACAACACAGGTAATAGGCACTTTCACCGGCGGCAAACGGCGGTCCCCACTGACGCGTATCATCCCCCGCACCGGGGCGCTCGACCTTGATCACGTCGGCCCCCAGATCGCCCAGCAGCATCGCGCAGTAAGGGCCGGCGAGAATGCGCGACAGGTCGAGCACGCGAACGTCGGAAAGCGGTAGAGTCACAGTTGAGACTCGTGGCTTCATTGTTTGTTTAGCGGTCCGGCGCAGCCGGTCCCTGCCCGGTTTCCGAACTGCATTCGATGATATCGTTCAATTGAGTTGCGCGTCGCCACCCACTCCCGGCACGAGGGGGTTCGACTGACGATATTCGGCCAGCGCCTGTTCCCAAACGGCGTAGGGCTCAGGGTGGAACACGTAATCTGCAGTTGCCGGCAGCAATAGCCAGTCGTTTCGCGCCAGTTCCGATTCGAGCTGCTCACCCCCCCAGCCGGCGCAACCGAAGTAAACGCGGTACCTGAGGTCGGGGTCGGCGGCAGCCGCCCGCTGAACGACGTTCTCGAACGTCCTCGGGTTGTTGCCGATGAACAGGCCCTCGATAATCGGCGACTCATCGCCCTCAAGGTCATTCGAGTTATGCAGAATGAACAGCGCATTGCGTTCGACGGGGCCGCCGACGTGCACCATATCACCCGTCTCGGGCAGGTCAAAGTGCTTTTTCAAGGCGTTTGCGACGGTCACTCCCGAGGGACGATTGATCACGACTCCCATCGCTCCTTCGGCGTTGTGCTCGACCAGCAGCACCACGGTCTTGAAGAAGTTCGGGTCGCGCAGGCTGCGCGCCGCAATCAACATTTGCCCGCGTAGAGAGTCTGGCATGATGTTCGGTTGCATTCGGCCAAGACTGACCATCGATTCCCTAGTATAGGGTGGCGGTCCCTGTCGCTGGAAGTTGAGCAACGCACAAACGGGAAATCAATTGTTGCCACCGGTTCGCCTCGGCGGTACGTTGGAATGGGTTACTGGCCCGGCAAATCGTCTCCATCTCATTTCAACACAGGGAATCCCTGCATGCCATCCGCGAAGGACATTCAAAGTATTATTTCGAAGTTTCGCGTGCCTTCCGACGGAACGGTGCGACTGAAACAGTACGATCCCGAATGGTCGGGCGATACCAAGCTACCCAAAGCCGAACGGAAGAAGATAGCGAAAGAGTTGCTCTCGGAAGACGTGACGGCCCTGGCCGGGGCACAAGAGCTGTTGTACGCCGCCGATTCATGGTCAATTTTGATCATTTTTCAGGCAATGGATGCCGCGGGCAAAGACGGCACGATCAAGCACGTCATGTCGGGTGTCAATCCGCAGGGGGTGCAGGTCTATAGTTTTAAACATCCCTCAGCCGAAGAACTCGATCACACGTTTCTGTGGCGGTGCATGAAGGTCCTTCCCGAGCGGGGCCGGATCGGAATCTTCAACCGCTCGTACTACGAGGATGTGCTGATCGTCAAAGTTCACCCCGAACTGGTCGCGGCTCAGCGCATTCCCGACGGCCGAACCGGCAAATCGTTCTGGGCCGATCGATACGACGATATCAACACTTTCGAGCGGCACTTGACGCGGAATGGCACGCTGATCCTGAAGTTCTTTCTGAATGTCTCGAAAAAAGAGCAAGCCCGGCGATTTCTCGATCGGATCAACGACCCTGCCAAGCACTGGAAATTTTCCGACTCGGACGTCGCCGAACGCGGGTTCTGGGATGATTATATGCAGGCCTACGAAGAAGCGCTCGCGGCCACCAGCACCAAATGGGCTCCCTGGTACGTGATTCCCGCCGATCACAAATGGGTCAGCCGCGCCATGGTTGCCAAGATCATCAGCACCTCGATCGAGTCGCTGAACCTGATTTACCCGCAGGTCAGCGACGAGAAGCGCCGGCAGATTGCCGAGGCGAAAACTAAACTTGAGAAACAACCACAGTGAGCTTGCCAGGGCACGGTACCGGCGATCCGCGATCGAACTGCGAAACCCCGTGCCGATCGACGGCCGCCGCCGACTCAGGCATTAGCCGATCGTGCCTGGTCAATAACGCGCCTCTCCAGCGGCAGCACCTGCGGCTGATCGTCTTCCGGTACGGCCGCCGGCTCGATCCCGCCCAGTTCGGCCAGTTTGGCCCTGAGCAGGGCCGTCACCTGCTCGAGCAACTCGGGCGTGCGCCGGCGATTGATGAACTCCGAGAGGTCGATGGCCTCTCCATAATGGACGCGGATCGGGCGAAAACTCCAAAAGGGTGCGATCATGCTCGTTCCCTGCGGAGCGTTTTCGATGAATACCGGATAGACCGGCGACTGCGCCTGCAGTGCCAGCCACGCAATCCCGGGATTGAACGGCCGCATCCCGGTACCGACGTTGATGCCTCCTTCAGGAAACACCCCGACCAGACGACCTTCCCGCAACCGCCGCGCCGCAGTGCGCGTGGCCACCATGTCCTTTCCGTCGCGGGCGACCGGTATGCACCGCTGAGCACCGAGTATGAACTGCAGCCCGTGAATCCCGAAGTATTCCCCGGCCGTGATGAACTCGATCGGCCGCCGGTTTGTGACGCCGACCCAGATCAACAGCGGATCCAGCGGGCTGCGATGGTTGGCGAGTATGATGCCCGGCCGCGCCTCAAGAAACGGACACTTGCGATTCGCACGCCAGTGAAATCCCAATCGGCAATAGGTCGCATTCAGGGTGTACAAGAGCCACAGTCGCCACCCTTCGGGACAGCGCCCCGCTCGCCAGACCACGATCAGCACTGCCAGCAGCAGATATCCCGCGACAGTGCAGCGGGCGGAAACGTCAGGCGACATGAATTCGATCTCAGGCTCCCGGTATCGAGAAGCGCGTATTGTTTCGTCGCGTCGCTTGCGACGCGCGTTGGCGTGATACGATGCAACACGCGCCGAGCAAGCTCGGCGGCGAAACGGGTTGGGCAGACGCGTCGAGCGGATCTTGGGCTACCGCCGTGCTGCCGCGTGCTTCAGCGACAGCCACTTGCCGTTTTCGCGGCTGCTGGCGACGCATTGCTGGATGAAGTTCATGCCATCGACGCCGTCGGCCACGTTGGGGTAAATCGTGTCGGTCGTGAAGGCCAGTTTCTCGCCCGAGGCACGCTTGGCAATGTCGTCGTAGGCGAACCGATAGACGTTGGCGAATGCCTCGAAAAAGGCTTCGGGGTGCCCCGAAGGAAGTCGGCAGGCGGATTTGCCCGCGTCATTCATGTACGAGGCGTTGGGGTCGCGCGTGTAAATTGCGTGGGGCTGGCCGTTGCGGCGGAAGGTCATAGCGTTGGGCTCTTCCTGCCGCCAGGCCAGGGCCCCCTTGGTGCCATCGATCTCAATGAACAGATCGTTCTCACGCCCGTGTGAAATCTGGCTGGCGGTCACGGTGCCTAAGGCCCCGTTGTCGAAGCGAATCACCGCGTGACCGTAATCGTCCAACTGGCGACCGGGTTCGAAAATCTTGAGGTGGCACGACACTTCGGCGGGAATCAAGCCGGTCATGTAGCGGGCCAGGTTGTAGGCATGCGTGGCGATGTCGCCGAAGCATCCTGCCGCCCCCGATTTGGCCGGATCGGTGCGCCAGGCTGCCTGCTTTTGTCCCCCCGATTCGATCCGAGAACGCAACCAGCCCTGCATGTAGTTCGAGCGGACCGCTTGAATCTCGCCCAATTCTCCCGACAGAGCCATTCGCCGCGCCTGACGGACGAGCGGGTAGCCGGTGTAGTTGTGCGTCAACGCGAAAACGGCGCCGGACGACTTCACCAGGCGATGCAATTCTTCGGCTTCCTTGAGGTCGAAGGTCATCGGCTTGTCGCAAATGACGTTGAAGCCGGCGGCCAGGGCCGCTTTGGCGATGGGAAAATGGGTATGATTGGGGGTGGCGATCGACAGAAAGTCGATGCGTTTGTCGGCCGGCAGGGCCAGCTCGTTTTCGATCAGCTCGGTGTATGAGCCGTACGCGCGATCGGCGGGAATATCGTAATCGGAAGCCGACGCTTTGGCTTTCGCCGGGTCAGACGATAGCGCCCCGGCCACGAGCGTCGCCCGGTTATCGAGCACAGCCGCCGTCACATGCACGCGGCCGATAAACGCCCCCTGTCCGCCGCCGACAAGCGCCATCCGCAGTTTGCGATTGAGTTGACCGTTGGTTGCCATGCCGTCTCTCCCGAATCGATTGGAATGCTTGAGTTCGGGGACCAGAATAACCCTGGCCCGGAGCAATTGCAAAGCTGTCCGCGCGTGACGCCAAATCGTCACTAGCTCCCGTTCGCCGAACCGGATACAAAATAACAGGTAATTCGCTGTGGGCATTTCGAGGTTGAAGTTTCACGCCGCGGGACGGTCCGAGTCGTTCGGGCATCGCGGGCAGTGGACGATGTCTCTCGTGTCGAAAGGATCCTGATATGCGTCACTCCCTGTCGGACATTCGGGTTTCGTGGCTGGTCGCCGGGCTGGTCGCAGGCTTGGGAATTGCCTATTTCTGGCCGCATGAACCGGCCTATGCGACGAACGCCGACCGCGATTCAAGTTTTGCGATGGTCACGGTTTCGGTGGGAACGTCGGCGGCCGGCATTAACGACCCGATGGAGGGGGTGTTCATTCTCGACTTCCTGACCGGGCAGTTGAAGGGAGCCGTCCTCAACCGCCAGACCGGTAAATTTGCGTCGCTCTACTACCGCGAACTGGCCATTGACTTCGACGTCGATCCCGAGGCTGAACCGCACTACGCGATGGTGACCGGCTTCAGTCAATTGGCCAGCCGTCAAGGGAGTACCTATGCCTCGGGGGTCGTCTACATCGGGGAGCTGTCATCGGGCAAAGTGCTGGCATACGCCTTCCCCTGGAAAGAGGCCCCCCGCCCGGCGCCGCAGAAGTACCAGTTGCAGATCGTCGACGGGTTCCAGTGGCGCGTGGCGAAAGAAAAGACGAAGTAAGTCGACAGCGCACCTTGTGCAGGTCAGCCTTTCCAGGATGACGGTGATCTCAGACGCAGCGCCGGCAGACGAGCGCCCGCGCCCGTTCTTTGACGCGCGCAAAAATCAGAACGGCCGGTTGATCGCCCTCGAGCGCGAGCCGCCGACGGATCGCGTCGGCTTCGATCGGGATATGCCGACATTTGACCTCGACCTGGCCGAAGTTTGCTGCTCGAAAGTACCGGCGAATCTCGGTCAGGTTGTTGGGAAGATCGGCCAGCACTTCGAAGGCCTGAGCGAACGGCGAGACGACCGGCGCTGGGCCGGTGAGGTATTCCTCTTCGCGGTCGAGTCGCGCCAGGTGCAGGTGCATTGCGGCGGCATCGACCAGCCCCGCCCGCACGACCGCCGGATCGGGATCAAACACATATCCCAGCGGTTCACACGGGTCGGAAAAAAAATCGAGCGGGTTCCCGGCGAGAGTCTCGCCCGACGGAAGCACCGTGGCCCGCCACGCCGCGTCGCTTTGAAGTGCGCCGAACCAGATCGTCGCTTCTTTGCATTCTCCATCGAGGCTGATCAGTTCGACCTCGGCATCGGGAAACTTTCCCCCGAAATTCGATGCCGGGCTGAGCTTGATCGCTCCCCCGCGAGCAGTCGTCGCCAATCGCTGCAAAAACGGCAGCCCCGGCACATAGTCTTCGACGCGAATGGCCCGGCCGATCGACTGCCCTCGGCGGTCGGGGTCGATATGCACCAGATCGTCCCCCTGTGCCAGTCGTTCGACATCGTCGGTCTGTGTCTGGATGCGCTCGGCGACCCCGTATACGGCCGCGTTCCACCCGGTTCGCAAACAGGCGGCCGGATTGAGATCGACGGCGGTGACGCTCGCCGACTGCGCCAGGGCGATCGCGTCTGAGCCGATGCCGCAGCACAGATCCCAGACGTGGCCCTGAAACCGCCTCGCTTTGTGGCGGGCGACCGCCTCGGCGGTCGCCTGTTCGAGCCCCTGTCGGTCGAACCACATGCGGTCGGCCCGCGTGAATTTGACGGACCCTTTGCGGCGCAGCTCACACAGCGCGAAGGCCCCCCGAACCAGTCGATCGGGATAGTCGCGCCGCAATTTCGTCTGGACCTGAAGTTCGTTCCCGGCCACCGTCGAGACGAGCTGCACCAGCTCGGCATGGTCGCGCAGTTCGGCCAGCAAATCCCATTCGGCGCGGTGCACTGAGTCGATCGGCGGTGGCGTCATCCCGCGATCTTCGCGGGCGGGATGGCAGGGGTCAAGTTGTATGGATGTGCGGTCAGCCGTCGCTTACGCGTTGCATCTCCAGACCTTGCAGCCAGCCCAGGGCATCGCGACACTAATGGTCCATCGGTTGCCAACTGTCCGATGGGTTGGCCGGGAGTGGTTCGCGCCGATACGTGTGGACTTCAGTCCACACGAGAAATCGTATTGTGTCACGATATTCCAAAATGATGCAATTCTTCGTGTGGACCAAAGTCCACACTACGGGTTCCGACACGCTTGAAATCGATCAAATGACCGCGTCTAAAACCAAACTGCTCGAAGTCGACCTCGCCCACCTGATCCATCCCCTGCATAATCGCCGCCTGCACGAAGAGACGGGGCACGTCTGGGTCAAAGGGGAAGGGGCAATTCTGACCGATGCCAACGGACGCGAGTTCATCGACGGCCTGGCGGGTCTGTGGAACGTCGTCTGCGGGCACGGTCGGAGCGAACTGGTCGAAGCGGCCGCGGCCCAGATGCAAACGCTGGCCTATGCGTCGAGCTATGCGGGCAGTTCGAACGTCCCCGCGATTCGACTGGCCGAGCGGCTGGCCGCCCTCACCGCTCCCTCGATCACGCGGTTCTTTTTCACCTCGGGCGGGGCCGAATCGAACGACACGAGCTTCAAAACGGCTCGTTACTACTGGCGCGTGCTCGGCCGGCCAGGGAAGTCGAAAGTCATCGCCCGGCAATGGGGCTACCACGGCGTGACGCTCGCGGCGATGAGCGCCACGGGACTATCGGCCTACTGGCCGATGTTCGAGCCGCGCGTACCGGGGTTCGTCCACATTCCCTCACCTTACCCTTACCGTTACGTCGCCCCGCCCGGCGTCAGCCAGGGAATCGCTGCCGCGAATGAACTCGAGCAGGCCATCCTTCGCGAAGGTCCGGAGACGGTGGCGATGTTTCTGGGCGAGCCGGTGCAGGGAGCCGGAGGGGTGATTCCTCCTCAGGACGATTACTGGCCGCGGATCCGCGAGATTTGCAACCGGTACGACGTGCTGCTTGTCGCCGACGAAATCATCACCGGCTTCGGCCGCACCGGCAAACTGTTCGGCCTCGAGCATTGGGGAGTCGCGCCGGATATGATCTTGTTCGCGAAGGCGATCACGTCGGGTTACTTTCCTCTGGGGGGCGTGGGAATGACCGAAGCCATCGCCAGGGTTCTCGATGGCGGGGCGCCCCCCTGGATGCACGCTTTCACGTACAGCGCTCATCCCGTCGGGTGTGCCGTGGCACTGAAAACCCTCGACATCATCGAGCAGGAAGAATTTCCCAAACAGGCCGCCCAGAAGGGGGCGTACCTGCTCGAAGGACTTCAGGCAGCGCTGGCAGCCCATCCGCACGTCGGCGACGTGCGCGGCAAGGGACTGATGTGCGGCATCGAATTCGTTCAGGACAAGGCCACGAAGCTCGAGCATCCCGCCGAACAGAAGATCGGCAGCAAAGTCCACGCGGCCGCACAGAAACGCGGCCTCTACAGCCGCCTGCGCGGCGAATCGGTGTTCTGCCTCGCCCCCCCGGTAGTCACCCCCTACGCGATTCTCGATCGGATCGTCGAGATCATGGGCGAGGCGGTGCGCGAGGTGCTTGGGTAACTGGTAAACAAGCAACCGGCGTCCGAAGACGCCGGTTGATGACTTTCGCAACGCAAGTCGACCGTTAATACATGTCGTGGTCGCCGCCGCCGCCTTTTTTCTTGTCGTCTTTGGGCATCTCGGCGATCAAGGCGTCGCTGGTGAGCAAAAGCGTCGCCACGCTTGCGGCGTTCTGCAGAGCCGAGCGCGTGACCTTGGTCGGGTCGATGATGCCCGTCTTAACCAGGTCTTCGTACTTGCCGGTTGCGGCATTGTAACCCATGTTGCCCGCGAGCTCGCCGACCTTTTCGCAGATCACGCCGCCGTCAACTCCGGCGTTGTCGGCGATCTGTGTGACGGGCGCCTTGCAGGCACGCAGGATAATGTTGTAGCCGGTCACGGCATCATCGCTCAGGTTGCGCGGCTTGCACGAGCGGGAGGCCCGCAGAAAGGCCACGCCGCCACCCGGCAGAATCCCTTCAGAGACCGCGGCACGCGTCGCGTGCAATGCGTCTTCGACGCGGGCCTTTTTCTCTTTCATTTCGGTTTCGGTGGCCGCTCCGACGTTGACCTGGGCCACGCCACCCGACAGTTTCGCGATGCGCTCGTCGAGCTTTTCTTTATCGTAATCGCTGGTCGAGCCTTCCCGCTCTTTGCGGATCTGGTCGATGCGCGACTTGATTTCGGCGCTCTTGCCGAGGCCCTCGATGATCGTCGTGTTGTCCTTGTCGATCAGAATCTTCTTGGCGCGGCCCAGATCGGAGAGCTGAACGTTTTCGAGCTGGATTCCCAGGTCTTCGAAAATCGCCTGGCCGCCGACCATGATCGCCACGTCCTGCAACATGGCCTTGCGACGGTCGCCGTAGCCGGGGGCCTTGACCGCACACACGCGGAACGTGCCGCGCAGCTTGTTGATCACGAGCGTCGCGAGGGCTTCGCCTTCGACTTCTTCGGCGATGATCAACAGCGGCTTGCCGGCGTTGACCACCTTTTCGAGCACTGGGACGAGGTCTTTGACGTTGCTGATTTTCTTTTCGTGAATAAGGACGTAGGCGTCTTCGAGGACCGCTTTCATCGTCTGCGGATCGGTGACGAAGTACGGCGAGAGGTAGCCGCGATCGAACTCCATTCCTTCGACGACGGTGAAGTCGGTCGTGAGGCTCTTGCCTTCTTCAACGGTGATCACGCCGTCCTTGCCGACCTGCTCCATCGCGTTCGCGAGAATATCGCCGATCTGCTCGTCACCGTTGGCGGCGACGGTGGCGACCTGGGCGATCGACTTCTTATTGCGGCATTCGATCGACATGCCTTTGAGCTTCTCTACGATGTCTTCCACGGCTTTGTCCATGCCGCGCTTCATTTCGACGGGATTGACCCCCGACGTGACGGCGCGCAAGCCTTCGATGTAAATCGCTTCGGCCATGATCGTTGCGGTCGTGGTTCCGTCGCCGGCGACGTCCGAGGTCTTGCTGGCGACCTCTTTGACCATCCGCGCGCCCATGTCTTCGAACTTGTCGGCGAGCTCGATCTCGCGGGCCACGGTCACGCCGTCCTTGGTGACGGTCGGAGACCCGAAGCTCTTCTGCAGAATCACGTTGCGACCGCGGGGCCCAAGCGTGACGCGAACCGCCTTGGCCAGCTTGCTGACCCCCGAACGAATCTTTTCCTGCGCTTCCTGATCGAAAGCAATCATTTTAGCCATGAGCAAAACTCTCCTGAATTGTCAGTTGGAAATCTGGTCAGTTGAAGGGGCGGTTTACCGGGGTGAAAGAGTCGAAGAGTCACTAAGTCGCGATGTCGCCTGCCGCGAGTCCCTCTTTAACTCTTTAACTCTTGAACTGTTCGACTCTCCTCAATACACCGCCAGAACGTCGCTCTCGCGGAGCAGCAGGTACTCGTTGTCGCCGACTGTGATTTCATCGCCGGCATAAGAGCTGAAAATCACATGATCGCCGACCTTCAGGGTCAACGGGTGTCGCTTCCCATCTTTCGTGACGTGCCCGTCTCCGATCGAGATCACCGTCCCCTTTTGGGGCTTATCCTTGGCGTTGTCGGGAAGGACGATCCCGCCGGCCGTCTTGCCTTCGGCTTCCTGACGCTTGAGCACGACCCGATCGTACAGCGGCAGAATCTTCATCCCGTTCACGTCTTTGGAACCCTTTTTTGCCATCGTGTAACTCCTCGTGTCTCCGAATGTGTGCCAATCCCCGATGTCGGTGGATATCCCCGAATGAAGTCCGAACTGTCAGCGG
Organism: Planctomycetaceae bacterium; assembly: GCA_009691905.1. GTDB lineage: Bacteria > Planctomycetota > Planctomycetia > Planctomycetales > Planctomycetaceae > SIAF01. Next base: position 22,859 of record SIAF01000009.1, on the reverse strand, counting down.
AATGGCAACTAGTTTGCTAAACGCATGCCAATATCGAGAAAACGCGCAAGCCATAGCTGAAACACAGCTTATAGCCGAGTAGCCATCTCACGCCGACTGCCAGATCCGGTCGGGAATCACGCTGGACCGAAAGCCTCCTGCCAAAACGGCAGGACGACCGGTCGCAAGACGCTCTATGATTTTCGCTCGTTTTTGACTAAGTTCCCGCACCGCTGTGGGTTCGGCAAAGCCGAGCTGCTGTTGCGAATCCCCGCCCCGCGACTCGAAGGGGCTCCGACCTGTCACCTGCCACGGATGGCTCGAACATGCTTGCCTTGACGACCTGGCGTTTCACCTGCGGATTCGTTCTGGCGGCCATGCTCGTCGGCTGCGAAACCCCGCAATGGGCTCTTAAACTCGACGAGGCGTTCGCCCCCTCGACCGTCAAAAAGAGCGACCCGGCCGACGCGCGCGACCACCGCACAAAATACGTCGCGTCACGCGACAGCGCCTCGCTCAATTGGCTGCTGGCTCACAAAATCGACTCCGGCATGTCTCTCGCCGACGTCTGCAAGGTGCTGGGCGAACAGGGCGAGCTCGAAGAGCGCAAGAACTGGATCACCAACCGCGGCGGCAACTATCAGATCGGCGACGACGTCTACGCGTTCGGACCCGACAACAAAGGTCGCAAACTGTACCTCGTCTTTCGCGAAAATATGCTCGTCAATTTCGATCCCACCGAGTTTGAGAAGTCGTCGCGCTGAATGCCCGCCGCCCGAGTTTGAATGCGCGACATGAGCCAGCCGCGGCGATCGACGATTCACGACACCGCGGGTTGTTGGTGGCGGAGACGCAATTGCCCGCAGGCGGCATCGATATCGGCCCCTTTGCGCTTTCTGATCGTAGCCACCACGCCGCTTTGTTCCAGAATTTCGACAAATTCCCTGAGCCGCTCGGCGCCCGGGTCGCCGAACGGCAACTCCGTCACGGGGTTCATGGGGATCAAGTTGACATGGGCGTTGCGGCCCGCCAGCAGCCGCGCCAAAAGCCGTGCCTGCTCGGGACTGTCATTCCGCTCGCGCAGCACGACGTATTCGTAGGTCACGCGGCGGCCGGTGGTCTCGAAGAACTCGTCGGCAGCCGCCAGAATCGCCTCGATACCGATTTTGTCGTTCACCGGAACGAGCTGGTTCCGCAGCGTGTTTTCCGCCGCGTGCAGCGAAATCGCCAGGTTGTACGACTTGCCCGCGCGGGCCAGTTCGCGAATCTTTTCGGGCAACCCGACCGTTGAGATCGTCACCCGCCGCATACTCATCCCCAGGCCTCCCTTGTCTTCCAGCCCCGCCAGCGCTTTCAAGAGGTTGGGCAGGTTGGCGAGCGGCTCGCCCATGCCCATGACCACCACATTGGTGATTCGCTCCAAGGGGGGCAGCAACCGGTCGAGCCGCAGCACTTGTTCGAGAATCTCGCCTGTCGACAGGCTGCGGGTGAGTCCCAACAGGCCGCTGGCGCAGAACACGCAGCCCATACCGCAGCCGACTTGCGTGCTGATGCAAATCGTGCGGCGATCGTCTTCGCGCATCAGCACGCATTCGACGCGTTCGCCATCCGACAATTCGAGCAACAGTTTCTCGGTGCCGTCCAGCGATTTCTGATGCGCGGCCACGTGCGACGAAAACAGCGAAAAACTCTCGGCGAGTTTCTTGCGCAACGGGGCCGAAATGTCGGTCATCGCGTCAAACTCGTTGACTCGTTTGCCGAACAGCCATTTGCGGATCTGGTCGGCCCGGAACTTCTGCTCCCCCTGCGCCTCGCACCACGCGGCAAGTTCGGCACGGGACAGGTCGCACAGCAGGGGAAGAGACATGGGGCGATTTTTAATTTGTCGGCTCGCGTTCCTTCAATTCGGCCAGCAGGCCGCGAATCGTCGCTTCCTGCGGGTCGAGCCGCGCCAGCAATTCGAGCACTTCACGCCCTTTGTCGATCTGGCCGCGAGCGATCAGGCACCGCGCCACGCCGCGGCCCGCCAGAAAAAAGGCCCCGTTGTATTCCTTGTTCGCCGGCAGCCGTCCCCGGAACCCCGGCGGCAGGCTGTCGACGCCGATCTCATACGCGAACCCGAAATGCCCCTGGGCCAGCGACACATTGTGTTCTTCGAGCGCCAGTTCGCCCAGCAGGTTGTGCGCTTCGAGAAACCCCCGGCAATCCGACACGAGATACAGCAGCTCGTCACGGGCGATGTCGAGTTCTCCTGCGGCAATCATGACTTTGACTTCGTCGATATCTTCCTGCCGATCGAGCGCCGTAATCGGGATCAGCAGGGCGTACCGATTGGCATCGAGGCGGCGAATTCTCAGCCGCGCGGGATCGTCGGGACCGTCGTCGTCATCGCGATCGGGACGCGCGACCGGCTTGGGCGGCGGCGGGCCGCTTTTGCGGGGTGCTCCAATCTTGCGTGGCGGTTGCTTCATCCGCGTATCTTCCCGGGAACGCAGGTCAAATGTCAAATGCGGGGCGGAATCACACGATAGCGCACGGCTCATGTTGCGTGGTCGACGATGCTGGTTACAATCAGGCGGTCATGCCTGCCTTATCGGATGCCTTGCCGTCCGGCCACATCGAAGACTGTCTCCGCGCCGCCTGCCTGCTCGAAGCCACGGCGCGAAAGCCGGGCAATGTCCACCCGCAGGCGTCGTTTGTCGACTTGACCTACGAAGATTTTCGTGTGGCGGCGGTCGCGGCGGCACCGTTGATCGCGCAGGCCGAAAGTGCCGGCGTGGGCCGAACCGTGTGGCTGGCGATCAACGCCACGCGCGCGGTCGCACGCAGCAACGTGAATCTGGGAATTGTTCTGCTGCTGGCCCCACTGACTGCGGTGCCGGCCGGCAAAACCCTGGGCGACGGGCTGCCGGGCGTGCTGCAGGGCTTAACCGTCGCCGACGCGCGGCACGTATATCGCGCCATTCGTCTGGCCCAACCGGGTGGTTTGGGAGACGCGTCGCAGCAGGATGTCGCTGACGAACCGACCGGCACGCTATTGGAAGTCATGGCGCTTGCCGCCGATCGCGACCGCGTCGCCTACCAATACTCCCATAACTTTGTCGACGTTCTTGAGGTGGGGATGCCCCGGCTGGCGCGGCATGCCGATTTCGCCACCGATTGGGAACTGCCGATCATCGGCTGTCACCTCGAGTTGCTGTCACGAATTCCCGATAGCCTGATTGCCCGCAAGTGCGGCTGGGCAGTGGCCGGCGAGGCGTCCGATCGGGCCAGGCAGGTTTTGGACGCCGGCTGGCCCCTGGCGAGCGGTTCGACCGACGCGCTGGGAGACTTCGACCGCTGGTTGCGTGCCGACGGAAACCGCCGCAACCCGGGCACGACCGCCGACCTGGTCGCGGCCTGCTTGTTTGCCGCGATGCGCGAACGCTTGATTCCGATTCCCGAGTGGACACGCCTGACCAATCGACCAACAGGAAAGAGCAGCCCATGACCGAACATTTCCGCGCGCGCGTCACGAAAGATCACCTCGTCTTCAGCGCGGCCCATTTCATCACATATAACGGAGACGTTTGCGAGCGATTGCACGGGCACAACTGGCGCGTGGCGGTCGAGGTCGCAGGTCCGCTCGACGAGAATCACTACGTTTTCGACTTCATCGCGCTGCGCGATGCGGTGCAGGCTCTCGTCAACGAGCTCGATCACCGCATGCTGCTGCCGACCCAGCACGCGGCCATTCGCGTCGAAGCCGGCTCGAAGGAGGTCGAAGTCCGATTTGTCGATCGCCGCTGGGTCTTTCCCCGCGAAGACTGCGTCCTTTTGCCGATTCCCAACACGACTGCCGAGCGACTGGCGTGGTGGCTCGGGCGGCGGCTGATCGAGCAATTGCCCCCCGAAGGGCGCATTCGGCTCAGTGAGTTGCAGGTCGAAATCGAAGAGAATTTCGGGCAGTGGGCGATCTGCACGATGCCGGTGGTTGCCGACTTGCCCCCGATCTCCTCTTGAAAATATCGCGACCGGCAGCGATGCTCAATCAAGGCGTGGCGTGTCGGTTCCCCCTTCGAGGAGACGGTCAAATGGTCCCGAAAATCCTGCGACTGCTGTTGGGCCTTGCGATTTTGGGACCTGCCCTGAGTGAAACCCTTTTGCCATCGGCGTTCGGTCAGATCGCCGGCGGCTTTGGCGGTGGGGGGCAAGGGGGTGGCGGTTTCGGCGGGGGTGGGCAGCAAGGGGGCGGGCAGCAAGGGGGCGGGCAGCAAGGGGGCGGCCAGCAGGGCGGGCAAAGCGGGGGGGGCGGCGCCGCCGGCGTCATGGTCGACGCCCAGGGGGTTGTGCGGCCCATGTTCATCAAGGATAAGACCGGCCAACTCGACCGCAAACGTCGCGAAGAGCTGGCCGGCAAGTCGCTTCCCAGGGATCTTAACACCTACAATCCGGTGCGCAAGATTTCGCTCTGTCGGCTCGAAACCGCCTGCGAAGAGTTTGTTCGCGATCGCAAACACGTCACCAGCGAAATGCAGTACCTGGCCGGGCTGCAGCGAATCGACTACGTCTTCGTCCATCCCGAGGGGCACGACATCGTCATCGCCGGGCCCGCCGAAGGGTATGTGATTGACGCGGCCGGCCGCGCCATCGGCACCTCGACCGGCAGGCCCCCCCTGCGGTTGGACGACCTGATGGTCGCCTTGCGGTCGATCGAGCGCGGAGGGGGCACGATCGGCTGCTCCATCGACCCGACGCAGGAGAATCTGGCGAACTTTCAGAGGTTTTTGTCGCAGACGAGCGGCACGACGACTCCCGCCCTGGCCCGAGCCAAGTTCGAAAAGCTGCACAAAGTGCTGGGGATGCAAGATGTCCGCGTAATGGGGGTTCCCGCCGAATCGCACTTCGCCGAGCTGATGGTCGAAGCTGACATCCACATGAAGCGGCTCTCGATTGGGGTTGACCCGGCACCGATCAAGGGCTTCAAGAGTCATCTCGCGATGGTCGGCGCGGGTGAAAATACGATGCAGCGATGGTGGTTTACTCCCCTGTACGACGCCTTCAAGAAAAGCGACGACGGCCTGGCTTTCGAGTTCAGCGGGCAGCGGGTGCAGTTGATGTCGCAGGAAGAGCTGATTTCTGAAGCGGGAACGCGCAGCAACGCCACCTCGACGCACGTCAGCGGGAAGCGCTTCGCGAAGCAATTCACCGACAAGTTTCCCGAGATGGCGAAAGTCACACCGATGTTTGCCGAGTTGCAGAGCCTGTTCGATCTGGCCGTGCTGGCCGCCCTGATTCAAAAAGAGCGGCTCCCGCAGAAGGTCGGCTGGCCGATGGCCCTGTTTCTCGATGCCGAGCGGGCGTCGATCGTCAAGCGCAACGTCCCCCGGCAGGTTGAAAGCGTCAGCAACTACAAAACGATGGGCAAGTCGCTGTATGTCGCACAGGTCGGAGGGGGAGTCACCATCGATCCCCGCTCGCTGATCGATCAAGGCGAGTTCCAGAAAGACACGGAAGGCCAGCTCGACAGTGCCCGTGAAGAAGCGGTCAGTGCCCCGCGCCCCGAACAACATCTCTGGTGGTGGGATTGAAGTCGGCTTTCTGCCGGCGGCTGGCGGGAGTGACCGGGCATTTGAAAACGAGCGCTTGCGCATGATCCGTCCCACCCCGACGTCAGTCGCCCGGCGTGCCGCGGCGGTCGCCTTCATCACCGCCTATCTGGCATGCACGCTCTGGTTTGCCGGGGGTCGCCTGCTGGGCGATGGGAGTGCGACCCCCGCTGCCTATTTTTTCACCTGGGACATGTTCCTGTTTCACTACACCGAGTCGCTTCGTCGCGTTGCCGTGGGGCGCACGCAGTCGGGGAAGTTCGTGCAACTGGTGCCGTCGGGCCTGTTGCAATACCGCGGGGGCGTGCAGGGCGACTTGACGCGGGTCGATCTCGATCGCGCCGGCGGGTATTACCGCGCGGCTGTCGAACACGCGCTGCACCGGGCTGCCGCTACGGGTGATCTCGATTCGATCGTGCACGTCGAGCTGTACGAACACTACTGGCCGGCGAAGTTCAACTACCCGCCGGAAATGTACGAGTCGTGGTGCGGAGAGCCGCACCCGCATCGCCGCTACTGGCGGCTGCGCGAGGAATTTGATGTCGAGCAGGCACCGCGTAACGCCCACGAGGGGGTCGCGCCGTGACGAGCTTCTGGTTCGCGCCTGAAGGACCGCGCCGCCTGGCTTTGATGCGAATCGGTTTGGGGCTGGTCATGTTGTGCGAAATGGTGCCTCGCTGGCGCTCGGCGATCGAACTCTATTCGACGCTCGAACCGCCGATGCCGATGTTTGCCGACCGCAGCCTTGACACGCGGCCGGTGGATCGCGCGACGTCGACCATTGCACAGCAGCGAAACATCGGCAGCTTTCGATTGCCGATCCCCTCGCCGATAATCGCCATCGGGATGCACACGCTGCTGCTGTTCGCGCTGCTGGGGGTCGTGCTCGGCTGGCAAACGCGGACGAGCCTGATCGGATTCACAGTCCTGTTCGCCTGGCTGGGATTGCTCGATGGTGCCGCCACGTTCGCCAAGCAGTCGGTCATCGCCTTGCACCTGGGAGTGCTGCTGGCCTGTTCGGGCTGCGGCCGCGCCTGGTCGTTCGATGCCCTGAGCGAGAATCGGCCGGCCGCGCTCTGTCACCTCTCTCCCGCCTGGCCCAGGCGGCTGATGCAGGTGCTGGTGTGCGCCATCTATTTCGGTGCGGCAATCACCAAGCTGAAAAATCCTTCCTACCTGAGCGGCGACCTGCTGGGGTTCTCGCTGCTCGACGATCATTGGGGGGGTGGCCGTCTGGGATTGTGGCTCAGTACCCAGCCCCGCGCGCTGCTGCTGCTCAGCCTCGCGACGTTGCTGTTCGAGTTGTTGTTTCCGGTTCTGATCTGGGTGTCGCGACTGCGGTGGCCGCTGCTGGCCGCCGCAGCCGCTTTCCACCTCGGCATGGCCGCGACGCTGCACCTGCAGACGTTTTCGCCGATGATGTTCGTCGCGTTGGCGGCGTTTCTACGCGAAGGCGATCTGAGTCGCTTGCGATTTCCGGGCTGCAACCCGGTCAGGGACAAATCCGGATTGGTCTCTCAAACCTTCCTTCCCGCCGCGTCAACTTCGCGGAATCGGTTCGGTCTCGAAAAATCCGCGACGATCTACGCGGCTGCCGCGATTGTCACCGTTTGCTGTGGCGTGCTGATCCAGCACCACTATGACTGGTATGCGGCGTTCGGACGCCGCCCGCTTGCAGAAATTGCGACCTTGTCGCCGATCACCCCCCGCGACCTCGCCGAAATGCGGTCATCGCGCCTGCCGGCGTGGGAAGATTACATCCATCGGGTGGCGATCGGCAGCCGGACCGGCGGGACGCAGGTGTTCGGTTCGTCCGATCGCTTCCACATCGGCGAGAACGTGTACGTCGTCGTGCAATTGCTGCCGCAGCACCCCGACTTGACGCTGGAAGGGCTGTTAATCGCCCCCGACGGTCGCGAAGCGGCCCGCTTCACCCACCGCATCGCGCGCGACTACACCTACGCGATCGACGGTTTCGAACTGACCGGCGAACTGCCCCCCGGTCGCTACCGCCTGCTGCTGCAAGTCGAAGGCTTCGAGTTCGCCCGCCGCCAATTCGAGGTCCGGCCGTAGTGTGGACTTCAGTCCACACGAAAGACGCAATCGCGTCGACAAGAGCGTACAGCGCATTTCGTCACGACAACGGCTCGATCGACAGTCCAGTCGGCGGAAGCAAAACACTCGGCTCAGCCCGGGCCGTCCGACACGCCCCGTCCGCACGCAAACCGGCGATCGCTGCCGCGATCCGGCCGACGTTTGCTCCCTGTGACGTGTCGGCGTACACTCGCACAGTCATAGCCCACGACTCAGTCCCAGCCCGATACCATGCCTCCCATGCTTGAACCTTCTGTGTGGATCATCGACGGAACCGAACCGAACTTCGACGAAGCCGTTCTGAAGCGATCGCACGAGCTACCGGTGATTGTCGATTTCTGGGCGACCTGGTGTGAGCCATGCCAGGCACTGGGGCCGATTCTCGAACGGCTGGCGAATGAATACGCCGGCCGGTTTCTGCTGGTGAAGGTCGACGTCGACCAGCAGCCGGGTATCGCGGCCGCGTTTCAGGTGCGGTCGATTCCGCACGTGTTCGCACTGCGCGACGGTCAAATGGCCGATCAATTCATGGGGGCGCTTCCCGAAGATCAAATTCGGCAGTGGCTCGACAAGTTCCAACCGTCGCCGGCCGAACTGCTGGTGCTCGAAGCGCGCCGGCTGCAAGGCGAAGACCCGGCCGCCGCGATCGAAAAGTTCAACGAGGCGCTCGAGCTGGCGCCGAAGGACGATCGGCTGCGCATCGAACTGGCTCGACTCTTGCTGAAGCAGCACAAAAACTGCGAGTGCCGTGCGATCATCGAGCACCTCGAATCGCGCGGGTTTCTCGAACCCGAAGCTGAGAACCTCAAGGCCGAACTGGAAGTTCGCGATGCCGCCGCCGAGACCGGCGGGGTGGCCGAATGCCGCGCCGCACTGGCCGCGAAGCCCGACGATCCCGCGCTGCAGCTCAACCTGGCGGAAACGCTGGGTGCGGGGCAGCAATTCGAGGAAGCCCTCGAGACCTGTCTGCGAGTCGTGCAGATCACCGGCGGAGACCAGCGCGAAGCCGCGCGGAGCGTGATGATCAACCTGTTCCTCATGCTGGGCCCTGAAGCCGAACTGACACGCACCTACCGGCGCAAGCTGGCGACGGCGTTGTATTAGACGTAGAACAAGCGTCCCCGCTTGTTTGTCCCTGCGATCGATGGACATCGCCAATGGCATCCTGGCGCGATAGCCGAACCGGCCACAAACGAGGACGTTTGTGCTACGGCTTGGCGCGACGCCGTTTGCGATTGCGGCTCGAATGAATCCGCAAGGCGAGGAACCCGAAGTGGTCTCGTGCGCAGGCGGGTGTGATGCGTCGGTGGATTCCCTGGCCGAAGCGGTGAAGGAGGGCTGGGACAGGCTGACGCATAACCCTTCGGGCTTAAGCTGGTCGTGGCTGGGGGTGTGTCCCAGTTGTTTGGCGGCGGAAGCGGCGAAGGATACCCCGAAGCCCGAACCAAAGCCAAAGGCGACCACTCTGGTCCCTGTTGACTGATCCATTCCCCTTTCCGACAATTGAATCATGAGTACCGACACCAGCAAACCACCGACCCTCGAAGAGGCTGACCATCGGGCGATGCTCGATCATGCCTTCAAGGGAAAGCCGCTCGATCCCGAAGTTTCCCGTAGGGTGCATGAGAGAGCGGAGAAGGTCCGGGAAGGTATGCGTGCCAGAGGAGTGAAAATCGACGCGGTGGAGCTTATCCGCGAATCCCGCGAAGAGCTATGAGTACGTTCATCCTCGATGCGTGCGTGGCAATCTCCATGCTGGTCGAAGAGAACGACACGCACGCTGCCCGTGCTCTTCAGGCAGACGTCACGAATCAAATCCACGAGCTGATCGCCCCAGACAGTCTCCCGATCGAAGTCGCTCACGCTCTCACGCGTGCGGAGCGGCAGGGGAAGCTCATGGTCGGCGAGGGCCAGATTGCCTTCAATGAATTTCTCGCGACCTGCCCAAAGCTCTACCCGTACTTCGATTACCTCGACCGGGCAATGCAGCTCTCGTCACGACTCAGAATCGGAGTTTTCGATTGTCTTTATGTGGCCTTGTCCGAAGAGCAGGACTGCCGAGTAGTCACGGTCGATGAGCGATTCCTGGAACTCTTCCCGGATCAGAGCGTTTCCCTCCATTCCCTCTGAAAGACACGCTTACCGCTCTCCGGCAGAAAATCGTCGAACTTGTCCCAAAGCAATGGCAGTGGACGCGGGCGGGTGGCGGGGGTCAGAGCGATTGCGTGTGGTTGCGACGTGACTCGCAGGCTCAGACTTCGTGTGTCACGAGACAAGACCTGCAATACGGTCGAGCGATGGCCCCGTGGGAGTGGCAATGCACGAGTGACAAAGTGGAACGTCTGGCGCGCGACGGGGCCATCGCCGGCAAGTTGGCGAGCACCCCGGCGGCTATGTTCAACGCTCGCGGCGCGATCGATGCCCAATCCGGCGCGACGCTCTGACCCCGCCACCCGTCGAACCGGCCACAAGCGAGGACGCTTGTGCTACGGCTCGGCGTGGCGCCGTTTGCGATTGCGAAGTTGTCCCGCAAACTTATCTGCGCCCGCCGTGTCGGTTAGAATGGGATCGACTGCGGCGCCAGCGCTGGCGCCTTTGTTCTTAGCTCTCAGGGACGCCGTTCAATGCCTGTTTTCATCCGCGCGGGTTGGATCACGCTTCTGACTGGGGTTTTCTTTCCGGCAGTCAGTGCCGAGCGATTTTTGAGCAGAGCCCAAGCCGACGGCATTCGGGCGCAGGCGGTTGTCAACTTGACGTTTGACGAGCCGTCGGGGGATGCACTCGACACGGCCACGGCCGGCGCGGCGAAAGATAATGGCCTGTTGGTCAATGGTCCCCTGCGGGTCAAAAGTCCCTTCTGGGGGCAGTCGGGCAAGCAGGCGCTCGTTCTCGATGCCGGCACCCGGCAGTACGTGCAAATCGCCGACAGTGCCGATGTCGATCGACCCGAGGCGGTCTCGGTCAGCCTGTTGTTCGTCAACCTGCTTCCCGGCAATGACGGTGCCTACCACGGGATTTTCGGCAAACGGGACGATGCGGGCACGACAATCACCAACTACGGCATCAACTACGCGCCGCAGAGCGATGCGTTTCAGGTCTATCTCAATGACGGCACCGGCTACAAAGCGGCCATCTTCGGAATGCAGGGGGCGGTCGGCTATCGCCGGCCGGTGTTTATCACCGCGGTCTTCCAGGTGGGAGACGCGCCGGCCCCCGATGCCGACGAAGACAAAGATGATGTGCTGGTGCAGCTCTATGCCAACGGAAAGCCGCTGACCCCCAAATCGGCAAGCGGCGGTGTCGTGACGGGCAGCGACACCTGGCTGACAGACGTCAAAGTCGCCAACCTCGTCAACGACGTGCCGCTGACGATTGGGGCCAGCGCTCCGGGACTCGAAACCACGAGTTGCGTGATCGACGAGTTTTCGGTGTTTGCCAAAGCGCTCACCGCCGAAGAGGCGGCGGCCTTGTTCAACGAGGTCGCCGGTCCCGGCGCTTTGGCACTGATCGCCGACGAAGGTCAACCCCTTCCTGCGGCGCCCGAGATCAATGCGCTCTCGATTCGCGGGCTGCAAAGCGGCACAACCTCGGTGCTGGCGGTGAGCGGGACGAACCTCGGGCCGTCGCCGCAACTTGTGGCGCCGTTCGCGACAGAGAAAATCGCGGTTCGCCCCGGTGCGACGGCCGAGCGGGTCGAATTCGAGATTGCGGTGCCCGCCGGCGCCCCTGCCGGACACTATCCCGTGCGTGTGCAGACAGTCCACGGAATCAGCGGGGCGCTGACGGTGGCGGTCGATGCTCTCGCGCAGGTGCCATTCGTCGAGGGGACCGCCGACCAACCGGTCACGCTGCCGGTGGCGGTGACGGGCCTTTTAAACGGCCAGCAGCAGCATCGGATCTACTTCGCCGGCCATCCGGGTGACAAACTGGTGTTCGATCTGGAGTGCAAGCGACTCGGTGCGGCGATGGATCCGGTGCTCGAACTGCGAAATCCGCGGGGGGTGCCGCTGACGATCGCCTGGGGCAAGCCGCAATTTCGCGGCGACACGCGGATCGAAGCGACGCTGTTTGCCGAGGGGGTTTACAGCGTCGACCTGCACGATCTGGCCTATAACGCGCCGGGCCAGAACAGCTACCGGCTGAAGATCGGCAACTTGAAACTGGTCGATATGACGTTTCCCCCGGCGGTCGCGGCCGGTGGACCACACACGTTGGCGGCGATCGGCCCGGGGATGGAACCATCAGCGACGCTCACCATCGACGCGCCCCATGCGATCGCCGGCCTGCCGCAATCGGTGAATTTGCCGCCGGCGACGGGCGCTGTTGGTCCCGCGCCGTCGGTTGTGATCAGCACTGCGGTCGAAATCGTCGAGGCCACCGGGCCGGAAGGTCAGCTTCAGCCGATCGATGCGCGATTCGGCGAACGCGCGCATGTGCCGATCGTGGTCAACGGCCGCATCAGCCGGCCGGGGGAGAGTGACCGCTACGCGCTGCAGGTCACGGCGGGGATGACCCTGAGTCTATCCGTCGAGAGCCATGCGCTGCGTTCGCCGCTGGATGCACAACTTCAGGTGTTGTCGGCGAGCGATGGCAGCGTGCTGGCGGCCAACGAAGAGCGGCCCGCCGTCGATTACGCCGTGCCGGCGGGGGTCTCGACCGTTCACGTTTCCATTCGCGACGTCAACCGCCGCGGCGGGCCTGAATTCATGTATCGTCTGCGGATCATCCCTGCCGGGCAGCCCGATTTCTCGTTGTCGGTCAGTGCCGAACGAGTGGCCCTGCCACGCGACGGCAACGCCCTGTTGCGATACGACGTCAACCGGGCCGGATACAACGGCCCCATCGCCCTGGCGCTCTCGGGTGCGCCAGAACTCTCGATCACTCCGTCGGCAATTCCCGAAGGGGCTTCCAAGGGGTTTCTGCTGCTGACGGCGCGGAATGCACTGACCGATCCGGCGGCAATCGTCGGCCGCGCGCGATTGGTCGCGCAATCGGCAGGGCTTGAACCCCCCTTGAGCCGGGTGGCGCTGGCGCCGCCGGATGCAAGGCTATCGCTGCTTCCTGCGGCCCGGGGCGAGCTCACGATGGCGGAAGGTCCCCCGACCGGGGTGACGCTCGAGCGCGGGTTGCTTCCTGCCGCGCTCTTCAAGGGGACGGAATTTTCTGTGCCGCTATCGTTAAAATTGAGCAATGCCCACCTTGCCACGCAGGCCGTGCGGCTGACGATGCTGACGACTGAAGCCGCTCGAACGAAAGTTGACCCGACCGATCCGACCCAGCAGCGGCGGTTGCCCTTGCCTGTAGTTCGAAGCTTGCCCGAGCAGTCGCTCTCGGCCGGCGAAACGACCGGTTCGTTGCGAATTGCCGTACCGCTCGATGTTGCCGAAGGGACACTCGATTGCGTCGTCCGAGCCGAGTTCGTGCCGCATCTGTTCTCGGACAAACTCGTGGCGACGGCTTACTCTGAACCGTTTCGCCTCAAGGTTGAGACCGCGGCCACGGGGGCGCTGGCGGCCAATACGCTGGCGCTGACCGGTAAGGCCGAGACAAAGCTGGCGGGAACGCTCAAGCGTGCCGCCGGCTTCGCTGAGCCCGTCGAAGTCCTGCTGGTCAACTTGCCGGCGGGATACTCGGCGCCGAAAATCACGGTCAAAGCCGACCAGGAGTTGTTTGAGTTCGTCGTCACCGCGCCTGAAGTCACGGCCGCCGCCGACATTCCCAACGTGCAATTCCGTGTCACCTCTGTCGGCGGCAGTGCGCTACAGGCTGACGTGCCGGTCGCGACCAAGGTCACGCCGTAGACCGGCTGAAAAATCAGTCCGGCTTTGCCGAAACATATCAGGTTTCCGGTTATTTATCTCGTCGCGTCGAACGTGCTCGCTATTTTCAACAGGTCGTTAATGCTTCATTCGCTCGAACGGACTAAGAGTCCGTTCTACGCGAACTATTTTGCAGCTTGGACCTGCAGCGGCTTGGTCCAGTCAATCGCCAGCCACACGACCGCCTTACCGTCGCGACCACCGGTCAACAGATACAGACCGCTGGTCGACGCGTCGACGCAGGTGACTTCCTGCGTATGGCCTTTCAGGGTCAGAATTTCCTTGCCCGTTCCTTCCCCGTTCCGCCGATCCACGTCCCACAGTTTCGCCGTGTTGTCGAGACTGCCGGTAATCAGGCGACTGCCCTGGGGAGCGCGGCGATCATGCAGAAATGTGACCGACGAGACAGGGGCGGTGTGCCCTTCCAGCACCAGAGGCTTTTCGTCGCCGTTGATTTCCCAGACGCGAGCCGAACGATCTTCGCTGCCGGTCGCAATTCGCGAGCCGTCGGCCGAGAAAACGGCGCTTAAAACGGCAAGGTCGTGGCCGACGAATTGACGAAGTTCGGCTCCGCTGTCGACATCCCAGAGCCGCGCCGTCTTATCGCTGGAGGCGGTCAGTACCTGCCGACCGTCAGGCGAGAAGACCCCGCTGCGAACGGACCCTTTGTGTCCTTTCAAGACTTTGAGAACCTTCCACTCCTGGGCATCCGGTTCCCACAGCACGGCGGTTTGATCGTCGCTGGCTGTGAGAATCATCGTGCCGTCGGGTGAGAAGACGGCCGTGTTGACTCCCTTGGAGTGCTGATCGATCAGTTTCCGCTCGGAGTGGCCGTTTTCAGCGGTCCAGATGCGGGCCGAATTGTCCCAACTGCCGGTGAGAACGTGCTTGCCGTCGGTCGAAAACACGGCGGAAGCGACGATGCCGTTGGGGCTGAAATTGATTATTTCGTCGCCCGAGTCAAGATCCCACAAGCGGGCATCCGACCCGCCCACCGTGAGCACTTTATCTTTATCATTAACTTTGGGTGCAAAGATTGCCGTCCAGACCTGACCGCCGCGACGATTGAAATTGAGAAACGCTTCCAGTCGATTGGCCTCGGCGGGAACCTCCCTCTCGCGCCCGGATGGCAGATTCCACAGCCGGACGGTTTTTTCTTCCGAGCTGGCGGTCAGCGCCAGCTTCCCGTCGTCAGTCACCGCCACGGCATTGACCACGCCCTTAGAGGCCAGCGTCAGGGCCACGCTCGCCGAATCGAGATCCCAGAGGCGCACCTGCCCGTCAGCACAACTGGTCAGCGCCCGCCGGCCGTCCGGCAGAAGGGCCAGGGCGAGGACCGCGTCGGGGTGCCTGAGGACGAGCTTGACGAGTTCCTGCCCGCTCGTGAGATCCCATTGAGCGACAGTCTTGTCGATACTGGCGGTCAACAGCCGGCGTCCGTTCGGCAAAAAGGCGGCACCTGTCACCTTTCGGGTGTGGCCATCCAGGCGCTGCAGCAACTCGCCGGATTGCGGCTCCCAGAGCATCGACGCCCCATTCGAATCGCCGGTGAAGACGACTTTGTCGTCGGGTGCGAACGCGACCGCGGTGACCTCTTGTTTGTGGCCGCGGAATGTCGCGACCACGGTTCTGGAGTCGATGTCCCACACTTTGGCGGACTTATCGTCTGAACCGGTCAGCATGCGTCGCGCGTCACGCGACATCGCCAGAGCGGCACTACGACCGGTATGGTCGAACCTGTCGATTTCCGATCCGGTGGCGACGTCCCAGATTCTGACGGTGTTGTCGACCGCGGCCGTCGCCAGCCGCGTGCCGTCGGAAAAGAACGCTGCGTTCGAAGCCAGAAAGGTGTGCCCCTCTTCGAAGGTTTGGAGCGGGCTGCCGTCGCTGAAGTTCCAGGTTCGGGCGGTTTTGTCGCGGCTGGCGGTGACGATCTGCTGCCCGTCGTGCGAGAACGAAGCCGCCAGGACGGCGTCGCTATGCCCCTTCAAGGTTCGCGCCTTCAAGACGCGAACCTCTTCGTACTCGGTGATGTTCCACAGCAGCGCCTTTTGATCGTAGCCGACTGACAGAATGGTGCGCTCATCGGGCGAGAGGGCGCAGGCGCGCACCCAGCTCGCGTGGCCGCGAAACGTCTGCACCTGGTGCCCAGAAGAGGCGTCCCACAGGCGCACCGAATTGTCGTGGGCTCCGCTGAGGACCAACTCGCTGTCGCGCGAAAACCGGACGGAGTGGACGCCGGCCGAATGCCCTTCGAGGGTGACCAGCGGCGGCTGTTCGATCGGTTCGCCTTCGGCAATTTTCTTGAGATCGAAAGGCTTGAGATCGGCGGGCTTCCAGACGAGAATTTTCGTGTCGTAGCCCCCCGTGGCCACCCGTCCGTCACCCGACCAGGCGACCGAAAACACCGGCCCTTTGTGTCCGATAAACTGCCCCTTCTGTTCGCCTGATTCGACGTCCCAGACGATCGCCGTGCCGTCGTGACTGACGGTCACGAACTGCGAATCGTCGGGTGAGAACGCCGCCTGCCAGACCCACCAGTTGTGACCGGCATAGGCCTGCAGCTCGCGGCCTGTTTCGACGTCCCACAATCGGGCGGTTTTATCGTACGAGGTCGAAAGCAGGCGGCGACCGTCTCGGGAAAACGCGACGCTGAAGACTTCACCCCTATGCCCCGGCCGATCGGCGTCGTGATCGCCTTCGGGAAATCGCCGGACGATCTCGCCGGTCTGGGCGTTGACGATTCGCAGGTAGCCCTGGGGGTCGTTGCTGCCGGTCGCGATCAGCGGCGCTACGGGTGAGTAGGCAACCGCATGCACTTGCGCGCCTGCATGCGGAATCGAGAGTTGCTTTTCGCCGGTGGCCGTGTCCCAGACGTCGGCGGTGTGGCTCAAGCTGCCGGTCACAAACCGCTTGCCATCGGGAGCGAACGCGGCCGCATCCAGCCGCGCCCGGGCATCGACGGCGCGCCGCGACTGGCCGCACAGGAACATCAAGCGCCCCCATTCCCAGTTGAGCAATTCGGGCGTTTCCTTGTGGCACAAATTGAGCAATTCGCGAGCGTTGTCGAAAGCGTTGTCCTCGATTTTGGCGGCGGCCAGCCCGATCCGGGCGATATAGGCTTCGTACTCTTCCCGTTTCCGGGCTTCGATCGCAGCCTTCTCCGAAGCGATCGCGTTGTCGCGCTGCGTGCCGGCCTCTTCCTTGGCGGCCAGGGCAATGATCGTTTGTTCGTCGGCTGCCGCGCGAGCGACAGCTTCTTCCCTCCGCGCGTCGACGGCCTCGTCGCGCTGCGTGCCGGCCTCTTCCTTGGCGGCCAGGGCAATGATCGTTTGTTCGTCGGCTGTCGCGCGAGCAACGGCTTCAAGTCTCTGCGATTCGATCGCCTTGTCGCGCGCGCTCTTGATCCAGAAAAAGCCAACCGTCAGCGACACCAGAAACAATGCGGCCAGACTGGCGGCGACGCGCTTCAGCGTCTGCAGCCGGTTCTGCCGCGTCTCCCGTTCGAGCTGCGCGTGGTTGAGCTGCCGATGCAACCGCGCGTGATCGGGGTTGGCCGGGTCGAGCAAGCCGGCACCCAGGTCGAAGTCGCCCTTGCGCAGGGCGCTGGCCGCGTATTTGAGCTTGATTTCATCGAGGCCCGTGCGGGCGCGCGCATTGCCATTCCACAGCGCCAGAGATTCTTCGAACGCAAACAGGGCCCGTGCGTAATCGCGGTAGTCGTCGCTGGCCTGGGCCTTCTGCATTTCTTCGGCGGCCCGCGTCGATAGCGCGCTGCTCTCGGTGTGCGATTGATAATCGCGAATGGCGTCCTGGAAGTGCCGAACCGTTTCGTACCGCGCTTTGGTTTTGGTGGCCATCGCCCTGAGTGCGATGTCCATCAGCTCGCCGGTCTTGTCGGTCTGCCGAATGTCATTCTTGGCCGCGGCAAACAGGCACTGCATCGTGTTTTTGCCGGTATGCGGCGGCCGGCCGGTCAAAATCTCGTACAGAATCGCCCCCAGCAGGTAGACGTCGCTGGTGAAGTTGATTTTTTCGAGCGGTCCGCTGGCCATTTCGGGGGCCATATAGGCCGGAGTGCCCCCCATACTGTGGGCCGGAGAGATCGTCGCCGCCTTGGCAAAGCCGGCGGCCGGCAGCGCCAGCCCCCAGTCCATCACCAACACTTCGCCGAAATCGCCGAGCATTACGTTCTCGGGTTTGAGATCGCGGTGGATGACTCCCCGAGCGTGGGCAAAACCCACGGCGTCGGCGACCTTCATCAGGATTTAAAGGTTCTCGGTTTGCGATTTCTGCGGCAAGAGCTTCATCCACGGAGTGCCCTTGACCTTCTTCATCGCATAGAACAGCAAGCCATGCTCGCTCTTGCCGACATCGTAAATCGGCACGATGTTGGGGTGGTCGAGATCGCCGGTGACGACGGCCTCGGCGAGAAACTTCTGTTGCTGCCGCTCGTCGCTCGAAGTCCGCGGCTTGAGCATCTTGATGGCGACCGAGCGATCGACCGAGGTCTGACGGGCGTCGTAGACGACCCCCATGCCCCCCTCGCCCAGCACTCGAATCAATTCGTATTCGGTGTCTTTGTTGGCGACCGGCGACTCTCCGAGGGTGCTCAACCGGCGTTGCTTGATCACCAGCGTTGAACCGCTGCCGGCCGGGCCTAGATTGGCGCCTTTGATCGACATTCCCGGATGAGTCGGCCCCTGGACTGCGCCCGACCACAAAGTCTGCATGGTCTTGACGGCATCGGGCGGCAGCTCGTCCGAGAGCATCGTCTGATCGGCCCCGGGCGAACTCCACTCGTCGGACATGACCGTTCGATCGCTGCCCGGGTCTGCCGGCAATCCGCCCCGCATATCGGCGTCCGACAGTGCAAATTCGTCAGATTGCATCGTTTGATCGCCCCGCGCCGCGTTGAAATCATCCTTGGCGACGGTTCTGGTGGCGTCGCCCGCGGACGTCGGCGGAGCACCGGCCGGGTCTTGCTGCCACGAGAATTCGTCGGATTGCACCGTGCGGTCGTTCGCGCCGGGATCGACAACCTCGGAGTCGACCGCGGGGTCTGATTCGACCGTTGCGTTCGGCGACGCGGGAGACAGGTCGTTGGTCCACGAAGAGTCTTCGGATTGCACCGTCCGATCGACGTCGACCGCTTCGAACTCGTCCGATTGAACGGTTTTTCCCGGATCATCGGCGGCGTTGGGGGCAGCACCGGATGAACCGTCTTGCCATGAGAATTCGCCAGAGGACGCCGTGCGATCGACGATCGAAACGTCGAATTCACCCGACCCGAGATTCGTGCCGGGATCGTTGTCGTCGTCGCCGACCTGTCCCTCGAGGCACTGGCCGCATTCGGGACATTGCTGTGGAATCGCCGGCAGTCGGCTCAGGTCGGACTGACATTGCGGGCAACGAACCATTACGAACTCTCCTTCGCCCGGCACCGACGACTTTTTCGATACCGCAGACGATTTCATCAATTCTTGATCCGGTCCATCAGAATTCAGGCGCTCCTTCGTCTCGAGCAATCATACACCAGCACCGGCGAAATGCCGGCGCACGCGTCTGGCCAGACGCGCGGCTTTCGATAGTTCGTTGCCTTCGACCTGTTCGAGCGCCGCATCGACTCGTTCTTCCCACGGTTGCTGAGTACTAATCGTTGCCGCCGCCCCGACGCCCAGAGCCAGGGCCGGCGCTGAACTGCTGCCGGCGACCCGTTGTCGTTCGTGATCGCGAGCGACCAGCGGGGCTGCAATGTCTGCTGCGGCCTCGCCCTGTTCGAGTTCCGGAAATTGCGGTTGCGTCCTGGGAACCGTGCCCCCGCCGTTTAGCGCCGTCGGGGCTTCACTCGGCAGGGCATCGGCTTGATCGGTCTCGACGTCTGTCGACTTCCCGGCTTCAGAATTCGAGTCGGCCTCGGTTGCCGGGGCGGCATCCTGTCCCTGTTCGTTGTCGTCGGCCGGTTTACCGCCGCGCAGATTCACTTCGAGCAGCAAGCGCAATCGACTCTCGCCCACTTCTTTGATCAGGATGCGGTAATGACCATCCGGCAGGTTTTGGAACAGCTTTGGCAGGTCGTCGAGCACGCTTTCGCCGAAAACGACGGGATCGGCCGCTTCACCGGTCACGCTCACGGCGACCAGCAGCACCTGCCGGGATTCGATGGATGAAACTTCGTCGGCGCCTGAACCCTCGAAATCGTTCGCCGCTTGTGTGGCAAATCCGCCCGTTTCGTCGAACAGGTAAACCAGCGTCGTGAGCGGCGGAAACAGCAACAGGGGAATTTTCAGCGTCGTGTCGATTCGCACGAAGCCCAGCCCTTCGCCGGAGACGTGGTTAAATGTGGCGACCGTAACCTGCTCGTTCACAAACAAGACGGTGTCGGTCGCGTTGAGCGCGCCAAAAAACAGAAAAGGCTGCAGCCCCCCCTCAAAATGACTGTTGGGATCGTCGATCTCGGTAATCGTAACCGGGATCGGCGCCGACTGATCGGCGGTGCTCGGATTCTTTGGGTAGAAGTGCGTGAATTCGAAGTTGCCGGGATCGGCGAAGTGGTAGGTGTCGATCGTTCCGTCTCCCCAGTTGACGACAAACGTGAAGTTGTGCTCGCCCGGGTGCCCGAACGTACCCGTGATGTGCGCGATCCCGTCGGCATTGATCTGCGGTGCGTTCACGTCCAAGAGCAGCGGCGACTGCGACGTGATGACCCCGACTCCCGTCTGGATCACGACAGGGTGACCGTCGTTCTGCTGGTTCGGCAACTGGTTGTCGGTCTGGATTGTGACGACACCCTCAGCCAGCCCGAAAATTTCTCCCTTCCCTTCGGTCAACAGGTCGATCTCGTCGCCGGTGTCGGTAATGATGAGGTCGGTTCCGCTCGTAAGGTGCAGATCCCCGTCACCGCCCGTGACGTGAATCGGGGCGTTGACGGTCAACGGTCCGGTGCCACTTTGCGTCTCAAGAGTGACGCCACCGCCGCCCGCATTCGAAATCGCCGAGTCGACGGTTAACGCCCCATGATTGGTGATCTCCACGAACCCGCCGCCGGCGTTTTGGATGCCAGCCAGACTATCAACCACACCGATCGAGAGTGGTCCGCCGACGTCATTGTCGATCCGCAAGTTGCCCGAACTGCTGTTGCCGGCTGCCAAAGTCGACACGGCAGTTTCGAGTGCATTGTTGCTGCCGATACCTGTGGCCGCCCGCAGTGCGACGCCGGCGGCGGTGATGTTGGTCGCCGATCCATTATCGTCGACAATTGCTCCGATATCCGCGGTCAGGCGCACGACTGCGCCGGGCGCTGTGATCGACTGGTTGAGGATCAGCGAGTCTGTCGCCCGCAGCGTCACGTCGTCGCCGGTGGTTGTGATGCCGCTCGTGCCGCCCACCGTGCCGACGATCAGCGTATTCGCGTCGCGAAAACTCAAGGGACCGCCCGTGCTGGCGGCCAACGTCGTGACATCGTTGCCGGGATTGGAGAAGTCGACTTCGCCGACCGCAACCACCTCGAGGCCCGCTGCATGAATATCGGCAAAAGTCTGCTGCGTTGCCTTCCCCCCGACATCGAGCAGAATGTCGCCGTTGTTCGTGACGAGGCCGACGACGCCATCGACCGATCCTACGGTTAAGTCGTTGGCATCCTTGTAGGTGATGGTCTTTCCGGAACCAAAGACCTGTGCGGCAATCACGTCAACGTCGTTGAGATTGGCCAGCGACATCGCTCCATCAGATTCCAATGCAAGCTGCGCCACCTGAATGGCGCCCCCCGTTTCCACGATCGAACCGCCCGTGATCAGGTGCAAAACATTGGTGTGTGCCGGAGTGAGATCGAGGCTGACTGTGATGTCGCCCGAAGGAGTCGCGTCGCGCCGCCCAATCCTCAGCACGGCGGTCGTCATTCGGTCGATTTCGGCGTCCGTCAGGCTGAACGTACCCGCGATATTCGTACCCAGGTTGATTTCCGCCCCCGAATCGCTCGTCAACAAATTCGTCCCCGCCGCACCGCTGTCGAGCGAACCCGGCAGGTCGATGTCGGCGGCGGTGATCGACAGCTCGTGATCGGCGGTGGCCAGCGTCTGTCCCAAAACCAATCGGAACGTCCCGATTCCGTCCGCATCCGTGTCGGCGTCGATCGTGGTCAGGCCCGCTGTCGTCAGGTTGTCGTTGATTGTCACTCCATTGATGGCTCTCAGCGTCAATGCTCCCGCTCCAGTCATGTCCCCCGTCGCTGCGGTGAGGGTCAGGCTGCCGGCCGAATCGAGGGTCACTCCGGCGGCCAGAGCGATGTCGTCGTGGCCGGTGCCGTCGTCGGTGGTGTCGGCATCGCCGTCGAGGACCAGGTCTCCCTCGTCGGTGGTGACGTTGAAGTCGACCGTTATCCCGTTGTCGGCCAGGGCCGTGAGTGCGTTGAACGTGCTGGCCGCTCCAGTGAAGCGAATCGACTCGCCGTCGCAGCCGGCGATGAGGGTCACCGGACCGGCGGTCTGGCTCTGTGCGGCGGTCACGCCATCGACGTTGATCGTCCCGGTGGTGATCCCGCCGACCGTCAGGCCGGTGGCGGCGATGTGCGACAGTTCGCTCCCGCTAAGTGCAAACTGGGCCGCATTCAGGTCGCCCGCCAGGATCTGGGCGATGTCGCCGATCCCCACCGTGCGGCAGTCGGTGGCCTCGAGCGTGGTGGCCGCCAGACCGCTGTCCAGCGAACCCGGCAGGTCGATGTCGGCGGCGGTGATCGACAACTCGTGATCGGCGGTGTCCAGGGTCTTGGCAGCGACCAGGGTGAAGGTTCCCGCTCCGTCGGCGTCGTGGTCGGCGTCGATCGTGGTCAGGCCCGCTGTCGTCAGGTTGTCGTTGATTGTCACTCCATTGACGGCTCTCAGCGTCAATGCTCCCGCTCCAGTCATGTCCCCCGTCGCTGCGGTGAGGGTCAGGCTGCCGGCCGAGTCGAGCGTCACGCCCGCCCCGAAGGCGATGTTGTCGACACCATCGGCAGTCCCATCCGCATCGCCGTCGAGGACCAGGTCTCCCTCGTCGGTGGTGACGTTGAAGTCGACCGTTATCCCGTTGTCGGTCAGGGCCGTGAGTGCGTTGAACGTGCTGGCCGCTCCAGTGAAGCGAATCGACTCTCCGTTGCAGCCGGCGATCAGCGTCACCGGACCGGCGGTCTGGCTCTGCGTGCCAGTCACGCCGTCGACGGTGATCGTCCCCGTGGTCAGGCCGCCGACCGTCAGGATGGCGGCAGCGATGTGCGACAGTTCGCTGCCGCTAAGTGCAAACTGGGCCGCATTCAGGTCGCCCGCCAGGATTTGAGCGATATCGCCGATCCCCACCGTGCGGCAGTCGGTGGCCTGCAGTATGGTAGCCGCCGCACCGCTGTCGA
>SIAF01000375.1 GCA_009691905.1 Planctomycetaceae bacterium | reverse complement strand
CACTGTCATGCAACGGAAAATGGGCAGATGTATCAGAGGAGTTGCCGGCTTTACATTGATTGAGCTGCTGGTGGTGATTGCCATCATTGCCGTTCTTATCGCGTTGCTGCTGCCGGCCGTGCAGCAGGCTCGCGAGGCGGCGCGCCGAACGCAGTGCAAGAACAACCTCAAGCAACTCGGATTGGCCCTGCACAACTATCATGACACGTACTCTGTGCTGCCTGTTGGCAATCATGGGTTTTACAGGGGCAACTGGCGCGTCAGCATTCTGCCGTACATGGACCAGGCGCCGCTGTACAACACATTCACTTTCAGCAGCCCAGGTCCCTACGATTCGATCTTTGTGGGCTGGGCCACGACATTTTATGGACCAAACAACGTATTAAGTGGACTGATCGTTCCAGGTCTCAATTGTCCCTCCAGCACGCTTCCAAAGAATTCGACGCTTGGCGTCATGAATAATTTCGCCAACGCTCAGACGATGGATTACTGCGGGATCGCAGGGGGCGTCGATGAGACGATTACTCCCGACTGGGATCCTGCCAGGCGCGGTCAATGTTCGGCCATCGTCTACGCCGGGCGTAGCTGCCGGAACGGCATGTTGCCGGCAAGCGTCAGCAAAGGTCTCAAAGATTGCAGCGATGGCACGTCGAACACGATGCTCCTTGGAGAACAATCGGGAACGGTTGCCAACCAGGATATCCGCGCCAACTACTGGGGCGGTTGGGGGGGCACGAGTCACGGTTATTCCGGACTGTTGTTCCCGCAAATGACCGGTTGTGAAATTGTATGCGGCATCACCACGGTGCGCTACCAGATCAACGCCAATAGCGCCCCCAGTGGCAATCAGCCGTGGTTTCTCAACACGGTCCTCAACTCGCTGCACACCGGCGGAACGCACGGTTTGCTGGGCGATGGCTCGGTTCGGTTCTTGTCCGAGAACATGAACCTGGCCACTCTTGTGCGTGTTTGCGTCATGAACGACGGCACCGTCGTGGGCGAGTACTAGGTCAGGCTGAAAACTCTTTGGGGGAAACTGGGGACGATGGCACTCGGCGGGTCGCCGCGCGCCGCGCCCCCTTTCCTTCATTGATTCGATTCCAGCCGAATCGTTGCCGCTTTGTGGCAATTCACATTCACGAACGTTTCATTGGGGTATGTCAATGAATTTTCGAAGATTGAAAAACATGACAGCTGTCGCGCTGTCATGCATGATCGTGGTCGGGTGTGGTAAATCGGGACCCGAGAAGTACCCAGTCACCGGGAAGATGACGTTTCAGGGGCAACCGGTCGGCGAGGGGACTGTGCAGTTCTACAATCCGGCCGTTGGCAGCGTGGGCGTGAAATTGGGAGCGACAGGTGAATTCAGCTTTGCCGAACTCGGCGGTCTGGTAAGCGGCGATTACTCGGTGTACGTCGAACCACCCGAGCAGTATACGACTCCTCCGCCCGCCGGGGGGATGCAGAATCTTCCGCCCCCCAAGGAGTACCCCAACATTCCGGAAAAATACCGTCAGGTGATCACCAGCGATCTGAAGGCCCCGGTCAAATCGAAACCGAACAAGTTTGAGTTCGATATGAAGCCTTGAAAGTCGTGCGAGCATGGAAACCCCGGCGGCGAGCACAAGGCGGCGGTATTGGATTACGTGCTTGTTTGTGGCTTTGATCGCCATGGTCACCGCCGGTTGGGCTGCGTCCCGTTGGCGCAGCGGGCGGCTGTGTGAGACGGCGCTGCGAGCGTTCGCTGCTGAAGAGTACGATGTGGCCCGCAGCGTTGCGATTGACGCACTGTGGTGGGATCGGTCGTCGACCAGGGCGCAGCTGATCGCGGGAGACTCGGCCAAGGCGCTGGGGCGCAATTCGGAAGCGGTCGAACGTTATGATCGGTTACCGATGCGCGGGAGAGGGATGGTGACTGCCCATTCCAACGCAGCGAAATTGCTGCTCTACGACCTCGGCGATCCCTCAGGGGCAGAGCGTCGCTTTCGCCAGGTCCTGTCGGCATCTCCAGGCGATCCCGACGCCGTGCTGGGTTTGGCCGACCTGCTGGGAATTACCTCACGTCGCTGGGAAGCGATTCCCCTGTTGCTTGATGTCTTGCGCCAGGGGCGCTTCCGAACCGAACATTTGACACTTCTGGGAGCTGAAGGGGGTGCGCACCCCGCTCCGGAACTGTTGCGATCGTGGATGGCAAAACGGCCCGATGATCCTCTGGCCAACCTGGCGATGGCCTGGCAATTGCGCAACGAGCGACAATATGCCGACGCCGAGCGCTGTCTGCGTCTGGCGATCAAGCAGGGCCCCAAGTTGATCGAAGCTCACGCGCGATTGGGAGAACTGCTGGTCGAATCGGGACGGTTCGACGAATTGGCTGGTTGGCAGCGATCGCTGCCCGCAGGCTCTGACGAGTTTCCTCAGATCTGGATCGTCCAGGGGGCTTGGGCGCGTCATTGTGGCGACGACGCCGGTGCGATCCGGTGTTATCTCGAAGCGCTCGCGCGCAACCCCAACCTGACCAATGCCAATTATCAACTCGCCCAACTGCTCCACTCCCGAGCTGATGTCGCGAGTGCGGCACCGTTCTTCGAGCGCTGCGCCGCGTTGCAGGAGCTCTCGGCCCGAGAATCGGTGCTGTTTCATTCAGAGCATACCTCGCTGGATCCTCTGCGAAATGTCGCCGAGCAGATGGAGGCTTTGGGACGACTATGGGAAGCGTGGGGCTGGTCCCGATTCGCGAAGAGTTTGTCGGCGTCGGCGGCATGGCCTCAGGCCGCGCTGGATCGTCTGGAAGTGCAGCTTGCCAAGTCGCCCCCCTGGAACCTCCCCGAGACCAACCCCGCGCTTTCGTTCGATGCCGAGCGCTTTGCCCTTCCCGATTGGTCGCGGCTGCAACCGGCCGAGCGATCTCACGCGACCGGTGCGACTGACGACCTGACGGCGCAGGTCTCGTTTCACGACATGGCGCGCGACGCAGAGCTCGACTTTCGGTACTTCAACAGCGGCGATCCGTCGACTCCCGGCCAGTATATGTACGAATTCACCGGGGGGGGGGTGGCGGTTTTGGATTTCGATGCGGACGGGTGGCCCGACCTGTATTTGACCCAGGGCAGTCAGTGGCCTCCGGACGGCAATCAACAGATCTACCTCGACCAACTGTTTCGCAATCAGTTCGGAAAAAAATTCGACAACGTAACGCTTCCTGCCGAGATGCGCGAAAACTCGTTCAGCCACGGAGTTGCCGCAGGTGACCTTGATGGCGACGGTTTCGTCGATCTCTTTGTGGCGAATATCGGCCGAAACCGATTGTTGATCAATCAGGGAGACGGCACGTTTAGAGAACAGTGGCTGCCGGGCGATCGGGGCCTGTGGACCACAAGCTGCGTGATTGCCGATTTCAACGGCGACGCCTTTCCCGATCTTTACGCGGTGAACTATGTCGAAGCCCCGGACGTGTTCGATCGGCTGTGTGCCCACAAAGACGGCGTCCCACGCATGTGCGCGCCGTTCGATTTTCCGGGATCGCCCGACGAGTTCTACCTGAACCAGGGCGATGGAACCTTTCGCGAAGCCGCCAGCGAGGCGGGTTTCGTCGATCACAACGGGAAGGGGTTGGGGGTCGCCGCGGCCGATTTCGACAGCAGCGGGCGGCTGAGCCTGTTCGTGGCCAACGACCTGGTCGAGAACTTCTACTTCGTGAACGAAACCAGCGTCCGTGGCGGGGCTCCTCGATTCGTCGAGAGTGCCCTGCCACTGGGCTTGGCTTATGGAGCCGACGGCCGCACCCATGGCTGCATGGGGATCGCCGTGGGAGACTCGAACGACGACGGGCGGCTCGACATGCTGGTGACCAATTTCATGCAGGAGCCCGATGCGCTGTATGTCCAGAAACCCGGAGGTTTTTTCGCCGACGAGGCCGATCGGGCGGGAATCGGCGGGCCGACCCTTCTCCAGCTCGGCTTTGGCACACAGTTCGTGGATGGCGACCTCGACGGACGGTTGGACCTGGTGGTCACCAACGGCCACGTCGACGACCATCGCGCCTATGGGCGGGAGTACCACATGCCGCCTCAGTTCTTTCACAACGTGGGAGGCGGGCGCTTCCGCGAGCTGCCGCCCGACCGCGTCGGTGAGTTCTTCGGCGGAAAATACCTGGGACGAGGAATGGCCCGCATTGACTGGAACCGCGATGGAGCCGAAGATGTGGTCATCAGTCATCTGGAATCCCCCGCGGCGCTGCTCACGAATACGACCGTGGGACGAGGCGATTTCATTAAAGTCGATTTGCGAGGCGTCCGATCAGAGCGCGACGCGATCGGCGCCGTGGCGACATTGACCACGGCGTCATTGAGGCTGGTTCGGCAAGTCACCGCCGGCGATGGATACCAGGCCAGCAACGAACGAAGCCTGATCTTCGGGTTGGGCAAAGACGATTCTGCCGCCGACCTGATGGTCCGCTGGCCGTCCGGCGCGATCGACGAGATCGCGAACGTGCCGCGCAATCGGCACTGGATTCTTATCGAGGGAAGTTCCCGGCTGCGGTCATTGCCCTGACGGGCGTTGACGTGTGTTTTCGATTGCTTGATATCTCTCGAGCGAGACTTGACAATGCTGCACCGACGCGATGCGATGATTCGACTGGGACGGATCGGGCTTGGAGCCGTGACGCTTCCGCAGTTGCTCTTGAGCGAAAGGCTCCGCGCAGCCTCGGTCGGCGCGAGGCAGAAAGCGGCAGCCGGTCGTTCGAGAGGTAAGGCGAAGTCGTGCATTTTGATTTACCTGTGGGGCGGTCCGCCGCAGCAGGACCTGTGGGACATGAAGCCCGAATCGGCCCCGGGAATTCGCAGCCAGTTCAATTCCATCCCGACGGTCGTTCCCGGAATCGACGTCTGCGAACACCTCCCCCTGTTCGCCCGGCACACCGACAAGACGGCGCTGGTGCGCTCGGTGACGCACGACAGCAATAACCACGAACCGAGCGTCTACCGCACGCTCACCGGCCGGATCAACAACACGCTGGTCGTCCCGCGAAACCAGCGGAACCGCAATGACTTTCCGAATCTGGGATCGGTCGTGTCGTACTTCTCACCGCTGGGCGCGATGCCGGCAGCCGTGACCATCCCGCGGCCAATCGGCCACGACGGCGCGACGTACTCGGGCACATATGCGGGATTTCTCGGAGGCCGTCACGACCCGATGGAGGTCGCGGCGGCGGAGGAGACGAACGAAAAGCCCACGCATGCGATCTCGCTTCCCGAGGAGGTGCGTGAAGCACGGCTCCTGTCTCGCCGCGGGCTGCTGGAGGTCGTCGAAGACACCGAGCGCCTGCTCCAGTCCGAGCGCCCCGGGCTTGCCCTCGACAGCTACCGCGAGCTCGCTTTCAGCATGCTCGCCTCTCCGGTGGCCAAGCGGGCGTTTAATCTCGACCTCGAAGATTCCCGGACCCGCGACCGGTACGGGCGAAACGAATACGGTGAGAGCATTCTGCTTGCCCGGCGGCTGGTCGAAGCGGGAGTCCGCCTCGTGACGATCAGTTGGATGTACATCCAGAAGGGGGGAAACGTGGCCAATGTCTGGGACAACCACGGTCCCTTCGAAGGCCTGACGGGCACCGACATGCTCAAGGCGCAATACTGCCTGCCGTCGCTCGACCAAGGTTTCAGCGCGCTCATGGAAGACATGTCGGGGCGCGGCCTCTTGGATGAAACCCTGGTGGCGATGTGGGGCGAGTTCGGCCGCACCCCCAAGCTCAATCCCGCTCAGGGGCGTGATCACTGGGGCGCCTGCCAGACGGCCGTTTTCTCCGGCGGCGGCATCCGCGGAGGGACTGTCCACGGGTCGAGCGACCGCGATGCGGCTTATCCGAGATCGAACCCGGTCTCACCCGAGGATCTGATCGCCACGGTGTACGACGCACTTGGCCTCTCGCCCGAAGCCGAGATGCACGACCCACTCGGCCGACCACACCGACTGGTCGATGGCGCGCCGATCGCCAGCTTGTTCGGCTAACCCACCGCGGGCTTTGTTCAGTACAAGCGGGTATATGCGCAAAATCATGACCAACCGGTCGCGTGAGCCCACCGACGGCTGAATCCAGCGATTCGCAGGCCCTCGACAGGGCGGCTCGGAAGAGATTCCACGTTGGGCGATCCCCACCGCCTTCCCGATGCTCAAGACAAACTCGGGAGGAGTCCATTATTGCTTTGCGAAAAGTAAAATTGGGTCGTAACGCTCAAGCGGGGATTCACCGGATGGAGGAAGACCGAACTCTTTTCTGCCTGACTTTAACGGACGACAGGCTGGCACAATATCACCGTATTCCGCAGAAATCGGTCTCACTGGCCGCTGCGGCACGTAGTGTTGGTCCGTCACACGTGCCGTATTCCCGTAAACCCAATCGTTTCTTCTGACGTTCCATCAAACCACCGTATGGTGAGACGGCGTGGAATGGCGAATTTTGGGCCGAGTGCCAACAGATTATGAGTGTGTTGGTCAATGACCGCAAATCGCACCCGGCCAAAGTCTTGAGGAAGTGTTCATTTGCGGCTTGTACTCTGGCTTGTACCTGCGCGAGGAATTCTGCATCGCCGGAAAAAGGGCAAGGGCTGTGCGCGCCTTGACGCACTTTCGCGCAGGCGCGGCGGAAGGCCCATTTGGCGAACCAATCGGACGTTCACCCAAACAACTCCCCCACCTCCTCATCCTCCACCGCCACGTGCAGGTACGCACTCGTAATCGACACGTTGGCATGTCCTGCGGCGTCGCGGACCTCGGCCAGTTTACGGTCGCCAGCCAGAGCGTGCGAGATGAATGTGTGCCGTCCGTGATGGATCGACAGCATCGCGAGACGAT
>SIAF01000374.1 GCA_009691905.1 Planctomycetaceae bacterium | reverse complement strand
GGAATCAAGCACGTCTTGCAGTGGTGTTCGACGCATCTCCCCCCCAGCTCCCAGTCACTGCGTAAACGAGACCTGAAACCCACCACTGCGGAACAAAACCGGGATAAACTCATTTCCCACACAACCCCAGATTTTTAACAGCCCAGGCTTACGCCCCCCGCTCGCCTGCCCAATTGATTCTGCGTGTCAACTTACGTGGCGCTCTGCTGCTCGATTTCCCTCTGGCGCGCCTACTTCCGCCGCCTCCCGCCGCGCCGCGGCGGCTTCCCCTTCCACGGCCGACCCGCCGGCGCATCCTTTGCCGGCGGCGGCACCGCCGGCTTGCGACGCGCGGGGGTCGGGCCGAATCCTGGGCGGCCGCCGGTGGGAAAGCTGCGTGCTCCCGGCCGCGGCGCCGCCGGGACGCCGCGCTGCACCGCTTTGGCCGCGTGCGATCCCGCGAGGCGAAAATCGAGTTGCCGTCGATCGACGTCGACCAGCGCGACCACGACCTGCACTCGCGAACCGAGCCGAAACTGTTTGCCGCTGCGGCGACCGATCAGCGTATGGGTCGCCTGCTCGTAGTAATAATTGTCGTCGTCGAGCGTGCTGACGTGGACGAGTCCCTCGGCGGGAACCTCGACCGCCTGGCAGAAGAAACCGAAATCCTGCACGCCGGTGATGATCGCCTCGAATTCTTCGCCGATTCGCGTCGACATGTAGGTCAGCAGCTTGACCTTTACGAGCTCGCGCTCGGCCTGTTCGGCCCGGCGTTCGGTCCGCGAGCAGTGCTGGCCGACGGCGATCAGCTCAACCTCGCTGGGATGGGCACCCTTCAGCGTGCCGGTCGTGAGCTGACCGATCAAGCGATGCACGGTCAGGTCGGGATAGCGGCGGATCGGACTGGTGAAGTGGCAATAATTCTCGGCTGCCAGGGCATAATGCCCCAGTTCTTCGGGTGAGTACTCGGCCTGCTTCAGGCTGCGGAGCAGGGCGTAGTTGACGGCGTGCCTATGCGGCGATTTCTGCACCTGATCGAGCAGTTTCTGCAAGTCGGGTCGGCTCTGATAGCGTTTCAGGGGATACCCCAGCGACGTGACGAACTCGGCGAACGCCCGCAGCTTGGCCTCATCGGGGTCGGCGTGCAGCCGCCGCAAAAACGGCAGGCCCCGGTCCCCCAGCGCCGTGGCCACCGCCATGTTGGCGGCGAGCATGCACTCTTCGATGATCTGGTGGCTGGGGTCGTGCGGCGACACGTGCGCGCCCGAGACGCGGCCCTGCTTGTCGAAGTCGATTTTGACCTCGGGCATGTTGAGTTCGAGCGCGCCCATCGCAAACCGGCGCGCCCGCAACCGCATCGCCAGTTTGTACATTCGATCGAGCAATTGCCTCACCTTCGCGCTGATCCTGGTTTTATACTTTTCAGGCTCGTTGATGATCGGCATCACCTCTTCATAGGCGAATCGTTTGGTGACCTTGATGGCCGAATTGGCGAATTCGGTGTGGACGGGCATTCCCTCGTCGGTGAACTCCATGATTGCCGACTTCGTGAAACGCACCTTCCCCTGTTGCAGGCTGGCGAGGCTGTTGGAGATCAGCTCCGGCAGCATGGGAATCACCCGGTCGGGAAGGTACACGCTCGTCCCGCGTTTATACGCTTCGTCGTCGAGCGGCGAACCGGGTCGAACAAAATGGGCGACGTCGGCGATATGCACACCCAGATGCCAGTGCCCATCGTCGCTTTGCGAGAGCGAGATCGCGTCGTCGAAGTCGCGGGCATCGACCGGGTCGATCGTGACGATCGTTTCGCCCGTCAGATCGAGCCGCCCCCCGAGTTGGTCTTCGTCGAACTGTTCGGTCTGCGAGCGGGCCGCTTCGAGCACTTCGTCGGGAAACGAATCGGGAATGCCGAACTCGTGGATGATCGACAGCGTGTCGACCCCCGGCTCGCCGCGCGGCCCCAGGACATTCGTCAGCACCCCTTCGCCCCCCCGGGCATGGCTGGGAAAGCGCACCATTTCGAACACGACTTTGTCGCCCGTTTGCGCTCCCTTGGCCCCCGGATCGCCGACAAAGACCGGGTCGGTGAGGTTCGAGCCGTCGACCTGCACCCAGCCCTGCTCGTCGCGTTCGAAGTACGTCCCCACAAACGTGCGGGTCGAGCGGGTGAGGATCTCGACGATTCGCCCGCGGATCCGTCCGTCGTCACGCGGTTTGTCGAGCAGTTGCACCAGCACTTCGTCGCCGGTGTGCGCCTCTCCGAGATCATGCGGCGCGATAAAGATATCCTGCTTGGCGCCCCCCTCGGCGACGGGGGCTTTCTTGTGGGGGATCAGAAACCCCGCTCCGCCGGCGGTTTTCTTGATCATCCCCTGAACCAGCCCCGTTGCGGCCCGCAGCCGAAGCAGTCCCTGCTGACTGCGTCGCACCTGTCCGGACTTGAGCAACGCGTCGAGCGCGTCGCTGAATTCCTGCCGGTTTTTCTTGGTGATGTTGAGTTGTTTGGCCAGGTCGGGCGCCGACACGGGCTGGTAGTCGGGACGGGCGAGCGTCTCGAGCAGTTTCTTCGAAAGAGATGTCATTGTGGCAGTATAACCGCCGAAAGCGGCGACCGGCAGGGCCGCAGGAATTTCAACCGGCGATCAAGCGGGATTGCTTTCGTCGGCACGAATGGTCACGATCATGGGGTGGGGAGAGAGGTCAAAACGATGAGCACCATCGCCGAAAAAACTGCGGCACTTGCCGATCTTTTGGAGAGTCTGGGCGGAGTCGCCCCCGGACGGGTGCGTTTGCATCCGGCGCCCGGCATTGCCACCGAGCAGGATGTGGTTGAGATTCATTCGCGCGAACGGCGCCTCTATGAATTGGTCGACGGCGCGCTTGTGGAGAAGATGATGGGCTTTCGCGAATCGACGATCGCCTGCGTGCTGATCCGTTTGCTCGGGGCCTTCGTTCGCGAGTACGATCTTGGAATTGTTGCCGGCGAAGCGGGCATGCTGCGGCTGGCCCACGGCCTGGTCCGAATACCGGATGTCTCGTTCGTGACCTGGGCCAAATTTCCCGATCTGCAGGTTCCGGCCGATCCGATCCCCGATCTAGCTCCTGATCTCGCGGTCGAAGTCCTCAGCGCCGGAAATACGCCTCGCGAGATGCTTCGCAAAGTCTCCGAGTATTTCGCCGCGGGAGTGCGCCTGGTTTGGCTGATCGATGCCGCCACAGAAACGGCAAAGGCCTACGTCAGCCCGACCGAATTCCTGGTCGTGCAAAGGGATGGCGAACTCGACGGCCGCGATGTCGTCCCCGGTTTCCGCGTGGCGCTCTCGACACTGTTCGCGGAAATGACCCGTGCGACGAAGAAGTGATAATGACTACTTGTACAGCGGCCCCTGAATCTCTATGGGCCGGACATCGATGTGGATGTTCGTGATCGTCTGGTCTTCTCCCCCCCACGCGCCGGTCGCCCAGGCTTTCGTGTCTTTGTCGCGGTACAGGCGGAACTCGAAGCCGGGGGTCGGGCCGAGCCGCGCGGCGACGCCGTCGTAGGCAAGGCCGAAGGCCTCGGCGGGGCGGTTGTCCATCATGCGGCGCATCACGTCCAGCACGGCGCTGTTCGCAAAGATATCATTGGCGACGATCGGTTCGTCGTAAACGGGATCGAAATCGTGAGCGTGCGGGTCGATCAGCTCACCGGCCAGCTTCTCGGCGGAGGGGGTGACTTCGAGTGTCTCCAGATCGAGGCGGTCGCCGCGATCGAGGTAGGTGATAACGGCGTTATGGACGTTGAAGCCGGCCGTTTCCTGATGATGCGTCGATCGCGAAAGGTCGATCAGCATTCCGCCGCGGTAACCGACAATTTCCACCTGCGACCCCTGAATGACCAGCGCCGTGTTTTCATCGACACCAAGGCCGTGCCGAAAGCCGTATTTCTGCATGATCGCCAGTGCCCGGCCGAAACGCCCGCGCGTAATAAAGTGCTGATCGATGAACCAGTCGGGGGCCATGAAGCCCAGTCCCGGCGCGGTTTCCTGGCCTTCGATGGGACCGCGCTCTAGCACCGGTAATTGTTTTTCGGCGACGAGGCACATGATGCGGCTCATGACGGCGGCGCCGGCGCTCGTTCCGCCCACCACACCGCCCGCGTGGTACACATCAAAGATCGCGTCGAGCACCGGCGTCTGTTTACCGTCGGCGGCGCGCAGCGCCCGCACGATTCGGGCCTGCTGCCCGCCTGAAAAAAAGACGCCATGCGCGGCTTTGACGTCGGCAACGACCTGCGGATCGACCACCGCTTCTTTGAAATCGACCGGAAAGTTCTGCGTCCCGACCGGCGCGAGAAACGGATCGGCCCCGTAGCGCCTGAGGGCCGCCATGATTCGATCGCCGGTCCGCTGCGGAAAGAGTGCGCCGGTCGCGAACACCGCGATCCGCGGCGGCGTATCCGGTTTTTCGTCGGAACGCGCGGCATGGTCGGCCGCCAGCTTGACGAACCGCGTCCAGACTTCGTCGTTATCGTACCGCAGACTGCCGCCGCTGATGACCAGCGCGCCTTTGGGTGGCGTGTTGATCAACGCAGGCAACGCGGCCGGCGAATCGAGTTCAGTTTCTGATTCAGTTTCTACCGTTTCGAATGCCGACGCGTGCGGCGACGCGATCGGCCGTCCCCACGGCGCAGGTAGATATTGCACAGCGAACAATCCCGCAGCCGCGGCAATGAACAGCGTCAGGCGACGTTGCATGTTTGGCTCCTCGCTCTCCTCGACGACTCGTTCCCACGCTCCGCGTGGTAACGCCCTTTCCGACGCTCCGCGTCGACGATTTGTCCCGTAAATCCTCAGGCCGGCACCTTCTCGGCTTCCTGCGCCTTACGCTGGGCGAGCATTGTCTTGACCGTGGCGATCGCTGCGTCGACGGGGATCTTCGTCGCGGCCGCATCCCATCGCCAGCGGAGTTCGACATGCCCCTCCTTGAGTCCCTTGCCGCCGATCACGATTCGTAGCGGGATGCCGATCAGGTCGGCATCCTTGAATTTGAACCCGGCTCGTGCGTCGCGATCGTCGAGCAGCACGTCGACGCCGGCTTGTTGCAACTCGGCGTAGAATCTCTCGGCCACCGCCATCGTCTCGGGTTCGCTCACGTTGAGCGGGATGACCAGCACTTCGTACGGGGCGATCGCCAGCGGCCAGATCAGGCCGTTCTCGTCAAAGCTCGTTTCGGCCAGCGAGGCCACGATCCGGTTTATGCCGATGCCATAGCAGCCCATGATCATCGGGTGTCGCTGTTCCTTCTCGTCGAGGAACTCGGCCCCCAGGGCCACGCTGTATTTGGTTCCCAGCTTGAAGACGTGGCCAACCTCAATGCCGTGGACGAGATCCAAAGTCCCCTGGCAGCGCGGGCAAGGGTCCTGAGACTGGGCCATACGCAAGTCGTATGTCGTTTCGACCTCGTAGTCGCGTCCCGCATTGACGCCGGTCAGATGGGTATCGGCCTCGTTGGCCCCCGTGACGGCGTCGACGATGCCGGCGACATCGTGGTCGGCCAGAATCGGGCATTTGATTCCCACCGGTCCCGCGAAGCCGACCGGTGCATTCGTCACCTGCCGGACCATCTTCTCGTCGGCCAATTCGAGCGTTCCGGCGTTCAGCGCGCGGCGGACTTTGGCTTCGTTGGCTTCGTGGTCGCCGCGAATCAGCACTGCCATTGCCCGACCATCAGCCAGGTAAATCAGCGTCTTGATCAGTTGTGCCGGCGGGCATTTCAGCATCCGGCTGACCTGCTCGATGCTGGCGGCTCCCGGCGTGCTGACTTTCGCCAGTGCCGCAGCGGTCGGTGACGTCTGGATGACGGCCGGTTTGCGTCCGGTCTCGGCCCGTTCGAGATTGGCGGCGTAACTGCAAGCAGGGCAGTGGACGATCCGATCTTCGCCGTTATTGGCCGGCACCATGAATTCGTGCGATGCGTCCCCGCCGATCGGGCCGCTCTCGGCTTCAACCGGCAGGTACTTCAAACCGCAACGAGCGAAAATGCGGCAATAGGCGTGATACATGCGATCGTAAACTTCGTTGAGCTGTTCGAGGCTCGTGCCGAAGCTGTAGGCGTCTTTCATCAGGAATTCGCTGGTTCGCAGCACTCCAAACCGCGGCCGTTCTTCATTGCGGAACTTCGTTTGAATCTGGTAAACGCAAATCGGCAACTGGCGATACGAATTGAGGTGGCGGCCGATCAGGTCAGTCACAACCTCTTCGTGCGTCGGACCCAATGCCAGATGCACCAGTCGATCGCCGCGCTGCACCTGAAAGTTGATCAACACCTTACCGAACGCCTCTTTGCGGCCGGTTTTCTCGAACAGGTCGATCGGCTGCAGGGCGGGCATGAACAGCTCGATCGCCCCGGCACGGTCCATTTCGTCGCGGACAATCGCCTCGGCCTTGCGAACCGACCGCCACCCCAGCGGCAGGTAAGTGTAGGCCCCGGCCATCAACTGCCGGATCAGCCCGGCCCGCAGCATCAACTGATGACTGGGAATCTCGGCATCCGAGGGATTTTCCTTCATCGTGGGAATGAATGTCTTCGACCAGCGCACGGCGACTCCCTTTGGGCATTGTGAAACAAAATCGGCTTGCGGATTTGTACAGGTGCAGGGCGGTCGGTTGCAATGACGCGGGGTCGGGTGCCGACGATTTGTTGTTGGAGTACAGGCTTTAGCCTGCCGCGTAAAGAACTGCACGCAGTTCGATGCGACGGGTGGGACGCTCGTGCGAATTGCGGTTTTCAGTACGAACTACAGCCTGAAGTTAAGTCAGCTCGCGTCGCGAGCCTATGACGGACAGGAACTTTGGGCGGAAAGGTATACGATGGGGGCGTTGTTGTTCTCGGGTGCAGTTGACCGATCCAGCATTGGTGCTTTTGAGCCCGCCCTGAAGTTTGGTCGC
>SIAF01000373.1 GCA_009691905.1 Planctomycetaceae bacterium | reverse complement strand
CACTGCGTGCGAGTTGTGGTGGCCATGCCCCTATCATGGCGCCCGCGGCACGCAGAGCAAGCGGTCGCATGGAAACCACCAGCCCTGATCGGCTACAATGGCGAGAACTCGCGCAGAAAAGTGCAGAATGTCGTGACGGACAGCTGCGCTGATCGCGGCCCAGCAAACAGGCCGCAAAGCGTACCTGATGGAACTCGACCCACCGTATTGTGACGTGATCTGCGATCGCTTCCAGCGCTTTACCGGGCAGCCAGCGATACTCGAGCGGACAGGCGAGTCGCCGATCCCCATGAAGCCCCGCGAGGAGAACATGCGGTGATTTACGTTTGCAGTCCCTACACCCATCCCGACCCGGCCGTTCGCGAGCAGCGCTTCCACGCCGCCTGCGCCATGACCGCCCGGCTCATGCTCGAAGGCCACGTCGTGTATTCGCCAATCGTGCATAGCCACCCGTTGGTGGCGCACGGCCTACCGATCAACTGGTCATTCTGGCAGTACTTCGACCTGCGGCATCTGGAGTTCAGCGACGAGGTGGTCGTGCTCATGCTGGATGGATGGGAGCAGAGTGCCGGCGTACGAGCCGAGATCGAGAAGGCTACGGAACTCGGCAAGCCCGTCTGGTATCGCGCCCCGCTTGGCGCCACGACGCCCACGTCGGCCCACGTCGCGACGGAGACCGCAACGTGACCCGAACGTCAGCCAACCAACGGCGCACGCACCTGGGGCCGCGTGGTACGTGGCATGTCACGCACGGTCATCGCGCGAGAGTGACGCACATCGGTCGCGCGCCGGGCAGCAGGCCAATCAGGCGTACCATCGGCCAAAGGGACCGGCTCGCTCGTGGTCTGGATCGGCGACGACTGCCACGTCAGCCGACTGGCGGCCGACGATATCGACCTGGTCGAATCGAACGCCGACCTCTGGAAATCGTTCCTGCACTCCCGGATCGCCACCCCCCTGAGCACGCCCGGGGCGCTGTCGCTGTTCAACGCCCCGCCGGAAGAGCACTTGTCGCTGGCCAAGCACTTCACGTCGGAGAAGCAGGTGGAAGAGTTCATTGCTGGCAAGGGGACGGTCATCCGCTGGGTCCGGCAGTCTCGGAACAACCACTGGTTCGATGCGGCGTACAACGCCTGCGTGGCGGGGCACCTGCTGGGGGCGCGGTTGAACGAGGTCTCCGAACCGGTCGAGCAGTTGATAATCAGTCCGGGGATGGGGAGACCGGATGGGGGGCTTGGTTGGAGCGGTAGAGGCACGGCTGAACCGGGGTGTCCAATAACAATGGCTGCTGGACCTTTCTGACGGGGACCTCGCACTAAGTAAACCATTTGTCACGCCAGAGCCTGTGCACAATGCGGTCTCGCGATAGGTGGATTGGTAACTGCTCAATAACCCCATGGGACGATTTCGACAAACTGGACTTGACACGTAGCTTTTCTCGGGAATTCCGGATCCGCTGTCCCAAACAGGGACCAGTGACCCGAGGGGTTATTGAGCTGTTACGTGGATTGCGCCATGTTCTCTAGGATCGGCTATTACGGCGTATATGTAGGATCATTCACAAGTGCAGCCTTGGTTGATGCACCGAGGCGCACAACAGTTTATGCAACCTTTTGTTTAGCTGCCGTCTCATCCGCCGCCTGAAATCGTCATCGTGAAGGCGGGAGTAAGCAGCCAGATTTAGCTGTGGCTCAGCTCATAAAGCGCGAACGCGGTACCATCAAGTCATTCGCCCTTCGAAGGTTTGCCTTTCGACTTCGATTTCTCTGGACGCCACTTAAATCGCTTCGGAAGATTGGGAATCTTATGCAGATCGTAACCAAGTTTGACCGGCGCGCCGTCAGGTCGCATGACTTCGGCGACGATCGTAAAGGCCACTTCGGCATTCACCTCTTCGAGCAGGGCCTCGCTGATCGGCTTGCTATTCCGGTCGGCGGCGCGGATTTTGCGAATCATGATGATTGACTTGGGGTAGTTTTGGTGCAACGCGAACCTAACGGGTCCCCAATCGGTATCCGGACAATTTCGCTGAACCACGGCGTCGAACCAGAATTTATACGCGTTCCAACCAACATCCGTAATATGCAGCTCAAATCCATCATCTTTGGGCGTATGGCCCACCGTTTTGAAATTCGGATCATCCGGATCGTCGCCCCAGCGGTACGGTTCGAAGGACCAGGCCATCCCTTCCGCTCGCACTTCCTGCGTCAACGTCGAGAGCAGCCGGCTGGCGGCCAGGCGGACGCCGGAGGGCAGTGGGCGTCCGATGAGTCTAGAGTTGTCGAACAAGCCGCAATACCGGGCAATCTGGCTGCACGTCGACTTCACAGTCCATTCATCCGGCCCACACAATTCCGTTAATTGATCCAAATGCTGCCGAGCAAGCTGTTCTGCAATTTTGGCCTCGGGCACGTCCCCCCCACTCGTTTGAAAGAGCGCTAATAGATTCAATTCCGCCAGATTGGCATGCGCCTGCGCACGTCGCTTTCGGTCGTCGTCATGAACGTCCCATTCCGACATGCACCGCGCCGTGTTCCAATCGTCGCGAAAGCCTGCCTGGCACCCGTCCAGCACGGCGGTGAGTGAGAGGTTCTGTACAAGTCCCCAGACATTCTGCTTCTGAAGGTGAAATACTCTCCGATATTCGTCGCGGGCTTCCAGCAAACGCGAACGGATCTCAGTACCCATTTTTGCCGTCGTTGCCACCGGCACTGCATCGCGGCCGCCGACAGGTACGCCTGCACCGCCCGATGCGGTCGCGCCGTGGAGCAACATTTGAGCTTCTTTCTTATTTGTCGATGCCAATAAGCCATAAATCTCCGCCTTTCGGTCCGCCGGCGCGTCATTCAATGCGCGGCGCAGTTGTTCCCGGGAATTGTTCAACCACTCGCGAAGTTGCGGGACGTGAGCCTTTTCGGGACCGAGGTCGTAACGCCGAAATGCCAATTCGATGCTGTCACGTGCCTGATTAATGCGTAAGCTTTGAAGCTGCGTTTCAAGGCTACCGGGAAGTGTGGCGTAAGCTACGACACTGGCCCAGTCGTGCGCCCGCTGTTGTCTCGAATACAACTCGCGCCGCAGCCCGCTGACCAGCGCTCGCGGATCATAGCCGCGAAGGAACCCGTCGTACAGGTGGTCCACCAGCAGGACCGACCCATCAAACGTTAGCGGGAATTGAGAGGCGATCACGAAAGGAATCCCGGCTTCATGTAGGGCGTGCGCTACGCTTGCCCCGGTTCCGACGACGGAGCCCTGTTGCGCCCCTTGACAGCTCGCGATGGTGACGACGGTCGGACAACTCATTGTGCATGCGTGGCAAGCGCCGTGGGCGCGCAGCGCAATCGCCAACCGCGCTCCTGAAACCGTTTCTTCCTTCAGTGGATCTTTCGAGTCATGCAGTACGAGACCAAAGCGTTCATCGACTCCCAGTTTATATTTGCCGCCGTGCGCAAGGAAATGAACGTGCGTGTAAGGTCGCGACCTGCTTCCAGTTGCATCGCTGGCCTGATCCTTTCCATCAATGGCCTGTGA
Organism: Planctomycetaceae bacterium; assembly: GCA_009691905.1. Classification (GTDB taxonomy): domain Bacteria; phylum Planctomycetota; class Planctomycetia; order Planctomycetales; family Planctomycetaceae; genus SIAF01. Next base: position 3,439 of record SIAF01000373.1, on the reverse strand, counting down.
AATCGTCCGCTCAATTTGGTCGATGCTCGCCCGTGGCAGGATCGTAAGGTAGTCGGAATATGCGGACGTCGCCGTCCGTTCTTCGACCGACGACCAATCGATCCAGGGCTGCAGGCAGCGCGCCAATTTATTCACGTGTTCTTGCAACGGGATCTTGCCGGGCGGACCAGCCGCAGCGAACAGAATCCGAGGTTTCCGCAACCACGACACGCCGCCTGTATCAGTGCGGCGGGCGCGGCGCGTCAGGCAGACAGCATTTTGCGATTGCAAAATCAGCGACTGACCTGCTCCCGGAAAACCATCCGGCGCATCGGCCAACTCGAAAGGCAGCAGTGCCAGTTCCGAAGCGGAAAGAATGAGTTCGAGGTGGGTGCATACTGCTGCGACGGGCGGCCGTTGGGGTTCCTTCACGTTTGCCCAGCATTCCTGCGACAATTCCGACGGCACAGAGTCGGCCAACGCGGCAATCAAGCCGGGAACTTGAGCCAAGATATTGCGGATCACTGATGCCGTCTCTTTCAACTGCAATTCGCCCGCTTGCTGTGATGACTCGTATGCGAGGGGCTCGAGACTCGCGAGAAAGTGCGAGTGTTCCAGCGGAATCGTCACCGTGACGGCACCGTGATTTCCGCAAAGCGCAAGATACTGCGTCAAAGGGGAGAGCAATTGGTTGTGAGCCGGGCCATGTCGGAGAAGCTCCAGCCTGACCTCGCGAAATTGAGTCACATTCGTTACCTCCTGTGATGTGAGGGAAAGCTCAGGAACTACCGCACAAATCTGCTGCCTTCAACTTCCTGCAGTTCGATCGTGCCCCCCTTCGCTACGACGCGGTTTAGTGTGCCTTCGACAACCTCACCGCGCCGTTTGATGGCAACGACGGCAGGCCGCATCATCAGAATCGGAGGTTTCAGGACATTCAATGCGCTTATCGTCCCCCGCTCGAATGCTGCATACACCTGACGGAAATTCGGCTGGCTGCTCAAGATGTCGGGTGTCAATCGAATCAGCGGCACCCAAGTGCCGCTGTTATAGTAGAAGCCCTGGCCCTGCCTGCGGCGCAGTGCGCGCTCTTGATGGGTATGGCCGGTCACCACGAAATCGATATTCGCGGCGACTGATTCGTCGATACGCTGAAACGTGTTGTCAACGTGCTGAAGATCAAATCCCTGGTATTTCATCAATCCATCCAACGCTGATCGTAAGATTTCTTCCTTCGGCTTTGCAGTCCACCAGTTGTACATAGCGCGAAAGACACCGAGGCGTTGTGCGCCTTTATCATCTGCTGATTCCTGTGGGGTGACGGTTGCTCCATTGACACGATTCACGGTGCCCACGAGCTCTGCATGCGCAGCTTTCAAGAGAGCTTCGACGAGTGATTGGTTGGAATCTGGCATGAAGCCGGCGAAGCCGGCTCTCGTCGCAAGTAATGAACCTAACAACTCGCCAGGCTGACCATCGGACTGGGTCGTCCCGGCTTGTTTCTCGGCCGCAAGCAGCCGGATCGAGCGCTTGACTCCATCCCACGTCAGCCGTCGCACGACACGCAAGATGCTGTCTAGTTTTTCACCCTGACTGGGATCCAGCGAATAAACGATCGGCACAACAGCTTCAAATTCCGGCTTGAGCAGGTCGACAAATGGATATTTCTTCTTGACGTCATTCATGACATCGATAACCAATTTCGACCCGGCATTGGGAATCCAGGGCTCGATGTTTCGCCCCCGGGATGTGTCCCGCACGATCCTGCGGATCCTCTCGTAATCGGTGATGTTCCAGGTGTCGACGTCATTGCCATGAACGCAGTAAACGGTAGCCGGACCGACCTTACAGCGGTAGCCGCTGCCGTCCAACGCCAGCGTGATTCGATGCTGAGCTAGATCGTCGTCGCCCGCGATCAGCCGTAGGAGCGACTCACGGACCCAGGGAAGCATCAATTCGATGTCATGATTCCCGATTGTAAAGATGAGTCGCCGGCCCGGCTGTTTGACCAATGCGCGCAGAGCCTGCCAGACACTGCGGAACGATGCGTCCTGCGCGATTCGTTCCAGTTTTTGCTCCGCCCCCCCGTGGTCAAAATACACCGCGCCGGGTTCGGCAAGGAAATCGACAAAATCGCCGTTGATCAATAAGGCGATCGTCTTCGCTGATGGCCGCTGTGCAAGCTGTGAAATCCACTTCTTGAGAAGCGCTCCTTCCGAAAACATCTGGAAGCCGGCAGCGCCTCCCATGTGCAAGTCGGAAATGACGTACAGCTCATCGAACGATGCATCGGGAAACATTTGATTTGATCGGCTGTCGCGGCAACGTGAGGATTTGGAACCGGCCCCCTAAGACTCAGTGACGGTGTCCGAGCGATCTGCTCATTCAATCTACAGCGACACAGAGGCGCACGCAATCCCGGGTGCTTCAACTGAATGCGTGTGCCGTCAGTTGTCGAGCGGGACAGAGGTCCCAGTATGACTGCTCCCTGGAGCTTTGGTGGAGTAGCCGTACTTGCGGCAGTGATCTAACGCACACCACGGTGCTGCTTGACTCGACCCATGATTGAAATGGAGGTCGGCGAATTGGTCTGTCGGACGCGCCGACGACCTCGGTCGGTCCGACCCACAGACGCGCGCAGTGCACGGTGCAAACACCGACATGCGACGGTTAGCCCCAGACCGAGTCGCACATGAGACGGGTGGCGATGACCGCATGGCCAGAAACGATCCCGACGATTCGAAGCAGCCGTCAACGGGATTGCATTGGCTGGCCGTCCATTTCGGCGGCGCCCAAACTCGTCACGGTTCGCCCATCGCGTCTCCGCGACACAACCGCCAACCCTGGCGGCTAAACGCCCCACGTGCCAACGTGGGGCGTCCCGCGCCGCAATGCGGCTACCACCCGGCTGGCGGGTCGAGCCGGTCGGCCACCGACAACAGCGTCTCGATCAGATCGTCGGCATCGATCTGGCGGGAACGTTCCCCCGCCTCGACGGCCCGTTCCAGTGCAGCCGCCACTTCGCGGAGGGCGTCGACGAGCTTGTTGGTAAACTGGTGCTCGGTCATGGTTCAGCCCTCCACCAGCGAACGCAGCCGCTGCGGCGAGCGGATGGTCAGCTTCCGACCGCTCGACTCGTTGACGGCGCAGATCAGCGTTCGCCACGCCGACCGCGTCGACCAGGACGCGGGGGGAATCTCCTTGAGTTCGGTGACCCGAACCACCTGCAAGCGGCCCGAGACCTTGGCGACGTAGCGCTTGCCGACGACGACTTCGGACAGTTTCATGTTGTGCTCCTTGGTTTGGGTATATCTGGAAAACACACAGGGCCGCCCCGGTGGGCGGCCCGTGTGTGGCCAAGACGTGGTTTGGGCTCAGATCTTGAACAGCTCGGCGACCGCTTTCGGGCCGGGCTCGCCGGTTGCGGGCTTGGTTGCCTTCGTCTTGCCGGCCTTCGTCT
>SIAF01000008.1 GCA_009691905.1 Planctomycetaceae bacterium | reverse complement strand
GGCTATGTGAACCGCCCCCGTTCGGACGAACCCGGAGCCGAAACGATCTGGAAGGGACTGCAACGAATGCACGACATGGCCCTCTGCTGGGAGACCTTTGGCCCCGGCGATGATGGATAACTCAAAGATGTGTGTAACAACGAGGGGTTACGCCCCCCCCCCGCTCGTCTTGGCTCCCATCCCATTGTCGCGAAAGACGTTGACTCGAAATGCACTTTCGTGTACGGTCCGCCGCCACATCCTTATCCGACCGCCCGTCCCCATCGAAAGGCTGCCATGAAGGCAACCGAACCGCAGGATGCGCCGCGGCACCCCCGGCACGACGCCGGGTCGGTCGCGTCTCCCGCTCACATTTCGGCGCCCCGCCCGCATTTCGAGGTGCTGGCTGCGGAAACGGCGAACAACGTCGTCCGTTTCGCGCGGCGGTTTCCGGCGTCCGATCACGAATTGACCGTCGTCGTGCCGGCGTATAACGAAGAACAGCGTCTCCCCGCGACCCTCGACGGGTTAGCAGACTATCTCAATCGCTGGGGCATCGACTACCGGGTGCTCGTCGTCGATGACGGCAGCCGCGATCGGACGGCTCAATTGACCGACGGACGCGGTGCCCGCTTTTCGACGATTTCGCAAGCCAACCGCGGCAAAGGGGCCGCCGTGCGAAATGGCATGATTCATGCCACCGGGAAGGCGATCGCCTTTACCGACGCCGATCTGCCTTACGATCTCGATGGACTCAAGACCGGGTATCGAGCGATTGCTGCGGGCGATTGCCAGGTGGTGTTCGGCGCCCGCGACCTGCGCGAGTCGGCCGTGCTCGCGCCGCGCCGCCTGATGCGCACGGTGGCGACGCTGGTGTTTCGCAGCATTGTCCGGCGGCTCGTGTCGAGCCAGATCACCGACACGCAATGTGGGCTGAAAGTCTTCAGCCGCCGCGCGGCGCTGGAGATCTTCACCCGGACCACGATCGACGGTTTTGCGTTCGACGCCGAAGTGGTGTACCTGACGCATCGCCTGGAACTCCCTTTCCGCCGCATTCCGGTGACGCTGATCAACGAGTACGCTTCGACGATTTCATTGTCGCGGCACGCCCTGCCGATGTTGCTCGACGTGTCCCGCGTCCGGCGGCGGGCATTGGGGGGCGAGTATGTGCTCGACGGAGCGGTGCCGCCGATTTTGATCGAGTCGGCGACGGTTGAACCGGCCCACGCCGCGGCATGATCGGCGACGGGCGATAATCGCTTAGCAGCCTGTTGAGTTTTTCGAACTAACCGCACTGCCGAATTGTTGTCACTCGATGATCCCACGACTTTCCCCTGCTGCTGCGATCGCTTGAAACCTTTTCCCTCAAATGCCCGTTGCCCTAACCGTTCGCCGGTCGGACGACGCCTCGTACTGCATGCCGACGATTTCGGCATGAACCTTGCCGTCAATCAGGGCATTCTGGCCGGATTTTTGAACGGGCTTCTGACGAGCACGTCGGTTCTGGCAAATGCGCCCGCCCTGCTGTCGGCACTGGACGCCTGGCGGGATTTGAGTCGGCTGCAGCAGACGGGCCGATTGCCTTCGGCGGCGAACCGCAATCGCCTGGGAGAGTGCGGGCAGCCCTTCGATCTGGGGGTGCATCTCAACCTGACGCAGGGGCGTCCCGTCACCGGCCGACGATTTCCCGCGGGGCTGCTCGATGCCAACGGGCGGTTTCTTAGCGTGTTTTCGCTGTTGCCGCGGCTGATCGCGGTTTGTGCGCGCGCTCGCCTGGCTATCCGCGACGAGCTTGCGGCGCAGATCGAACGGGTGCTGGAGCACGGGGCCGTTCCCACGCATCTCAACGGACATCAGTACGTCGAGATGCTGCCCGTGGTTGCCGGACTGATGCCCCAACTGCTTGAGCAATATCGAATCGGCACCGTCCGTGTGGCCTGGGAGCGAGGGTTAACGCGTACGACAATGCGGCACCGTTTTCAACCGGCCGACTGGTGCCTGGCTCAGGTCAAGCGGCTGTTCGCTTTCGACTTCCTGATGCGAATGCGGCGGGCCGCAGTCGGGTACCCCGATGCGTTTTTCGGAACGGCCCATGCCGGCCGCATCGACTTGAATGTGCTGCGGCAGTTCATCGACTCGACCGCCGGCGGGCTGACCGAAATCGGCGTCCATCCCGGCGAGACGACGACCGGCGAAACCAGGTCGAACGCCGATGGTTGGGACGACCCCCTCGCCGCCTTGCGCCCGCAGGAATTGCAGTGTCTCACCTCGCCCGAGCTGGTCGATGTGCTGTTCAATCAGCAAATCGACCTCGGGCGACTTGCCGAACTCGCCCCCCCAGGGCTGCGTCGCGCCGCCGCGTAGTCTCACGGCAAAAACCGCGAGCGTTCGTCGGGAGTCGGCAGACGGCAGGTTTCTTTCTTCCCGAACCAGCGGTAACGGTGTCGGGCGACCAGATCGTAGCCCCAGTTTCGTAAGGGGCGGGGGATGCACCGCAGCAGCCAACCCGGAACCGTCCACAGCCCTCCCAGCCGCGTCAGCATGCGGCCGATGGCATCTGACTTCAAATGCGCTCCCTGGTCGTCCACCAGCACGACCGAGCTCAGCGGCTGATCGGGGGCGATCTGCAGCCACTCGCGGGCGGTCTCCCCCTGCAACGTGGCGAAGCGGAACAGCCGCCGCCGGTCGTGCTTGAGGACGAAATCGACCCACCGATCGCATAGTCCGCAGATGCCGTCGAAAAAAATCACCGGCGATTCGGCTACAATTAATGGTCGCGCCCCGTCGGCAGACCAGCTCGTGCGGGCCTTCTCAGATCCGGCAGGAACGAGTCCGGGTGTTGATGATTCGAGCGTCATCGGTTGGTTGAAATCGAAAAACCACAAAAAGCCCGAATCGGTTCGAAGGCCTCGATTCACGTTATGCCGGCCAGGGGCCGCAAGGCAAGCCCGGTCAATTTTTCCCAATCTGCCGGCGTGGCAGACCCGTCTGCCCGATTGCATTTTTTCGGCGGCCTCACACCCGGCTTTGATTTGCCTTCACGGGAGCAGACTGGTAGGCTCAACAGGTCGCTGCGGCGAATTCGTTGAGGGGATGGCATGGTCACGATCCTCAATTCTCTTATCCGTGGTTGTCGACTCGGGATTAACCCGATTCGACCGTGGCTGTCGTTGGCCGGAGGCCGGGGAGCCTTTGTCGCCTCGGCCGGTTTGCATGCGGCTGCCGGTTTGCTGCTGGCGGCGCTGGTCATTTCGCATTCGGGCGATTTGCCGTCGGCGGAAGTCGATCTGTCGTTGACCGACGAGCAGCCGTCCCAGACTCTGGAGCATCTCCCGCTGACGAGTGTCGGGGAGTCGGCGAACCCCAGTGGATCGAGATCGGGGATGCCCCTGCCGCCAGAGACGGTCCCGGTCGTGATGGAACCGGCCGCGTCGCTCGCTCTAACCGATTCCAACGTCCATTCGGCACTCGAACTCGACCCCGGCCTGCCATCGGCACAGGAGTTGGCGCAAACCATACTCGGCGCCAAGATCGCCAGGGCATTGGGTCGTGGATTGGGAACCGGCATCGGTGACGGCATTGGCGACGGCATCGGTGCCGGCCAAGGAGAATCGCTGTTCCATTCCAGCGGCAACGCGACCCGGTTCGTCTACGTGCTCGATTGCTCGGGCAGCATGCAAGAGCGCGACAGCCAGGCCCGCAACCGGTTCGAGCGATTGAAAATTGAACTGGTCCGCTCGATCGGCGGGCTGCCCGAGTCGCACGAGTTTTTCGTGATCTTTTTCAACTCGGTGGCGGTGCCGATGCCCGCCCGAACGCTGCAGCGCGCCAGCTTGCAGAACAAGCGCAAATACCTCGAATGGGTGGTCAAAGTCCAGGGGGGAGGCGACACTGACCCGCACGATGCAATCGCCCACGCGTTTCGCCTCAAGCCCGATCTGATCTACCTGTTGACGGACGGCAGTTTCAGCGATAAAGCTCTGGACGCCATCGCCCGCGAGAATACGCGTGGCGTGGCGATTCACACCTTTTGCCTGGGAGATGCCAAGGGCGAATCGCTGCTCCGCCGCATCGCCGAAACCAACCACGGGGTTTATACGTTTGTGCCCTGAGGGAGTGGCCCAGTCGCAGAGTCGAAGAGTGGCGGAGTCAAGGAGAGGCACTGGCGCTTGGTCGGCTCGACAAGCTTATTTCTGATCGGCGGCGGCAGCGGCGCGCCAAGAACGAATCAGCGACTGGTAACCGGCAAATTCCGGGTCGTCAACTTCCACAGCACTCAGTTCGTCGATCGCCTCGGGGTAGTTTTTCCGGGCGGCGTGGCTCAGGGCCAGCAGGTAGCGGCATTGACGGTTCCAGCTCGCTTCCTGGTCTCGATTCTGCTGCTTGCGATATCGCTGCAGGTTGTCGACCGCGACGCGATACTCACCCTGTTCGAATTTGCAGAGTGCCGTCCAGAAAATGGCATCGTCGATCGCCCGTTGATGCGGGACTGAGATCCCGGGGGGCTGCCTGAGGTTCACCACCTCCTGCGAGTGTTGCCTCACGAGCTGGTATTCGTGAACCGCCTCGGCGAATTCGCCTGCCAGGTGCTTGAGTCGCGCCTTGCGTTGCGCGCCAACCGTCGTCTGACGGACGATGCGGATCGCCCCGTGCAATTTCATGTCGCCCGCCGGGTCAAGAAACTGCTGCCGGTCGGTCAACGCCAGTTGACCGTCCTGACCCTGTCCGATCGTCATGTAGGCGTTGAACGGTGCCAGCAGTGCCCGCAAATCATCGCGTCGCGTCGCGTCGAGCTCGGCATGCGCGGCGAGCTGGGTTTCGGGATAGTTCCAAAGGCCCATGCGATCGGCCGACCAGAACTCGCCCCCCGACCGTGCGACGCGCGACCACAGCCCCGGGCCGTCGGCGGTGTCGTGCAGCGGGTCGGCAATGACCATCGTCTGTCGTCCCGTGAATTCGCCCTGCAGCCGGCGCATGCGGTCGGACCAGAACGCCGAATCGCTGATCGCGAGCACGCGGGCCCGGCGCAGGCCGGCCGATTCCAGCGGGTAGTGAAAGTCGTTGCCGACATCGAGTTGTCGCAGCACCGACGGATCGGTGACCGCCTGCTCGAACGTGGCCACGGCGCTCTCTGATGGCTGCGGGCCCGGTACGGGCACCCCCAGCAATGGATCGAACAGATAGGTCTGGCCGTCCAGAAGCACTCCCACCAGGGCGACCTCCTCCGGATTTGCCGAACCATCCTGGGCGGCAGCGGCGACAAGCAGCACGCTGTCGATCTTTTCGTTTCGCAGCAGGCCGGCGAACAGCCAGGCGCGATCGGCCGGCGTTCCTTTTCCCACGAGGCCGATGTCGTAGAGCGTCAGCGGCAGGCCGTAGGGCGCTTTGGCAATCAGTTCGACATTGCGGATCACGAACTCGAAGGCGGCGACGACACGCTGCAACTCGGTCGGGTTGAGGTCGGCCGTCTGAAACGCGAACTGCCCCAGCGAGCGGAGCATCATGCCGTCGCGCAGATGCTCTCCATCGCGGGGCGTAAACAGCGTTTCAGTCAGAGCGTCGCGCTGGGCCGCGGTCATGACCTTGCGAATCGCGGGGGGCAGCGCGCCTCCCGCGGTCGATTGCGGCGCGCAACCCCGCTGCCAGTCGTTCAGGCGATTGACGCCGTCGGCAACGGTGGTCGTTATCTCCAGCCGATGCAATTGAAACGTGTCGTGAACGGTGGCGAGCAGGTCTTCGCACTGGTCGTCGGGCTGTGACGAACCCCCCGCCGCGCCCGTGCCGGCGGAAGTGGTCGAACTGTCCGGCTTCGGACAACCGGCGGCGAATGTCAGCGCCAGGATTCCCAGCCCCGCCAGGCACACGCGTCGTCGGCGGTCGTGGCGCATCCTGCCGTCGGTCGTCGGGGAGATCGACGCGGCAATCGAAGAGGGTCGGTCGCTCACCGTTCGTGGGCTGAGGTACCGCTGGTTTCGATACAAGGCGCGCGTCATCAATCCCCCTGGGAATCGGTGGTTTCGGTCAAAGCTTCCCGCAGCCGCAGCAGTTGCCGGATCAGCCGGGGAAACTCATCGAGTGGAATCATATTCGGGCCGTCGCTGAGAGCCTTGTCGGGGTCGGGATGGGTCTCGAAAAACAGCCCGTCGCAGCCGCAGGCGACCGCCGCCCGCGCCAAAAACGAGACCATTTGCCGCTGTCCCCCGGTCGTGCTGCCCCCCGGTAGCTGAACGCTGTGGGTTGCGTCGAAAATGACCGGCGGCCCCAAACCCTGCATCACGGGAATCGCCCGCATGTCGTTGATCAGTCGGCCGTATCCGAAAGTCGTGCCGCGTTCGGTGAGCAGCACCCGCGGGTTGCCGAACGCCTCGCATTTTTTCACGGCGTGAACCATATCTTCGGGTGCCAGGAACTGGGGTTTCTTGATGTTGACCACCCCGCCGGCCTTGCCCGTCGCCTCGGCCACGGCATGCACGAGATCGGTTTGCCGCGCCAGAAACGCCGGGATTTGCAGAATGCGGCAAACCTGCGCCGCCGGTTCGGCCTGTGACGTTTCGTGAACGTCGGTCAACACATCCAGCCCCGTCGCGGCCTTCACCTTGGCGAGAATCTCGAGCCCGGCCGCCAAACCCGGACCCCGAAAACTGTCGACGCTCGTCCGGTTGGCCTTGTCGAAACTCGATTTGAACACCAGCGCGATCCCCAGTTCGTCGCGGATTTCGGCGAGCCGACGGGCGACTTTCAGCGCCAGCTCCTGCGATTCGATGACACAGGGGCCGGCAATAAATAATAACGGCTGGCCGCGTCCGCAGCGCAGGGGACCAATCTCGACCGGATTCGCGGGCATCATGCCACCCCTTTTGGGTCGGGAAAGACGAATGTCGAAATCTGAATGTCTAAGGAAAACCGAAATTCGAAAGACGAAAGGCAGGACTTTGACGGCCCCTTTCGGTTTTCGGAGGTTTGCGTTTCCTTAGACATTCGGAGTTTGTCTTTCGTCATTTGTTTATCGGGGCGCGTACACTTCCAGCGCTCCGGGCAACAGGCTGATATCGGCGGGGGTGAAACCTGCCGGATCGCCATCGGCCTGGAGGGGCACGGGCTGCTCGGAGTCAATTCGAACGCGCCGCGCCGTTCGGGAGATCACGTCGGGCAGCTTTTCGTGTGTGCCCTGTGTCAGATTATAAAAATATCGAATCATTTGAAATGCCGACCCTCGTTCGAACAGCCGCAGATCGAGCAATCCATCGTCGCCTTTGGCGCCCTGCGCCATCGACAACCCCAGGGCATACGCCGGAATATTGACCACGACCGCCAGCCGGGCGGTTTGGGACTTCTCGGCATCGTCGACGGTCACCCGCAGCAGGGGATGCTCATAACTACGCAGCGATTCGACAATTGGTTGGAGATAAGCCGCGTGTGAAATGTGCCCCTGCCGCGCAGCATGGGTCTGGCGTATGATCTCGGCGTCAAATCCCGCACTGACCATCAGCGCAAATCGACGCTCGCCGATTTGTCCCAGGTCGAACTGTCGCCGCGATCGGTCGGCGATCAGCCGGGCGACCGTGACCCCGCAGGCCGGAATCGACAGAAATTTCGCCATCAGGTTTTCAGTGCCCATGGGAAGAATGGCGACCGGCACGCCGGGAAACCGGTTGAACACATCGGCAAGCGTCCCGTCCCCTCCTGCGGCGACGATGCACTCCAAGCCCTCGCCCGCCTGGCGGTGGGCAACCCAGGCTGCGAGTCGCGCCCGATCTTTGAACATTCGCGGCCTCAGCCCCAGCCGTCGTAACTCGGCGACGAGGTCGAGCAACATCGCCCGGTTTTTTCCCGTCCCCGATCGCGGATTGCGCTGAATCGCCACCCAGCGTGCCAGGGGTACGGCAGGTTCAAGCATGAGAACCAGCAGAGAAGATCAGGAAGGGGGACGGCATTGATTGCCGAACATTATACCTCACGCGGCCAAAGATGAGACCCAAAGATCAGACATTGGCGAGCCATCCCGTCAACTCCGTCAGAGAGGCGATCTCGTCGGGCGAGCAGGGGCCGCGGCGATTGATCAGCACCGCATGCAGACCCGCCTGCTGCGCCCCGATCAAATCGTTCTCGCGGTCGTCGCCGACCATCAGAATTTCGTCCGCCCGGCAACCAGCCGCGGCCAGCAGCGCCTCGAAAAAGCGCCGGCTGGGCTTGCGAAAGCCGACTTCCGACGAGATCACCCGGCAGTTCACGTTACGCAACGCGGCTAAGCCGTCGCAGACGGTTCGGAGCCGGCGGTCGAAGTTCGACGCCAGAACAACCAGCATGCCGGCTAGTCGCAGCCCTTCCAGGACGGCCGGCACTTCGGGAAAACAGTCCCACGACTCGGGTTGGGCAAAGTGTTCGTAGAGTTCGTCGAAGCAGGCCTCTGGATCGGGAACGTCGTCGATCACGGCAGTCACGATCGCCCGCCAGCGCTCGCGTTCGGTCGCTTCATCGGTGGCCAGCCGCGTTTCGGCAGGACTCTCCCGATCGCCGCGTTCAGTCTGTCGAAACGCCTGTCGAAACCTGCGGACGATCTCTCCCGCCGCCAGCCGCGACCCGTGCTGACGCGCGACTTGATGATAAACTTCGGCCGCAGCCGGGATCGGTTCGATCAGCGTCCCGACGGCGTCGAAAGCCACGCAGCGAAGTCGGTCACGGTGTTCGGGTGACAAATCCATCGAAAGGGGGATCTACAGGTCAGGTGAATGGTGTCGTCGGTCGAAGCGCAGGGAATCGTTCGGTGCGCGCAGCACGACCGTATTATAGGAACCCGCAAGGGGGCCGCGGTAATAACGGGAGGCATCACCTGTCGGGGAACGGGGTTGCGCGAGGAGTGCAAACTGAGCGACTGCCGGTTCAATGCGGCAGCGGGCCTCGTTACAATCGGACGGTGATTTTCGAGTGATCGCGAATCGACACTTGGCAACGGAGGGACCGCCCATCTTTTCTACGTATCTGGAAGCATTCGTCGAGCTTGAACCACTGCGATGTCGCGTGCTGAGTGTGTTGAACGAACTGCCCGAGGTCGTGCAGCGCGACTTTCTCGACGACCCGCGGTTTCGCGTCACGCTGGAGAACTTCGTTCCCGGTCAGGGATGGACGCTGTGGATGGCCTGCCCCGGTCCCGTCGGATCGAGCAGTCGCTGCGTCGTGCTCCGACCGCGTCTGGCGCATTGCTCCGAAGCCTTCGCCCTCTACGTAATCGCCCACGAATTCGCGCACGCGTATTTGCGCAACGGCGGTTGGGGCGAAATCACCGACGTCGAAGAGGCCGCTGACGCCCTGGCGGCAACCTGGGGTTTTGTACGCCCGGCAAGCTCGTAGTCCGGCCTTGAGGCGGAAGGCGATGTGCGAGCCGCCCGTGCAAATCCTTCCGTTGGGCGCGCCACGTTGGGTGGCGGGGTCAGAGCGACGGTGTGTGGTTGACGCGTAACTGGCAGGCTCGCGTTTCGTGCGTCGCGAAGCACGACCTGCAATACAGTCGAGCGATGGCCCCGTGGGGTGGCAAGGCGCGCGAGGCAGTTGAACATCTTGCGCGTGACGGGGCCATCGCTGGCAAGCTTTCGAACCACTCAGCGACTCAGTGACTCTTCGACCCCGCGACCATTCACGCCTCGGCGTCCGGTGGCGGAGCGAACCCGCGCCGCAGCGTGTTCTCGGTCACATTGATCGGGATCAGAAACTGCAGCAGGTAATCGGGGCCGCCGGCCTTTGAGCCGATGCCCGACATTTTGAAGCCGCCGAACGGTTGGCGCTCGACGAGGGCGCCGGTGATCGGGCGATTGAGGTACAGGTTGCCGACCTGGTATTCGAGACGGGCTTGGCGCAAATGGCCGGGGCTGCGCGAGTACACTCCGCCGGTCAGCGCGAAGCGGGTGTCGTTGGCGATGGCCAGCGCGTCGTCGAAATCGCGAGCTTTGATAACGGCCAGAACGGGCCCGAAGATCTCCTCCTGAGCGATGCGGGCCTCGGGGGCGACATCGACGAACACGTGCGGGGCCACGAAGTAGCCCTCTTTCGCGAGGTCGCCGAGGTTGCCGGCGACGGCGAGTTTCCCTTCTTCATGTCCGAATTCGATGTACCGTTCGATGCGGCGCTGCGCCTCATCGTCGATGACGGGGCCGATGAACGTTCCCGACTGGTCGGCCGCGCCGATCGCCAGGCTTTTGGTGGCCCCGATCAGGCGTTTGACGAATTCGTCGTAGGCCGAATCGACGACGATCGCCCGCGAACAGGCCGAGCACTTCTGCCCGGAATAACCGAACGCGCTTTGCACGACTCCCAGTACCGCCTCGTCGAGGTTGGCGTCGTCGTCGACGATGATCGCGTTCTTGCCCCCCATTTCGGCGATCACGCGTTTGACCGATTCTTGTTCGGGATTGGTCTGGGCGGCGCGCTGGTTGATGCCCAGCCCGACCGCCTGCGACCCGGTGAAGGCGATCAGATCGACGTCGGGGCTTGAGACCAGCACCGGGCCGACCTCTTCGCCGACACCCGGCAGGTAGTTGACCACCCCGTCGGGAATGCCGACCCCTTCGATGATTTCCATCAGCTTGGCGGCAATCACTGATGACTGCTCGGCCGGCTTCATCACGACCGTGTTGCCGGTGACGACGGCGGCGACCGTCATTCCCGTCAGAATGGCCAATGGAAAATTCCAGGGGGCGATCACGACCGCCACCCCGCGCGGGCGATAGAAAAACACGTTTTCTTCCCCCGGCACGTCGCACTGCTGCGGAATCGCCAATCGCCGCATCTCATGCGCGTAGTAACTGCAAAAATCAATCGCCTCGGCGACGTCGGCATCGGCTTCGGCCCAGGGCTTGCCGCACTCGTACACTTCCCACGCAGCCAGTTCGTAGCGGCGTTCGCGAATCTTGGCGCCGATCAACTCGACGTACTCGGCACGAAACTGCGGATCGGTGCGCGACCACTCGCGATACGCGTTTCGCGCAACGCGAATCGCCTCGGCCGCATGGTCGACTGTGGCGCTGGCGACTTTGCCGACCACCTGTCGTTTGCGCGACGGATTTTTCGAGACGATCGTCTGCTTGGTGTCGATGCGTTTGCCGCCGATCACCAGCGGGTATTCGCCCCCCAGTTCACCCGAAACGTCGTCGACGGCGTGCTGCATCGCCAGACGGACGGCCGCCTGGCTAAAGTCGCTGGCCGGCTCGTTGTGAAAGCCGGCGGCGGGTGGGCCATCGGTCAATGGAGGCTGGGTGGCGGCAAGATCGGCAGGTTTCATGAACAACTCCTCGACCGAGACATTCTCGGCAAAACTGGCACGCAAAAACGAATCGTTGGAGGTATTTTCGAGCAGCCGGCGGACGAGATACGCCATCCCCGGAATCAGCTCGCCGAACGGAGTGTAAATCCGCACGCGGTAGCCCTGTTCGGCAAACAGTTGCGCCTGCTCGGCCCCCATGCCGTACAGCATTTGAATCTCGAACGCCCCCTTGGGAACCTTCAACTGGCGTGCCCAGGCGAGTGCATGCGACAGGCTTCGCAGGTTGTGGCTGCCGAACGCCGGCCGCAGCCAGCGGTAGTTTTCCATCAGGAAGCGGGTTTGCCGCTCGTAGTTGTCGTCCGACTGCCATTTCCGCTGGTACACGGGAATGGGCCAGCCGCGGGCCTTCGCGCCGATCGTCTCGACGTCCCAATAGGCTCCCTTGACGAGCCGCACCCAGACCGGCGTGCCGCGCTGCTTCGACCAATCGAGCAAATCGGCAAGGTCTTTTTGCGCATCGGGCAGGTAGGCCTGGATGACGATGCCCACGTCGGCGAAATCGCGGAACTCTTTTTCCATCAGCACGTCTTTGAAAATCGCCAGCGTCAGATCCTTGTAGGCGTAATGCTCCATATCGACGTGCAGGTACGCCTCGTGCTCGCGCGCGGCACGCAGCAGGGGCCGCAGCCGCGATTTGACCCCCTCGCCCGTCCCCGTCGGGTCGATGGGGTTGAACTGGCTGAACAAGGCCGAGAGTTTGAGCGACAAATTGACGCGCGGGATCGGCCCGGAATGGTCGCAGTCGATTTGAAAATTTTCGGCCCAGGCGTTGACCGCGGGGGTCAGGCCGGCGATCAGTTTCAGATACGCCTCCTGGTAAACGTCGGCTTCGCCTTCGCTGATGATCGTTTCACCCAACAGGTCGAGCGTAAACGCGAACCCCTGCTTGCGAAGCTTGGCGACGGTCTTGAGCACGTCGTCGACTTCGGTGCCGGCGATGAAGCGCTTCGCCATCCGCAGTGCATTGCGGCGGGCCGTCATGGCCAGCGCCCGGCCCAGCACCGATTCGGGGTGCGAAACTTCGAGCGCGAGCCGTGCGGCCCGGGGCAGATGTTCAGAGACCTCTTCGAAGTACTCCTGAAGATGGCGCGTGATCGACTCGCGCGACCTGAGCGTCGGCAGCACGTCGATAAACCGAAACATCTGCACCTTGACCGATTCGTCGGCCATGGCCCAGGCGAGAATGCGGTCGTCCCACCACCGCCGCTCGAAAATCGACGGGTTCGAGCGTTCGAGCTGGCCCCACAGTGCGCGGCCGATCTCGCGCGTCGTTCGATCGACCTCGCCGGTTTCGTTGGCTTTTACAGCGGTCACACGCCCATCCCTGATGCCCATTCCTGATATTGGTCCCCGCGCTCAATCAAGTTGTGTAGTCGGCATTGAGACGCACGTACTCGGCCGTCAAATCGCACGTCCAGAACCGCAGCGCCTCAGGGCCCAGCGCGAACTCCAGCTCAATATGCACGCGGCGGTTGTTTTTGATTCCGGCCGAGACCTCGTCGGCCCGAAACGGCAGCGGTACCCCCGACTTGTACAGCAGCACATCGTTGAGTCGCAGCGTGATGTCTTTCTCTTCCAGAACGACGCCGGCATAGCCCACTGCCGAAACGATGCGGCCCCAGTTGGGGTCGCCTCCGGCGATCGCCGTTTTGACCAGCGGCGATTCGGCGACCGCTTTGGCGATGCGGTACGCCTCATCGTGCGTTCGCAGCCCGCGAACGTCGATCGTAATTTCGTGATCGGTTCCCTCGGCATCGCGGATGATCGCCTCGGCCAGATCGGCGGCCACTTCGTCGATCATTTGCTGCAAGCGCGTCCGTTCGTGCCTCGAACGGGGCTCGCTGCCGGCTGCGCCGTTGGCCAACAGCAGCACCGTATCGCTGGTGCTCATGTGCCCTTCGACGCTGATGCAGTTGAAACTGCGATTGACGGCGTGCCTGAGCATCGCGTCGGCGTCGGTCGGCGTCAGCGTGGCGTCGGTCAAGATCACCGACAGCATGGTGGCCATGTTCGGGGCGATCATGGCGGCCCCTTTAGCGACGCCGCTGGCCCGGACGAGCTTCTCGCCGATTTCACTGATGCGGGTCGCCTGCTTGGGAAACGTATCGGTCGTCATGATCCCGCACGCCGCGCTGAGCAGGGCGACGGGTGTCGCCGCCAGTTGTCCGTAAGCGGCCGGGATGCCGGTCGTCAGCGGTTCGCGCGGCAGAAAACAGCCGATGACCCCGGTCGAGCAAACGAGCACGTCGTCGTCGGGGCAGCCCAGCTCGCGGGCGAGCAGGCCCGTCATCCAGCGGGCGTCGTCGATTCCGCGGTCGCCGGTGCAGGCGTTGGCGTTTCCCGAATTGATCACGATGCCGCGAGTCGTGGCGCGGGGGACGCGACTGCGCGAGACTTTGACCGGCGCCCCGTTGACGAGATTCGTCGTAAAGACGCCCGCGCTGGTGGCCGGGGTCGTCGAAACGAACAGCGACAGATCGTATTGCGTCGGGTCTTTTTTCAGCCCGCAATGGACGCCGGCTGCCTGAAAGCCCATGGGCAGGGGAATCGTCTCTTTGTCAGTCATGAGCCATTGTTTCCAATACGAACCGAGCCGGCGTAAAACGGATCGACCGGGCAGCGGACGAGTATAGTCGATTCACGCCGAATAGGGAAAATCGAACCGGCGGCGCGGGCAAGAGCGATGCGGGAGAGTGACTCGCCGCGGGCTAACGGAACCATAAGGAAGATGCCTGGTCGCCAACGGACCGCGGAAGCTTGCTGAAATGTAATCTGTGTGTCAAGGTTACGCGACGATCCGTGGATATAATCGACCTGCTGATACCAGTGTATCGCTTCTGCGAAATCCCACCGAATGAGCAACCCCAGTTCTTCGCGCACCGATGTTCCTTGTTCCGATTTTCGCGGGCTGCTTTCCAACTTTCGGTATGATGCGAACGCCGGGTTTCTGGTATTTCTGATGGCGCTGCCGTTGTGTCTGGGGATTTCTCTGGCTTGTGGATATCCCGCAATTGCGGGAGTATTCACCGCGGTCGTGGGCAGCATTCTGTGCAGCCTGCTCAGCAATTCGGAGCTGACCATTAAGGGTCCCGCTGCCGGACTGATTGTGATCGCACTCGGTGCAGTGACCGAGTTCGGCTTCACGAGCGGGGTTGATCCTGACGCCGATTTGCGGGCGTATCGTATGGCACTGGGGGTGGGCGTTGCGGCCGGGGTTCTGCAAATCGCTTTGGCGCTGATGCGTTCGGGCATCCTGAGCGAGTTCTTCCCCACGTCGGTGGTTCACGGGATGCTGTCGGCCATCGGCGTGATCATCATGTCCAAGCAGATCCATACGGTGTTCGGCGTCAAGCCCGAGTCCCATGAGCCGCTGCAGCTCCTCGCGGAAATCCCCCATTCGATTCAGAACTGGAATCCCGAAATCGCGTGGATCGGCCTGACGAGTCTGGTTCTGCTGTTTACGCTGCCGCTGATCAAATTACGCTGGGCGCGTATCGTTCCCGCTCCGATGCTCGTGATCCTTCTGGCAGTTCCGGTGGGTCTGTATTTCGACCTCGATCACGAACACACGTATTCGTTCGGGGGCCATATTTTCGGGATGGGGCCCGCCTATCTGGTCGATGTGCCGAAGAACTTGTTCACCGCGATCACCTTCCCGGATTTTTCGGGCTTGCAGACGCTGGCCGGATGGAAATGGGTGGTGATGTTCACCCTGATTGGCAGCCTCGAATCGCTGCTCAGCGCCAAGGCCATCGATCTGATCGATCCCTGGCGCCGCAAGACCAATTTTAATCGTGACCTCCTGGCCGTGGGGATCGCCAATCTTGCGTGCGCGATGATCGGCGGCCTGCCGATGATCTCCGAAATCGTTCGCAGCAAAGCCAACATCGATAATGGTGCGCGAACGCGCTATGCCGACATGTGGCACGGAGTGTTTCTGTTGTTGTTTGTCGCCCTCGTGCCCGGACTGATCCATGAAATCCCGCTCGCTGCCCTGGCCGCGATGCTGGTTTACACCGGGTTTCGTCTCGCGTCGCCGCGCGAGTTCATCCACGTGTACCACATCGGCAAAGAGCAATTGGCCGTCTTTGTGGTCACAGTTCTGGCCATCCTGTGGACCGATCTCCTTCTGGGCATCGGCATCGGCATCGCGCTCAAATTCGCAATTCACGTGTTTAACGGTGCCCCGGTACGATCGCTGTTCCGATCTCCGGTGACGGTTGAGCAACCGGCGACCGACAGGACGGTTCTGACGGTGGGAGGCTCTGCCACCTTCAGCAGTTGGATCGGACTGAAACGCGAGATCGAGCGCGCAGGTGATTCAACGGATGTCGTACTCGATCTTTCAGAGACGCGGCTCGTCGATCACACCGTCATGGAGCGGCTGCATGCCTTGCAGCGGGAATTCGACGAACGCGATTGCTCGCTGGTCATCAAGGGACTCGATGATCATCAGACTTTGTCGCACCACCCGTTCGCCGCCCGCAAAAAGGCCAGATAATTGCCGCACGGGCTGGCATTGGCTGCGACCTCGTGGATCGTCAACGAGATGCCCAGGCAGGCGCCGTTTGCGGTCGTGGTCGGCTGTTCTCCTCGAGAGTTCGACGCACTGGCGATCGAGATGGCCGAAATGCTGCGGCCCGTCCCGCTGCCGAAACTGCTCGCGGCCGATTCCTCCCCATCGTCTGATCTCGCCGCGTCTTGAACCGGCAACGATTGCATCGTCGGGTTGAGCCGGTTAGCATCTAGGCGTTCGTGGTCGATCTGGCTTGTTCTTTCTGGCTTGTTCTTTAGCGGGGAAATGCGATGAGACGGTCTTTCATATGCGGGGCGCTGGCCTGCCTGCTGGCAGTCGGCTGCGGTGACGATGCCAAGAAAGCGGCCGAGACCGGCAACGTCAAACCGGCAATCATTATGCCGGGTGGTGGTCTGGGAATGGGACCGGGAGCGGCACCTGAATTCTCGATTCCTGACGAACTGAAACCGGTCCCGCTGGAAGCCGGCGTGGCGACGCTGGACCCTCAGAATACGAAGGTTGAATTCCTGTGCGAGCACCTGCCGCCGAAACAGCCCGATCCGCGGCTGGGTGGCTTCGAGAAGTTCACCGGTCAGGCCCAGATCGATCCCGTCGGCAAAACGCTCAAATCGGTTTCGATCGAAATTGATACGGAGTCACTCTGGACCCAGATGCCGCAGCTCACGACCCATCTGGGTGGGCCCGATTTCTTCGACACCAATGAACATCCGCAGGCGTCGTTCAAATCGACCAGTATCGACGTCAAAAATGCCGGCACGATCAACGGCGACCTGACGCTGCACGGCGTCACCAAGCCGATCAGCTTTCCGGCCACGATCAAAGTCGGCGAAGACGGGTTGACCCTCACGGCGCGATTCAGCATCGACCGGACCGACTTCGGGCTAAATTTCGGCACCGACAGCATTGACAAGAAAGTCGAACTGTCCGTCGTGATCGGCGACAAGACGGCACCGAAGATGGGGGGCGGTCCCGGCGGGCCTCGCGGTGGACCTGGACGCGGTGGCCCGGGTGGTCAAGGCGGTCCGGGTGGCCCGGGTGGTCGCGGAAATCCCGATCCCGTGGTCGCCATGTTCGAGAATTGGGACACTGACGGCGACGGCAAGCTCGCGGGCGATGAGATCCCCGATCGCATGCGGCAGAATCTTGAAGCCGTCGATACCGACAAGGACGGCGCGGTGACCCTGGAAGAATTTCAGGAGCGGATGAAAGCGATCGTGCAGCAAGGAGGCGGTCGCGGTCCCGGCGGGCCCCCGGGTGGCGGTCCACGCGGAGCCAAATCCGAGGCGCCTCCCGCGCAGAATCCCTGAACGACGAACAACTGTCCGACAACCGCCGGATCGACTGTACGTGCTGTTTGGGAAGTTCGTATTCGATTCTCGCCGGTAGTCCCTCCAACCCAAGCACTGGTATCTACACTTCGTGCGTCTCGCCTCCCCGCAAAGGGGGGAGGGAGAATAACCTGCGCAATGACGCCTCCGTTTGAGATGTGTCGATGTATTGCGCCGGTGCCAGGCATTCGCGGGATGGCACGTTATCGAATCGGTCCGGCGGTCATGCAGGTCGTCATCACAGCGATTGCCCAGTCAGTCTTGGCGCCGGCTGCGATCTCGATGGCTGTGACGTGGGCGATCCTGCGGTTTGTGCCCGGCGACGTGGCTCGGCACTACGCGGCGGCTGCCGGTTGCGGAATCGGTTTTTTTGGCGGTTTCGCGATTCTGGAGACCGCTGCAATCAAGCCCACCGCGACGTGGCATTGGCTCCCCTGGTGTGGTGCGATCGCGCTGTCGATCGGGCCGGTTGGCCTTGCCGAAGGGGTCCGCACGTCGGAACGTTGGGCGTTGCATCTCGGGTTGGCACTGGCGGCAGCACTGCTGCTGGTGCCGGGCTGGGCGGCGTTGTTGCCCGTCCGCGGCTGGTACATCGCCGCGTTCGCCGCCGGCATCGGGGGGCTTTCGATTCTGCTGGATGGCTTGGCGAAACGGGTCTCAGGATCGATGCTGTCGGCCAGTTTGTGTCTGACGGCTTTCTGCGGCGCGATGGTGCTGGCGATCGCCGTCAGCTTACGATTCGGTCAGTTGGCGGGCGCCCTGGCGGCAACTTTGGGAGGCTGCTTTCTGGTCATTCGCATCAAAAAACCGCAGAGCGATGGCCCGCTGCGCGGGGCCGTCCCGGTGTATGCGATTTTGATGGGGGGCCTGATTCTGGCCGGGTTCCTGGTCCCTCGTGAGCCGCCACTGGGACTGGTGTTGATTCCCTTTGCCCCACTGGCTCTGTGGCTGTGTGAATTCGGCCCGCCCTCGCGGCTCTCGGGCCGACGATCGGTGCTGGTCCGCCTTGCGGCCTTGAGCCTGCCCTTGGGATTGGCGTCGGTATGGATCGCTCGATCCTTGAATCTTGCGAGCGGCAATTCGGGCGGTTGACTTGCAATTTCAGCACTGAGAAACGACTGCATGGGCGACCTTGCCGTCTGGGCAGCCTGGCGAATCTGCGAGGCACTGTTCGGGGGTGCCAAGGATTCGGGTCGTGCTTTCTGTCGATCCCAGCCGTCGCGGCAGTCGGTTCCAGCCGTCATTTGCTGTGACGGCGCGTTCGGCCGTTGCACGATACTTTTAGGGTGATCGCCGGCAAATCGTTCGCGCGTTCAACCTTGCGGTCTGGTCAACAGATGCTGAAAGTCCATCGGGCGGTTTGAGTCGAGATTTTCGGTGAACGACGCGTATCGATTTCGCCGCCAGGTCAGCAAAGTTCTGCAGCAGAATTCAGGGATGACACTCCTGCACGATCGGGGGTGAATGCCGGCACTGCGCCGACGTTCAATCGCTCGTTCGGTCGACCTTTTGCGACATTCGACATGCTCTCACGATTTTACAAACGATATAGCACCGCGCTGCTCTGGTTCGTGGTGCTCAGCACTCCGTATCTGTTTATCGAGGCCGACTCGGTACCCGCCAACAACAACATCGAAACCTGGTTGCCCCAGGATTCGCCGGTTCGGGCCACCTACGAACAATTCAAACGCGACTTCGGTGTCGAAGAAGTGATTCTGATCGGCGTCGAACGGTCGGCCGCCGACGACACGTTGGTCGAATCGATCTGCGGCCGGCTCGATCGCCTGCCCGGGGTTCGCTGCTGCTGGTCGCCCGACCGCCTGCAGACGATGATGGGCGAAATGGGCGTCAGTCGCGAAACGGCCCACGAGCGGCTCAAAGGACTGGCCTTTTCGACCGACGACAAACTCCTCGGCGTGGTGGTGCTGCTTTCAAACGCGGGGATTCGAGATCGGGCCGGCACCGTCAACGACATTCGCCGCGAACTCGACTACTGCCGCATGCAGGGCGACCAGATCTGCCTCTCGGGCGGCCCGGTGCTGATCACCGAACTCGATCGGTTGGGTGGCCTGGCCGAGAACCAGAAGTTTTTCATCGTCACACTGCTCTTGTGTGCCGGCCTGCTCTATTACTGGACCAAAGACTGGAAGTTGTCGTTGTCGGTGTTGGGACTGACGATCTGGGCCATCAACCTGACGCTGACGATTTTCAAATTCTGCGGCGGCGAGATGAACTTCATTCTCGGTGCGCTGTCGGTCATGGTCATGGTGTTTACGCTGGAAGCAGCGATTCACGTCATTCATTACTACAAGGCCTCGCTGGGCAAGGAAGACCCGCTCGGCGAGGCGTTGCGTTTGTGCTGGAAGCCGTGCCTGGTGTCGATGCTGACGACGACGATCGGGCTGTTTTCGGTGAGCGTCACCGATATTCTGCCGGTGACTCATTTCGGTTACGCCTCGACCCTGGGGGCGGTCGTCGCCATCGTAGTCGGCATTGCCTTGACCCCCGCCTTGTTGACCGTGCTTCCCCCTGTTGAAGTCGAGACGGTCGGGGAAAACGGGCTCGGGTTCGGACGGCTGGCAAACTGGCTGTTGGGACACCACAAGGTGGTGACCGTCGCCGCGCTCGGTCTGGCGATCGTCGGATTCCTGGGTCTGGCGCGAATCAAAACGAAAATCGACCCGCTCGATTTTCTGCCGAAAGACGGCAAGGTTCTCGCCGACGTGCATCGCATTCAGAACGAATTGACCAACCTCGACTCGATCGAAGCCGTGATTGACTTTGGCGACAGCGACCTGCCGTTTGCGGCACGGCTGAGCCGGGTGCGCGAGCTGGAGCAGACGATTCGCCGGAATCCCGCCGTGCGTCATACGCTCTCGGCGGCATCGTTCTTCCCCGACGAACTCCCTGAGAATCCGTTGGCGCTGGTGAGCCTGCTGCAACGGGCCGAGTCGAAGAAAAGCAACAACGATTTTCTCGTTGGCGAACAGCAGCTTTGGCGGATTTCGTCGCGGATCAATGTTCCCGCCGGCAAGACCCTCAACGAAGTGCATCGCGATCTCGAACGGCAGACGGCCGGCCAACCGATTCACTTCACCGGAATCGCTCCATTGCTCGAACAGGCGCAGCGCGAGATTTTCGACGGCTTCTGGAAGAGCTTCGCGGCGGCGTTTATCGTGATCGGGGTGGTGATGGCCATTGCGCTGCGTTCGGTCAAAATCATGCTTCTGGCGATGATCCCCAACCTCGTCCCGCTGGGAATTGTGTTCGGAACCCTGGGCTGGATCGGTTTCCCGGTCGATATCGGCATGATGATGACGGGCAGCATCGCCCTGGGAATCTCGATTGATGGCACGTTTCATTTTCTCGTACGCTACCTCGAGCAAACCGCCGAGGGACGGTCCAACGCGCATGCGGTCCGTGTGGCGCTGATCACCACCGGGGGACCGATTTTCGAATCGATCGTCGTCTCCAGCATCGGGATGTTGGCGCTGGCCCTGAGCAGCTTCGCACCGACCGTGCGATTCGGCGTGCTGATGGCCACTTTGCTGATGGCAACCCTGGCGGGCGATTTGTTGCTGTTGCCCGCACTGCTGGCTTGGCGCCGCGTTCGGCGTCCTGGCACAGCCGAAGACCTGCAACCGACGGCACCCGGCCGACTGCGATCGGTGCGCCCGGCGCGGAGCCTGGCTGCCGACCGGGTTGCCTGATGTCAACGTCAGCCGGCGAGCCGGTTGTGGCTGTGAATCGACGCATAAGTTGAGGCGACTGCGCCCAGTGGATACAATCCCGGATTGGCGGGTATAACGAACGGCAGATGCCGTTCGTTCCAGATGGCTCAAGGGAATTTGCACAATGGCCTATACGTTTCTGACCGGAGCGACCGGGCTCCTGGGTCGGTACCTGATCAAGGACCTGACTCTTTCCGACGTGCCTGTTGCCGTTCTGGTGCGCCCCTCGAGGCGCGCCACGGCCCTGCATCGAGTCGAAAACGTGATGTGCTATTGGGACAAGCAGCTCGGTTGCAAGCTGCCACGGCCGGTCGTCATGGAAGGTGACATTACCGAACCCGACCTGGGGCTCGACGCCCGCGGGATGCGCTGGGTGGCCGAGAACTGCGACGCCATGCTGCACAACGCGGCCAGTCTGTCGTTTCAAAGCACGGGGCCGGCCAGCGAACCCTGGCGATCGAATGTCGAGGGGCTGCGCAACGTCCTTGAGTTGTGTCGCAACGCACGAATTCGGCAATTCCATCACGTGTCGACCGCCTACGTCTGCGGGCAGCGTCAGGGAAGGATTCTGGAATCGGATCTGGACGTCGGCCAGACCCTGTCGAACGACTACGAGCAAAGCAAGATTCAGGCCGAAAAAATAGTGCGATCGGCCAGCTTTCTGGACAGCCTGACGGTCTTTCGGCCGGCGATTATCGTCGGCGATTCGCAGAATTCATTCACGACGACCTATCATGGCTTTTACGCCCCCTTGCAGGCGGCGTATACGATGGTCCGTGCGATGGAGGTCAATTCCACCGGCCGGGTTTCGACGCAAACGCGATTTCCGCTGTCGACCTTCGAAACCAAGAATCTGGTCCCCGTCGACTGGGTCTCGGCCGTGATGGTGCACGTGATGACGCACCCCCAACACCACGGGGCGACGTACCACTTGACTCCGCAACATCCTGTGACGGCCCGCATGCTCGCCGATGTGCTCGAAGAATCGTGCGGCTTTTACGGGGTCCGCCTGGTGGGGGGCGGGACGCAATTGACCGGCCTCACCGAAATCGAACAACTATTTTGCGAACTGATCAAAGTTTACAGTTCGTACTGGAAGGACGACCCGACATTCGATGCGACAGCCACGCGCACTGCCGCCCCGCACCTGCCGTGTCCGCACGTCGACCGTCGCATGTTGCGTCGCATGGCCGATTGGGCGATCGGAGTGAATTTCACCTCGCCGCGAGCGAAACCGGTCGAACCGCACTTTGACGTTGCCGGCGCGCTCGAACAATTCCTCGATTCGGCGGGGCCGGCTGCCAATCACAACATCGCGCCGTTTCGGCTGGGGCTGCGCGTCACCGGACACGGCGGCGGCGATTGGAGCCTGTCGCTGAGCGGTGATGAAATCGTGGCCGCTGATTTGGGTTTGCATCCGCAGCGCGTGGCCACGCTGCAGTGCGACGTCGATCTGCTGGCCGATCTTGCGAGCGGACGCACGACGATCGACGAGGCCTTGCTGCAGCACGTTCGAATCTCGGGTGAGAGCGTCCCGCAGCCTGTGCTGACGCGTGCCCTGAGTTGCCTGGTTGAGGCTGCGGTCGCCGCACCCTCGGCCTCGGCGGCCGCCGCCGGGTAGTTTCCCCGGCCGTCACGACCCTGATCCCGAAGCCGTGATCGCTCGGCAACGTCGTCGGCATTTTCAGCCGGCAGCGGAGAATTTCGAATTTGCATCTTGCAAATGCGAAATTGGCGGCGTATTGTACGAGTGCTAGGGTGTGCCGCTGTTCTGGTGGCCTGTTCTGGCGAATTCTGACAACTCCATTGACCTCCCTTCGCGACGTTGGTTTTGCCGTTTGAGCGGTCGTATGCGCGGTTTCAGCCGGTTCCATTCACGAAATGCATTCACGTTCCGCAATCGAATTGCGGCAGCGTTGGCGCTGCTTGTGGGGTTGGCCGTTTTGCCGAATCGGGCTGACGCCGGTTGCGGCGACTATGTGCTGATCCGCGGTCGGCATGTCGCGATGGATCATGGTCCTGTGGCGCCTGGTTCGGTGTCCGCTGACAAGGCGGCAAGCTACATTGGCTTTGTCGATGCGGCCGACCGCGACGCGAATCCCGCTCGGCCCGCTTGCCGCGGTCCGCATTGTTCCGATGGATCGATGCCTCCATCGGCACCGATGCCGAAGATCAATGTCTCGATCGATCGCTGGGCCTGTCAGGCCGGCGAGTATTGCCCGAGCCTGGTTTCGACGTCGTCGCTGTTCGCCGAGCCTCGCGAATTTGTCGCGGAGGCCTTCGGCTTGAGCATTCTTCGCCCGCCCCGGTAATCGCCGCGGTGCTTCTCGAGGTCGCAGCCGCGTTGCGCATGGCGCATGGCGGTCCGCCGGCCTTGCTTGAAGGGGATCGCATGTACCCACGACTTGTGGGGTGCTGATGCGCCACTTGCTCGGCAAGATCGAGATTCGATCGCGTCGCAGCTTGTGAGCCGAAGCTGCGATCGTCTCCTTTGAAGCGAAACGCCGCTGGTTGCCGCGTAAAAAGTGGCCCCGTCTGTCCTGTCGTTCGGGACTTGGTGCTCGTTCTGAGGCTGAACAACGGATTGTTCGTTCGATTCGCGGGCTTGTGCGATGGATTTACGCGTCTTTCTGGAAGTGATCGTCATTCTGTCTTCTGGTTCTCATTTCGTACGAAGGAGTTTTCCATGTTGCCCTGGACTTCACAGTCGAGTCGTTTGTCGCGCGGACGTCGGCGTGCCTTCACATTAATCGAATTGCTGGTGGTGATTGCCATCATCACCGTTTTGATCGCGCTCTTGCTGCCTGCCGTGCAGCAGGCCCGCGAAGCGGCCCGCCGCGCGCAGTGTAAAAACAACCTCAAGCAGATCGGCCTGGGGATGCACAATTATCTCGACCAGAATCGAGTGTTTCCGATGTGCGGAAGCAGCACCGTCAACTCGATGTCGGTGCACACGTTCCTGTTGCCGTTCATGGATCAGACGCCGCTGTACAACCAGATCAACTTCAACGTGTCCTACGCCAACGTGGTCAATGCCGGGCCGCTCTCGGTCGTGGTGCCGTCGTTCCTTTGTCCGTCGGATTCGACGTCGCTTGTTCCTATCGGCTGGGCTGCGACAAGTTATCGCGCCTCTCAGGGAAGCGGGATTCTCAATAGCCAGCCCTCCACCGTCGTCGGCGATTCGAATTACGGGATGCCGGCCCCCAACGGGGTGTTTATCCCCAAAATGGCCCTGGCGATTGCCGAGGTGCGTGACGGGACCAGCAATACCGCGGCCTTCAGCGAACATCAAATCGGAGACTTCAATAACAGCCTGTCGTCGCTGACCGATACCTTTCGGCCGGGAACGTATCCCGCGACCCCTGACGAGGCGATCACGCTGTGTCGGGCGACCGACGTCAACAATTTGTCGATGCAGGGGGTCTCGAACGTCGGCGCGCCGTGGATGCAGTCGTACCACTCGACTTCGCAGTATTTCCACGTGGCCGGCCCCAACGCGCGCTCGTGCATGTTTCCTCCGG
Source organism: Planctomycetaceae bacterium (assembly GCA_009691905.1). Classification (GTDB taxonomy): domain Bacteria; phylum Planctomycetota; class Planctomycetia; order Planctomycetales; family Planctomycetaceae; genus SIAF01. The sequence goes on along the minus strand of SIAF01000008.1, from coordinate 11,574 downwards.
GCCGCATCGCCACGACTGCGGCAAGCTACCACACCGGCGGCGTGCATGTGCTGATGTGTGACGGTTCGGTTCGGTTCGTGAGCGACAATGTCAATCTGGCGACTTGGCGCGCGATCGGCACACGGGCGAGTGGTGAGGTGGCGGGCGAGTTTTAGTGCGGGCAGGCGAGGGCGGCTTTCCGCAACCAAAGTCTGGTTGTCCATCATTCATACACGCTTGTTTCCGGAGTGAGAATTCGATGATCGAGATCGATGTATGTCGCGGCCAGGTAGCCCGGATCCGGGGCTTGGTCTTTGGTTTGCTGATGCTCGGTTTGTTAGGCGTGGCAGGGTGTGGCGCGCAGCCTGCCGGGCCGACGGGAAGGACTGAGGACGCCGGCAAAGCCGTGTCGACGGCGCTCGACGCCTGGAAGGCGGGCAAGCAACCCGATCAGCTCAAAAGTGAAACCCCCTCAATTCACGTCGCCGACGAAGACTGGCAGGCGGGAAAGGCGCTCAAGGGTTACCAGATGTCGGGGGCGCCCCAGAAGAACGGGGGTAACTGGCGTGTCAACGCCGTCCTCACCGTTTCTGATGAGGGTCAGTCGGAGCAGCAGAAGACTGTGGCCTACGACGTCACCATGCAGCCGGCAATTACCGTCCTGCGTGCCTTTGACGTCACCGACTAAACAAGTCGGTGCGAAGTGCGCCGGCCCCGGTGTTTGGTTTGTCAGAGAACTCACAAGTCCCTCGGGAGAGATCCATGATTCGAAATCGATTCGTCATGACTGCGGCACTGGTGACAGCCTGGGCTGGTCGGCGTCAATCCGCAGGCGGATTGGCGCTGGGATTGTTGCTGAGTGTCGCCCCATTCGCCGTGGCTGATGAGCCGCCGGGGACCTCAATTCCGGACCCGGTTCCGGTAACGCGCGATGACATGAAACGGGCCCTCGATGCCTCTAAGGCATCGCTGCCGCGGTTGCCGCTGCCTCCGGTGACGGAAGAAGAGAAAGCCTTGATCGAAGAACAGAAAGCCAAGGCCGCGCAGGACGGCGAAAAACCGCGCCGTCTCGGGCTGGCCAACAACGGCCGGATGCGGGCCTGGTATCTCGCAGACTATGGCTTCGGCCGTTCGAGCGACATCGAACGGGCGCGCGCCGGAACCAATCAGAATGCCGACTCGACCTTTGATCCGTCGTTCCGAACGATGCTGTTCTGGATCGTTTCGCGCGGAAACAATTGCACCTATTGTCTCGGACACCAGGAGTCGGGTCTGGCGTCGCGGGGGGTCAGCGACGATCAACTCGCCGCACTCGATGGTGACTGGCTCGAGTTCGACGCGGCGAAGAAGGAAGCGTTTGCGTTCGCCAGCAAGCTCTCGTTCGAGCCCTATGCGATCAATGACCAGGACATCGAGGCCCTGCGCGCGCATTACGACGAGACGCAGATCGCGGAAATCGTCATGGCGGTCGCGGGATTCAATGCGACCAATCGCTGGACAGGCCCGCTGCGGATCAAGCAGGACGTGTCGTTCCCCTTCGTTCGCCCGACGTCGACACAGTACGCGTCGAAAGTAAGCCGCGTCGCTCCCCTGAACGCGACAGCCGCTGAAACGGGCCTTGCCCCTCCCCGGTCGCGCCCGCGCCCTGCCCTCGAAACGCGGGCTGAAGTCGATGCCGCTCTCGCCGCCGCACGCACGCGAACGTCGCGTCTGGGCGTGGCGGACGAATCGGCAACGAGAAGCCTCGTCAGCGGAAAAACGGACGGCAAGGCCCCTGCGCAATGGGTTCGACTGCTGGCGGCAAATCCCAAAACCGGTGCACAGCGAATAACCTCGTATCAGGCCGTCTTCGAAAAGGGGACGCTCGACCCGCGCTGGAAGGCGATTATCGCCTACGTCGGCGCCCGTCACGATCGCGCCTGGTATGCCCTGGGGCATGCTATCCAGAGACTCCAGGGCCTGGGCTTCACCGACGAGCAGATCTTCGCTCTCGATCAGCCCAAAGAGCTTGCATCGCCCGTCGATCGCGAGGTCGTGCAATTCGCCCGGACGATCACGGTTGATCCGGCGCTGATCACCGACGACGATTTCGCGCGGCTGCGCAAGTTGTTTGACGACCAGAATGTGGCCGAAATCGTCTATCAGATCACACAAGCCGCATTCTTTGACAGGCTGACCGAAGCGGCCGGATTACAACTCGAACAGTAGGAGAACGGCTGTATACAGGCAACTTCTGAGAATTGCCGTGCCGGTTCAGCCAGGCTTGCGCAGACGTTCGGCTAACGCGACGACCAGTACGCCGAAAGCACTCCTGCATGAAATCAGTCGGCCGGTTTGCTATCGGTCGATTGATTCGACCCGCAGGTTGTTCAGAAGTTCGCGTTCGATCGCCTCGGCGGCCAGCGCGTGAGCCCGCTCGTTAGGGTGCGCGTCGAGGCGACTGACGGTCAAACCCTTTGCGATATGCGGTTCAAGCACCGGTTGCAAATCGAGCACCGGGATGTCGTGTTGCTCGCAATACTCGACAATTTGCCGATGGGCCCGGGTAAAGGGATAATCGGGCCCCAGGTTGTGCAAAAACGGAAACACGGCAACACGCAGTTGCATTCGACTGTGCACACAAAGTCGGCGCAGATCGTCCAGCTTGGCCTGCATCTTATACCACGCAATCGACGCGTACGAATCCTGCAGATACGAGTAATAGCCGCCGATGCGCGGCGACTGAAGCTGCTGCATTCGATAGTACAGGAGATTAAAAAAGTAGGTGTCTCGCAACAGGAATGACTGCGGTGCACGTGCGGCGATCTCACGATAGAGCGCTTCGGTTTCCGGGTTGAATTTCTCGATGTCGTTGAGACACATCACGTAGACAATGGTGTCGACTGGCAGCTTGTCCCTCGCCAGTTCTTCGATCAGCCACGCGATCACATTCAAATCGAGGCCGGCATCGGCCAGATTCGATACCACGAACTTGCCAGGGGCCTGTCGTTCGAGAGAGACGCCGATGCGGTCACTGAATCGATCGGCGCAGTTCGGCACTCCGTGACCGAACGTAAAACTGTCGCCGACGAAGCAGAGGTGCTGTTGCCCGTCAGCCAGTTGAGTGGGGAATGCCTGGAGGTCGCGATAGACCGTCGATTGGCCGTCATTGAAATTCAGCGTCTTCTGCACCGGTTTGATGTGCCTCGTGAACCAGTGCTTGGACACGTTCGTCATGTTGAACGAGTCGCTCTGGTCGTAAATCACGGCGAAATACAGTTCGACCCCGGTCAGCGCGACCAGAAACATCCACAGCGATAAACCGAGGTTGGCCCATTTGACGCGCTGGTGCCGTATCGCACCCCAGTGGCGCCGCAGCCACAACAGCAGCACGAAACCGCCGGCCAGAGCCGCCATCCAGGCGGCCAGGGCCAGCAAATAGTTGAAGGAAAGATCGAATAGCATTCCGTCGTATCCGGGGCGGCACAGGCCGTTTGTGTTCGTTGCGGAAGAACCCACTGATTCTTCTACGCTTTTTTCGCGAAAAGTGCGAAGCACACGACGTCAGCCCCGCCGTTTAAATCAGTTCGCGAATCGGCTGCGCCGATCCCGGCAGGATCGGCACGGGGCGATCGGCGATGTCGCGGATGAACTCGTGAGGGTCGATCCCCAATGGGTGATAGAGGGTCGCCAGCACGTCCTGATAGGGGATCGGGCGATCTTTGGCCGAATCGGCCAGGGCATCGGTCGAGCCGATCACTTGACCCGCACGTAACCCGCCACCGGCCAGCAACGCTCCATTGACGCGCGGCCAGTGATCGCGGCCGGCGTCTTTGTTGATCCTGGGCGTTCGGCCGAATTCGCCCCAGACCACAACCGTTACGTCGTTCTCAAGGCCGCGGTCATGCAGATCCTGAACGAGGGCCGCGATTCCCCGGTCGAATTGCGGCAGATTGCTTCGCAGATGGGAGAAGTTGCCACCATGCGTATCCCAGAAACCATACGCGACGGTGACGCAGCGAACCCCTGCCTCGATCAGGCGACGGGCGACCAGCAACTGGTCGTTCCACAGGGGGGCGCCGTCTCCCTGATGTTTGGGCGAGCCTTTGCCGTAGCGCTCGCGCACCTGCGGGTCTTCACGGTTGACGTCGAGCGCGTCGACCAGCCGGCTGGAAGTCAGCACGTCAAACGCCCGCTGGTAAGCCGAATCGGCCTCGGTCAGGCGATCGCTTTCAGCCGCGCGGCGGAACTGATCGAAGGTGTCGAGCAAGCGGCGGCGGTCGCCCAATTGATCCTGCGAGACGAACCGCAATTTCATGCTCGCCAGGTCTTCACCGTCGGCCTTGACGCCGGCAAACCGGGGACCGAGATTGCCCGGGCCGGGGCTGTTGTAAGGGCGATGCTGCATCGTGGGGAACATATCGACGAAGGCCGGCACGATGGGACTGGTATTTCCCTGGACGTTCGACACGACCGAGCCGAAGTGCGGGTAGCCATTCCGCTGCGAATCGCCCATCGTGTAGCCGGTGATCGTCTGAAAACTGCTGTGCTCGTCGCGCAGGCCGACAATCGAGCGGAGTAGCGTGTATTTGTCGGCGACCTGTGCCAGGTTCGGCAGCAACTCGCAAATCTGAATGCCGGGAACGTTGGTCTCGATCGGGTGGAATTCGCCGCGGGCTTCCTGGGGCGCGTCGGGTTTCAGGTCAAATGAATCCTGGTGTGCCAAACCTCCCGAGAGGTATACCATAATGACCGCTTTGTGCGATCGGGTGCTGCCGGCACGCTCTTCGGCTCGCAGCAGGTCGGGAAGGGTGAGGCCCCCCAGCAACAAACTGCCGACCTGCAAAAACGAGCGGCGCGAGAGGCCGTCGCAATAGCGCTGGGCAGGTCCCGGAAGAGTCGGCATCAGGCGGGTCTCAGCGGCGGGGCAGGCGCGAGTCGGGCGGGTGCGGGACCGGCCGGTATCTTATCGGCAAAAGGGCTGCTCGCAGACCAAAGTCATCGCCTCGAAACAGCCGCAAGTCAAAGTCTTCTCGTATGTTCGAGACGTTTTTATTGTATCGGCGCATCAGCCCGCGGGAAAGAGCGGGTGTGGGTGTTGAGTGACGCACGCAGGATCGGCCCGCCTCACGAAATGGCCTGAGACAGCCTGGCCCAGAGCGGCGGACCGAGAATCAGCAGGCCGACGAGAACGGCGGTGACCGCACTCACCAGCACTGCTGCGGCCGCGACGTCTTTGGCCACTTTTGCAAATGGGTGCGCATCGGGTGATGCCAAATCGACGACGGACTCGATCGCGGTGTTGATGAACTCCATCACCCACACGAACGCGACCGTCAGAAGGATGATCGCCCATTGCAGGAAGTTCAAACCAAGCCATAATCCGAGCGCAAACACGCCTACAGATGCGATTGCGTGAATCCAAGCATTGCGCTGGGTGCGAATCACGTAGGCCCAACCCGCGAAAGCATGGCAGAACGAATCGAGTCGCGACGTGGCGCGTTTGGCAGCTTCCGGCTTCGGGGCAGGCATATGCGGGATTATAGCATCACAGGCCGTGCCCGTAGGTCAGCCTTTTCAGGCTGACGCGTTCGAAGAAATGCGAGCGGATTCGCCCACGCCGTCAGCCTGGAAAGGCTGACCTACATATCAGCGAAAATCCCGCGACTTGGTCTTCAGCTCGCTCAAACGTGTCGACAAATCCTCCAGTTTCTGCACCAGGACGTGGATGACTTGATCGCGGTGCTGCAGCGTGCCCCAGGCGATCATCCCCTGCGCCCGGCGGGCCACACGGTGGTAACGTTCCCAGATCGTGGGATGGATAATCAGGTTGGTGAATCCCGTTTCATCTTCGAGCGTGACGAACGTGATGCCGCTGGCGGTGCCGGGACGCTGCCTCAGCAGCACCAGACCTGCCACGCGCACCCGGCGACCATCGGGAAGCTTCGCCAGATCGCCCGCGCGGGTCACGCGCAGTTGTTGCAACTGGCTGCGGATGAACGTCAGCGGATGATCGCGCAGCGACAGCCCGGCGGTACGGTAATCGGCAACGACTTCTTCCAACGGCGCCAAGGGTGGCAGGCTGACGGTTGGTTCGTGAGCAGGTGCGTCGGCGAACAACGTCAGTTGTCGCTCCGGGGCGGGAAGCGACTGCCAGAGCGCGGTGCGGCGTCTCAGTCGCAATGACCCGAAGGCATCGGCCCGCGCCAGCCGCACCAGCCCGCTTTGGGGTAACCCGGTGCGGCGGGCGAAATCGTCGAAGGTCTCAAAGTGTCTGGTCTCGCTTTTGTCAGAGTTCCTGAGAAGCTCACGTGCTGCGACAATCTGATCGGCCTGTTCGCGAGTCAGGCCGCTGATCAGGCGAAACCCCAGCCGGATTGCCCCGGTCTGGTACGAATCAGTCTGGTTCGAATCAGGATCGGCCTGGGTGGGCACGACCTGCTCCAGGGTGCAATCCCAATCGCTGTGGTTGACATCGACCGGCAGCACACCGACGCCATGCTTTCGCACGTCGGCTACGAGTTGGGCGGGGGCGTAAAAGCCCATCGGCTGGCTGTTGATGACCGCGGCGGTGAACGCCGCGGGGTAGTAGTGTTTCAGCCAGGCCGAGATGTAAACCAACAGTGCGAAGCTGGCGGCGTGCGATTCGGGAAACCCGTACTCGCCGAATCCGCGAATCTGGCGGAAGAGTCGGTCGGCGAACTCGGCCGAATAACCGTTGTGTTGCATTCCCAGCATCAGCTTTTTCTGAAACTGGTCGATTACCCCGGGGCGGCGCCAGGCCCCCATGGCGCGGCGAAGCTGATCGGCCTCGCCGGGAGTAAACCCCGCGGCCACGACCGCCAGCCGCATTGCCTGTTCCTGAAAGATCGGCACCCCCAATGTTTTTTCGAGGACGCTGCGAATCCGTTCGTCGGGATACTCGACCGGCTCGGCCCCGGCGCGGCGGCGCAGGTAGGGGTGAACCATGTCTCCCTGAATCGGACCGGGACGAACGATCGCCACTTCGATGACCAGGTCGTAGAAGCACCGCGGCCGCAATCGCGGCAGCATGGCCATTTGCGCGCGGCTTTCGATTTGAAAGACGCCCATCGTGTCGGCGCGACTGATCATGCCGTACACGGCGGGATCTTCAGCAGGAACGTCGGCCAACGTCAGGTTTCGTTTCGCGTGCTGTTCGACCAGCGAAAAGCAGCGGCGGATCGCCGTCAGCATGCCCAGCGCCAGGCAATCGACCTTTAAAATTCCCAGCGCATCGAGATCGTCTTTATCCCATTGAATCACGGTGCGGCCGGGCATGCTGGCATTCTCGATGGGAACCAGTTCGCACAGCGGCCCGTGCGTCATGACGAGCCCCCCCACGTGCTGCGACAGGTGCCGCGGAAACCCCAGAATCTGCCGCACCAGCGCCAGCAATTGCTTTCCCGTGCGCGAGGCGGGGTTGAAGCCCGCCTCGCGAAATCGCGCGGCCAGCTTCTCGTCTTCGTTGAAGTGTTCCAGCGACCTGGCCAGCGCGTCGACCCGGTCGAGCGACAGCCCCAGCGCCTTCCCCACGTCGCGAACCGCCGAGCGCGGGCGATAGCTGATCACCTCGGCAGTCATCCCCGCCCGTTCGCGGCCGTACTTCTCATAAACGTACTGAATCACTTCCTCGCGGCGTTCGTGCTCGAAATCGACGTCGATGTCGGGGGCCTCGTTCCGCTCTTTGCTGATGAACCGTTCGAACAGCACGTCGATCCGCCCGGGGTCGACCGACGTCACGCCCAGGCAGTAGCACACCGCCGAGTTGGCCGCCGAGCCGCGTCCCTGACACAGAATGTCGCGGCTGCGGGCGAAGCGGACCAGATCCCAGACGGTGAGGAAGTAGGCTTCGTAGCGCAAGTTTTCAATCAGCGTCAGTTCGTGCTCGATCAGGGTCCGGACTTTGTCGGGGATTCCCGCCGGATACCGCGCGCGGGCACCGGCCCAGGTGAGCCGGGTCAGGTGCTCAAACGGCGTTGTCCCCGGCGGACTGAGCTCTTCGGGGTAATCGTAGCGCAGTTCGTCGAGCGAGAATCGGCAGCGGTCGGCGATTTCGATGGTCCGCGCGATCGCCTCGGGGCAATCGGCGAACAGTTCGGCCATTTGAGCCGAAGACTTGAGGTGCCGCTCGCCGTTGGAAAACACCCGCTCGCCCAGTTCGGCCACGGTGCAACCCTGGCGAATGGCCGACAGCACGTCCTGTAAAAAGCGCCGCTGGGGGATGTGGTAGTACACGTCGTTGGAAGCCACCAGCGGGACGCGCGCCTGCCGAGAGAGGAGTTGCAGTGTTTCCAATCGTCGGGAATCATCGGGCCCCAGGTGCAGCGCGACCAGGGCGTAACAACGGTCGGCGAAAATGTCGCGGTAGCGAGCGAGCTCATCGGCCGGCGAGCCGCCGGGTTCATCCCGGCGGTGCGCACCGCAAGGGCGAACCACGCCGCTCTCCAGGGCGACGCACGCCAATAAACCTTCCGCATGCTCGGCGACGTCGGCGAGCGACAATCGGCATTCCCCCTTCGGGGCGCTGCGCCGGCCGCGGGTCAGAAGGCGTGCCAGTCGGCCGTACGCCGCGCGATCCGTCGCCAACAGCACCACCGGGGGGGCATCGAGCGGCGTGACCTCGGCCCCGATCAACAGCTTCAGGCCGGTCGCTTTGGCGGCGACATGCGCACGGACGACCCCCGCCAGAGTATTGCGATCGGTGATCGCCAGTGCCGCGCAGCCCAGACGTGCCGCCGTTTGCACCAGTTCATCGGGGTGCGAGGCGCCTTCGAGAAATGAAAAGTTCGTCCGGCAGTGCAGTTCGGCATAGGGGGCGTCGAGCGCAGGGCCGACGTACCGTGGAGTGGAGACCCCATCGGGAGGTGCGTCGGCGCGTGGCGCGATATATCCGACAACCGGTTGTCGCTTGGGAGGAGGCAGGTCGGGCATGGAAATCAGGTCACTCAAACACTCCGTGCAGAAACCACACCGCCTCTGGCTGTTGGCGGAACAGCCAGAACCGGCGGCCGTTGGTCGTTTCGACGCGGTAGTAGTCGCGGCGTACCTGCGGCCCGCGCCACCAGCCGGTTTCGATTCGTTCCGGTCCCCAACTGGCGAGTACGACGTGCTCTTCCTGGTCGCAGCGAAACCGGATCGGGGGACCGTCCGGTACCACCGACACGACGGCGACCGGTTGCGGGCGGCGCTTCAAAAGCAGAGGACGAAACGAGCTGCCCGGCTGATCCCGGCGCGAGACAGGGCGAGGAGGAGCACCGCACTGCGCCGGGGCGTTCGCCAGCACCGCTTCGAACCGACCGGCATATTCGGGCTGGGGGTCGGCGACCGATTGCGGTCTCAAGACCGAGTCCCGCCCCAGGCGACTGCTGAGTCGATCGACCAGCCGGGCCAGATGTCTTTCATGGGCAGGCTGCCGCCGACCGTCGAACAACTCGGCCTGTTCCGATTCCAGTCGGCCGGTGCCTGTCGCCTCGATGTGGATTCGCAGCACTTCGGAGGAGAGGGCCGTTTGTTCCAGGAGTAAGTGAACCAGTTCCAGCAGTTCGGGAACTGCCGCTCGCGGGCGCAGGGTGCCGATCGTCAGGCAGACCGGGTCACCTGCCACGCAGAACAACCGGCACGCCAGCCGTTGCACTCCCTGCTCGCGGGGGGCGAGTTGTTCGACGATCTGTTCCAGCAGCAAACGGAACACCGCTTCCAATGTCACACGGTCGGCGGTGGGAAACTCGAACGACCAGTCGGCTTCCACCGGCTCCGCAAGCCGAACGGGAACGATCAGTTCCGACAGCGTCCCGGCCATCTGATCCATCCGCTCGAGGACGCTTCGTCCCAGCCGCGACGGCAGGCACGAACGCGGCAGCGACCGTAACCGGCCGATCGTGTCGATCCCGAGTTCGTGCAGCGTTTGAACGGCATCGGGCGGCAGACGCAATGCGGCGAGGGGCAGCGCGTCCAGCCGGTCGCCGGTTTGATCGTCCTGCAAAACGACATCGGGCCACCTCTGGCGAGTGAACCGGACGAGCGCCCAGGCGGCACCGATCGTGTCGGCAATTGCCACGCGCGCGAAGAACCCGGCCTGATGAAAATCCCGCACAACCTGGGCGGCCAGCGCCGGCTCGCCTCCGAATAAGGGGGCACAGCCCGTGATCTCCATGAGCAACGTGTCGGGTTGCTGCGATTCGTCCAGGCCCACCAGCGGACAGTACCGTTGACACCACCGGGCCAGCGATTCGAGAAACTCACGATCGGCTTGTGGATCGTGCGGTTCGAAGTGCGGGACGAGAGAGGCCGCACTGCCGGGCCGGGCGTTTGTGCCCAACAGGGCTTGCGCCTCGGCCAGGGGCATTCCGGCAGCGATCCCCAGGGCGATGGCGGCATGCGAGCCATGTACGACCTGCCAGCCGCCGCGCCGCGCCGGGCCATACAGCACCACGGGGCGTTGTTTAAGCTCGGGCCGCACGAGGCATAGCCGTTGGAGCGGCCAGCGCGGGAGCCACAGACACAGTATTCGTTTCATCATCAATCTCCAGTTCCACCGCCCCGCCGCCGATCCCCGCGCGGACATGGAGAATTTCGATGCGAACCTTCCGTGTACACCCGGCCGCAGGGCCGCCGCGCAGCCCTCTGGCGATTGAGCCTTGAGGCCGGCCCTCTGTCGCATGACGCGCGTCGCATGACGAACCGGCGGCAGACAACGGTTGCACCAACAGTCGCACGTCGGCCCAGCAGGGGTCGCGGGCGGCCCGTGCCGGTCGCAACAACAGCCCCAGGCCTCCACCGGCTTCCGCCGCTAGTTGCAGCCGGCGAAACGTCCGATCGCCGGCCCGCTCGAGTGGACAGAGTGTGGCCGCCACCCCCGGGCAGCGCAACGCCTGTTCGAGCGCCCAGAGGGTGTCGGCGGCGCGCCGCGGACGAATCACCAGCACGCGGTCGAGGGAAAGCTGCAACCCGGCTGCGGCGGGGGGGTAGAACTCCCCCCGAGGATCAATCACCACCAGCGCACCGCCGATGTTTGCAAGGTGTGGAATTTTTGGAAGGTGGGCGCTGTCGACAGGGCGACAAACACCTGCGACCGCTTTCAATGCCAGCCACTGCGCGCCGCTGCCGGAGCCTTTGGCCAACCATTCGACGAGTGTGCCGGGAATCAGGCCTTCGTGCGGCGACAATCGACGACCGGTGTCTCCTGCCGCGGGTAAAGGTTGACGATCGGAGGCGATGGGCTGCCCCGAAACCCCGCTGGCTGAACGGGATCGACCCAGCAGACGGTCGAGCGGTTCGATGCCGGTCGACAGTCGGTCGTTGTTGCTGGAAGCCGGGCGGGTCGAACTCTCGACTTGCCGCATACGACACGCCAGTTCCTGCAGGATCTGGTCGCGAGAATCAGGGCAACGCATGATGAGGGCTGGTGTGAACGGAGGAAGATCGTCTCGGGGATTAAGCCCTGTGTCGCCCCTGCCGGGCAACGCCGTGAAGGATTTCTGGCCGTAATTTGCGCGGTTTGGATAGTTTTGCGACCGTCGAAATTTCGGCGCTGACGACTCGTATCTCGCAAATTACGTATTTTATTGCCCACAGAATCCTTCACGGCGTTGCCTG
>SIAF01000372.1 GCA_009691905.1 Planctomycetaceae bacterium | reverse complement strand
CTCCAATACTGGCAGGCGCGCAACGCCACCGCACGCCGCAGCCACGTCAAACGCCGGAAGAAAAAGCTCCGACAACTCGGCATTCGTCTCTCCGAACTGCCCCGATGTGATCCAGGATGAATGTCAAACGTGCGCTGTAGTGTTAACTGAACGCCTACAATGAAGCGTCTTGCCCGCCAGTGGTTCTGGCGCTTTCGTACGATTGAGCCGCGCATGCCCAAATCCTTCCTGACCGCTTTGCCCGTCTATAACGAGCAATCGCATGTGGCCGCGGTGTTGCAGCACGTCCATCAGTACAGCCCTGAAATTCTGGTTATCGACGACGGATCGAAAGACGGCACGCCGCACGAACTGGCGCGGTTTCCCGAAGTGCGGGTCGTGACCCACCCCCGGAATCTGGGCTACGGCGCCGCGCTGCGCAGCGCCTTCGACTATGCCCAGCGAGAAAAGTTCGATGTGCTGGTGACGATCGACTGCGACGGCCAGCACGAGCCGCGGCTGATTCCCGATCTGGTCGCCGCCCTGGTCGATGGCGTTGATATTGTTTCCGGCAGTCGTTACCTCAAGCAGCACTCGGGCGACAGCCTGCCTCCGGCCGATCGCCGACAGATCAACCACACCGTCACCCAGTGGGTCAACCAGAGCCTGGGGCTCGACCTGACCGACGCCTTTTGCGGCTTCAAAGCGTACCGTGTCGGCGCCCTGTCGCAGTTCTCGATCACCGATATGGGATATGCCATGCCGCTGCAGGTCTGGGTGCAGGCCGTGGCGGCCCGTTTGAAGATCGTCGAGTTTCCCGTGCCGCTGATTTACCTGGAAGAAAAGCGCTCGTTCGGCGGCGCTCTCGATGACGCGCAGTTTCGCCTGGCGCATTATCGTAAGGTTCTCGATGCCGAACTGGCCCGCTCGGGCCGGGCCGAAAGCGCGCCCGCGACCGACTCGACCGCCTGCCAGCCCTTGTGCTCTTAGGGAGCCTGTTGAAAATGGTGACTGGCTTCGACGCGAAGAGATAAATATTGAGAAATTCGATGTGTTTCGGCGGAGCCTGGCTCATTTTCAACAGGCTTTAGAAAAATCCCGTGCTCTTGATCAAACCCTGCCGAATTCATGCCTGAAACACCCTGCATGTTCGAAATTCCGCCGGTGACTGAACGTCCCTGGCAGCGCAGTACCGTTCGCGCGCCGGGGGCCGATCCATCGTTTGTGGCGGTGCCCGATCTGCCTGGCGTCGGCGCGATGACGCTGCGCAATCGCGAACTGTTGCTGGCCGGCGCTGCGCGACCCATTCAGGGCCGAAGCCTGGGGCAGTTGCGGGAGTGGACGCGTCGCGAGGTGTTACGTGCCGCGCACGAATATACGACCGAACTGCTGGGAACGACGGCGACAAGAGACAGCGCAGCGCTGGCCGATCTCTCCGAATCGGCGGCTGACGTTTCGTTGTTCGTGGGGGGGCATCAGCCGACGCTGTTTCATCCCGGAGTGTGGGTCAAGAATTTCGTCGTTTCCGCCCTGGCCAGCCGCCAGGGGGGGATCGGGTTGAATCTCGTCGTCGATAACGACACGTCATCGACAGCCGCGATCCGCGTTCCGACGGGAACCAGAGACCGCCCGCGAATCGAATCGGTCGCGTTTGACGAACCGCGATTGCGACAACCCTGGGAAGAACTGCAACTCGTCAATCGCGAACTGTTTGCCTCGTTTCCCGAGCGCGTCGCGCCGCTGGTCGCCGACTGGGGGTTCGAGCCGTTGCTGCGCGAGTTCTGGCCGGCGGCCGTCAATCACTCCGCGACGAGCGGTGGATTGGCCGAATGTCTAACGGCGGCCCGCAGCCAGTGGGAACGCCAGAGGGGATACGGCAATCTCGAACTGCCCCTGAGCCGGCTGTGCCGGCTGGAGCCGTTTCTGTGGTTCGTCTCGCACCTGCTGGCGCACCTCCCGCGGTTTCACGAAGCGTACAACGACGTCGTGCACGAATATCGCAAAGTCAATCGCCTGCGGAGCCGCACACACCCCGTCCCCGACCTGCGCACGGTCGACGGCTGGCTGGAAGCCCCCTTCTGGGTCTGGCGGCAGGGAGATCACGTGCGGGGCCGCGTCTTCGCGCGGCAGCAGGGCGACGAGATCCGCCTGTCGAACGGCAGCGAGGTGTTCGCCACACTCCCCTTGACGCCGACGCGCGACGCCTGCTGCGCGGTCGAAGTTCTGGCACAACTGGCCGGGCAGGGAGTTCGCTTCCGGACGAGGGCCTTGACGACGACGCTGTTCGCCCGGCTGTGCCTGGCCGATTCGTTCGTACACGGCCTGGGGGGCGCCAAATACGACGAGATGACCGATCGGTTGATTGTCCGCTTTTTTCACCTGCCGGCACCCGGATTTTTGACGCTGACGGCCACAGTCCGATTGCCGCTGGCGCCGCACCCGGTCGAGCGCGAAGACGAGCGGCGCTTGCGCCGACAGTTGCGCGAGCTGGATTTCCATTCTGAACGCCACCTGCCCGATTCGGCGTCGGATGAGAGCGCCCGCCTGGTGGCTGCAAAACGGGACTTGATCGCCCGCCAGCAGGCGCAGAGTGCCCAACGCCGCGGCGAGTCGGTACACTGCTGCGATGCCCCATCAGCCGGCCAGACCCCCTTGCGAGGCTTCGAACGCTTTCGACGCCTGCAAGAGGTGAATCGCCGGCTGGCCGAATTGACGCAGCCCCAGCGGGCGCGGCTCACGGGGGAATTGTCGCGCACCGTAGAGCAGTTGGCGGCGAATGCCGTCCTGAAAGATCGAGAGTTCGCGTTTTGCCTGTATCCGGCCGATACGTTGCAGCAATTCATGGATCATGTCTGTTCGGCAATCGGAACCTGAGCCGCTGCGAACCGGGGTGTGGCCGAGCCTGGCCTGCCTCGGGGCCGGTCTCGTTCTGATCGCCCTGGCCTTCGGCCGGCCGGGAGCGGCTCAACCGGTCTTCGGGCTGCTGACGGCGATCTTGCTGGTGACCGGCGTGCTGCTGAGCCTGTGGGGCCTGCGGGTGCTGATCCGCAGGCTGTTCGCATGGCCCGGCAGGTGGCTGCTGCCCTGGACCAACCGCCGCTATCGCGTGCATTTTCAGCGCGAAGCCTACATTTACATGCTGATTCTGATCGTGCTGTGTCTGGGGGCGCTGATGGGGCACGCGAACATGCTGCTGCTGGTGTTCGGGTTGATGGCCGGCCCGTTCGTGCTGGGAGGACAGGTGACGCTGCTGGTTCTCCAACGGCTCTCGATTGCGCGCAAACTTCCCGACCACGCCGTCGTCGGGCAGCCGTTTCTGGTGCGCGTCCGGCTCGAAAATCGCAAGCCGCTGCTGTCGGCCTGGATGATTGTTGCCGCCGATCAGGTGTCGAACCGGCGCGAAGATCTGCGCCCCAGTGTGCTGTTTACCCGCGTCCCCCCGCGGGGCGAGCGCAGTGCCACCTATTTGCTCGAGCCGGCCGAGCGCGGCCGCTATCGATTCGGGCCGTTGCGGGTGACGTGCGGCTTTCCGCTGGGGCTTGTGCAGCGCTCATTCGCCCTGGGGGAAACGCAGGAACTGATCGTTTACCCGCGGATCGGCCATTTGACCCCCGGCTGGCGCAGCGCCTTCTCGCGGGGGACGCAGGCTTCTGACCGGGCCTGCGCGCGAATCGGCGTGTTCGACGAAGAGTTTCAGCGGCTGCGCGAGTATCGCGGAGGGGACAATCCGCGGGCCATTCACTGGCGGACCACGGCCAGGCGCAACGAACTGATGGTTCGCGAGTACCAGCACCACCGCGATCCCGAGTTGTGGCTGGTGCTCGACCTGTGGCAGCCGGCGCGGCCGTCGGCCGACGATCGCCGCCGCGTCGAACTGGCGGTGAGTTTCGCGGCGACCATTTGCGCCGAGCAGGCACACGACGGGCAAAACACCAACCTGCAACTGTTCATCTGCGGGATCGACGCGACGCCCTCCGGCCACGTCGGTTACTCGCACCCGTTGCGGTCGCTGCTGGAGCAATTGGCGCTGGCCGAGGCCGGCCCGACGCCCCCCCTGGCTGCGGCCGTGCGCGATGCCGCGCAAGCCGTCGAATTCGAGGCTCGGCGCGTGATCGTTTCGACGCGCACGACGCACGAGGAGCTGTCGGCTGCACTGTTGTTTGCGGCCGCGGGGGCGGCCGACGCCAAGCAATCGCCGATGAATCCAGCCGATCACGATCTGGCTGAGATCTTCTCCGAATTCGAAGTCGTGCTGGCCGAGCCGAATGCTCTGGCCGACTACCTGACCTACGACGAATCGCACCGGGCGGCGAGGGTATGAACCTGTCGACTGTCTTTCAATTGAGCATTTGCGGCCTGACCGGGATGGCGGGGGCGATGCTGGCGTATGGCGAAGAAGCCCCGTTTCCGGCCGGGTTGACGGTGTTTTTGAGCGTCCTGGCGTTGTTTTTCAACGAGTGGCATCGCACGATTCGCATCGGGTTGATGTGGTGCAGCCTGATGGGGCTGGTGGCGATGGCGTTTGCGGTGTTCGAGTTTTTGGGAGAAAGCCTCGAAGCGCGACTGCTGGCGGGTGCTCACTTTCTGGTGTATCTGACGTGGATCGTCCTGTTTCAGGACAAGCGCATCAGGCAGTACTGGTGGTTGTTCGCCCTGAGCCTGTTGCAGGTGGCGGTCGGTTCGGTGTTGACCAGCTCGGGGTGGTACGGCCTGTTTCTGCTGGGGTACCTGCTTGCAGCGCTGTGGACGATGGCGCTGTTTCACGTGTATCAGGGGGCGCTGGCCTTCCACGCCGACGGTCTGGACGCGACGCTGCTGCTCGATGACGCGCTCTCCCCCCCCGTCGTCGCGAAATCGGGCGCGAAATCGGGCGCGACGAGCCGCACCGATCGGCCGGCCGCCGTCGCCCCAGGCATGCTCGCCAGCCCCTCGATCGCCTTCGACCGGTTGCCGCAAACGATCGTCGAGAATTCCATTCAGCAGGATGTCGCCAACCGCTGGATCACTCCGCGCTACGTGTCGGGAGTGACCGGAATCTCGGTGGTCGGCCTCTCGTTGGGCCTCTTGATGTTTTTGCTGGTGCCTCGGTTCTGGGTGGGGGAGGGCAACCCGTTCTCCAATCGAGCCGTCGCCTCAAGCGGCGCCCTGGCCGGGTTCACCAGCGACGTGCGTCTGGGACACCTGGGGCGAATTCTCGAAAGCAACGAGCCGGTTTTGCAGCTCAAACTGTTCAACCAAACCACCAACGCCCCGGTGGGTCTGGAAGAATTTGCAGGCCGGTACAACCTGGAAGAACCGCTGTTCCGGGGGAGCGTGCTCGACACCTACAAAAGCGGCCTGTGGTCGAGACCCGACCCAAGGCGCGAATTCCAAAAATACGATAAAACACAGGAAATGCAATCGATTCCGCGTGGGACAGGTGTGTTCCGGCAGGAATTTCGCATCGCCTTCAAAGGGGCTAAGGTGCTGTTCGGCCTGTCTCCGATGGATCAGGGACGTCTCGATCCTGACGACCGGATCCTGCAAAACGTGGAAACGCGAGTGTTGACTCCGCCAAGCGACAACGACCCGCTCGAATACTTCATTTTTTCAGCGCCGTCGAGCCCGCGCGAATCGGGCCCGCACGTCATGCCGAGCCAGTCGGCTCACGTCCTGCCACTGACTCGAGGATCTGTCGGTCAATACTATCGGCCGCGCTACCTGAGCCTGCCTCCCGAGGGTCTCGAACGTCTCAAAGCGCTGGCTGCCGACTGGACGGCCCCGCAGCGCCTGGTCGGCGACGCGCGCCTCTCGCCAGAAGCCCGCAAGGCGCTGACGCTCGAACGACACTTGCGCGATTCGGGCGAATACACTTACTCGCTCAATATGACCATCAAGGATCCCGCCAGCGACCCCGTCGAAGATTTTCTGCTCAATCGAAAAAACGGTCACTGCGAGTACTATGCCTCGGCACTGGCCCTGATGCTGCGCGCCGTCGAAATTCCCTCGCGACTGGTGACCGGCTTCAAGGGAGCCGAGTTTTTCAAGGGGGGCGGCTTTTACGAAGTGCAGCAGCGGCACGCCCACGCCTGGGTCGAAGCGTTTATCGACGGTCAGTGGATGGTGCTCGATGCGACTCCGGGTGAACGCGACGAAAGCGTGAAAACGTTCGGCAGCAAGGACTATTTCTGGAATGCCGCGCGCAGCTCGCTGTCGAATCTCTGGTCGACCTACGTCGTCAGCATGTCGTACAGCCGACAGAAAGAGTCGCTGTACGACCCTCTGACGGGGGGCCTCAACAGTTTGCGAGGGTCCCTTGCCGGGCTGCAAAGAGGCGTGCAGTGGTTCAAGAACCAAGTGACCGATCCGCAGCAGTTGCTGACGTGGCGCGGCGCAGGAGCGTTGCTGGCGCTGGTGGCGGTCTGTGGACTGCCGATCTGGCTGCTGCGACGGTGGTGGGTCTGGCGCGAGCACCAGCGCAGCGTTTACAGGCGGCCTTCGAAGTGGCGGCTGCGCTGGCAGTCGTGGATCGGCCAATTGTGGGGCGACGCCCACGGGCCTCGAATCGTCATTCAATTCTACGAGCGGTTCCTGACGCTCGCCTCGACGCGTGGCCTGCGTCCGCAAGGGCATCAAACGCATCGTGAATTCGCGCGACAGGTCGAACACAGTCTCGCCGAAACCCTCGGCGGCGACCCACTGGCAACGCTGCCGGCCGACGTGACCGAATCGTACTACCGCGTTCGCTTCGGCGGCGCCGATTTGCCCACGGCCGAGATTTCGAATCTCGACGCGCGGATGCAGCAGTTTGCCGAAAGATTGCGTCCCGGTGCGCGAAGGCCGACCCGGGCGTGACCCGGGCGTGACCTGACGTGCTCGCCGACCAAAAGACGGGTGGCCCGTTTTCTGCCCAGCTGTCCGTCACGACATTCTGCACTTTTCTGCGCGAGTTCTCGCCATTGTAGCCGATCAGGGCTGGTGGTTTCCATGCGACCGCTTGCACAGCGTGCCGCGGGCGCCATGATAGGGGCATGGCCACCACAACTC
>SIAF01000371.1 GCA_009691905.1 Planctomycetaceae bacterium | reverse complement strand
GGTTTTTAATGTTCCAGGGGTGCGAAAAAAAGAGTCGCTCGGACAGCGGCGAAAACATTGCTGCCGGTCAACGGCTCGTTGGCCACGCGCCAGAAAATGGGTAATTTAGCGGATATGGATAGACTGCATAAGGCGACGGCGGGGGTCGAAAAGACCGCTTCACCGTGGCATGCACGAGAACCCGCGGGCTTTTTCGCACAGGCACTTGCCGGTCTATTCTTCCTCAGGCCGAAACGGCCAAAACGGATTCCGCCGGAATAAATCCGGCGGCTCGCGGGGGCGAGTGACGCAGGTCAGGCTATTCTGTCGTGACCGGCAATGTGACTTCGCAGACCACCTTGACGTCCCGCGGGAGTTCGCCCGTGCCGCGGAATTTCAGATGCGCGGCGCGGAGCACTGCCATCCCCGGATCGGCGGTGATCGTGGCCACGGCGGCGGACTGATCGGCCGGGATGACGACGGGAGCCATGTGAACGCCCATCGGCGGCTCCACGAGCTCCACGCGCATCGCGCCGCTGAAATTCGAGGTCCGGTCGAGGTGCAGCGTGCAGGTCCGCGTTTCGCCGGCGCGGATCGCCATTGCTTTCTCGCGGGCGCGGAGCCTGGCGACCGTGGGGAGCGGGCGGATCATGCACCGCATCTCCGAGACCTGCAGCATCGTCTGCCGCTGGCCCCATTTGTCCTGGAAGACGACATAGCCCTGGGCATAAACGTTGGAGTGCGGCTGGACGTTGATATGCATGGTTTCCGGCATGTACAGCGGCAGCATGAGCTGCGACGTGCCGGCGGGGAAAGTGGAGTTCACGATCTCGACCCCGTCCAGATCCATGATCTGTCGATCTCCCATTTCCAGCAGGATGGGACCGTCGAATCCGTTCATCCGCTCGACCTCCATCAGGTAGGGGTAGATCGTCCCCCGATTGGCGTACTGGTAGGCCTCGCTGCAGAAAAGGCGAAAGACCTGCTTGTGGCGCACGGTGAGCTGCACGTGATCAACCGTCGGCGCCCCGAGCGACACCCCTTCCGCGTCGCGTCCCAGATGCGCAGCCTGCGCGACCCGCAAGATCGTCTGATCCCCCGCTTTGGCCGACGCGGTGATTTTCAGGAGCGCATCGCCGGGGCGCGTGTCGTCGATCGCGACAAACGCCACCTTGACGACTTCCTGGTCGGCGGGAACCTGCGCCGGTTCGATGCGGACCCCCTCCGGCAGCCCCTCGATTTTCAGATCAATCGGCCCGACGAGGCCTCCCTGCCGATCGACTCGTAACTCCAGTTCTCCGCGGCCCCCCTGCAGGACGTTTGCGAAATCGGCAGCCGCCGCGAGCGAGAAATCGGGACGCGTCGGGCGGATCGCCAGACGATACGGAGCCTCGATCCCTCCCTGGCGGACCTCCTGCACGCGGACGAAATACTTTCCGTCGGCCGGGGCGCGCCATTCCAGGCGGCAGGGCTTCGGTAACAACTCCACGGTGCTGGCCTTCGCCAGCGTCGCTCCGGTGGCGTCGCAGACGGAGATCGCGGGAAGCGCACCCGAGCCGCGCGGGAACGGCTGGCATTCCACAGTCAGGGCCTGGTCCAGGCCGGCAGCAAAGGCATACCAGTCCTCGTCCTCCCCACGCGACAACCGGCCGTACGTGACCACCGGCCACGAAACGGAAGTCGCCGCAGCGGTGGAATCGTTCGGCTCGACTTCGACGATGGTGGGGAGATCGGTCGATTCCAGGGGGACGGCGTTGGCTGTGCGCATCGCGCCGACAAAGACGAATTCTCGCGGCGCACCGGTGGGGAAACTGATCGTTTCCCGCGCGCTTCCCGGAGCCCCACTGCCCGAAAGCGAAAGCAAATCGATCGGGCCCGACTGACCCGCCTCCCCTCCCGACGGAAAGGCAAAGGTGACATAGGGTGCCGTCGAGACCGTGATGCGGTACACGTACTGCGGGCCACCGTGAAAACTGAGATTGGACACGAGCAGCCGGTACTCGCCCGTCGCCGGGATGCGAACCGCAAAAACCGGGTCGCCTCCCACGCGGATCTCCTGGCCCGCCTGGCGCACCCCATTAGCGTCCAGGATTTCGATGATGGGGTCAAGCGGAGAACCAAGCCGGGCGGCCGCGACGTCCACCGAAACAACCTCTCCCGCGACGGCCTCGAACCGGAAGTAATCGAGGTCGCGCTCGCCGGCGATCTGCCCGTTGATCGTGACCGGGAGCACAATCGGCTCGGCCTTATCAGAGATTGAATTCGATTCGGCCTCTATAAACTCCGGCAATTCGCCGACGAGGAAAGGCCGGCCGCCGGTTCCTCCCCGGGCCGACGACACACGCCACAGTTTCTGGCCGAGGGGAGCATCTGTTGCGATCGTGATCTCCGAACTCCATTCCCGCGGATAATTGATCGGGGTCCCACCAGGCTTGCGGCGGGGCGACGGTTCGTAATTCCCAGTCGCTTTCTCGACCAGTTCGGGCGGGGCAACGACCCCTTCGCCGTACAGTCGGAAGCGCGAGTACGGCGGGAAAAACTCCACGCCGACACGAACGGGGACAACAGTCCCGCGACGTCCCCCGGCGGGAAAAATATGCGTGCTGGCGGGTTCGGTGGGGACTTGCTGGGCCATGCAGGGAGAGTTCAGACCGGCGAGAAGCACGGCGGCGAGCAGTGCCAATCGTGTGGACGTTTGAAGTTCAACGTTCACTGGAACAACTCCGTGACTGGTTTGCCGCCACTGGCGAGCTGGATGGGACGGCCGACCGGGGTGTGCATGACGATTTCGGGATCGATCCCCAGAATCTTGAGGATGGTCGCGGCCATGTCGGGCGGGGTCACCGGGCGATCGACGACGTAGGCCGCCTGGGCATCGGTGGCGCCGATCGCCTGACCGGTCTTCAGCCCCGCCCCCGCCATCACGATCGAAAACGCCTGCGGCCAGTGATCGCGTCCGGCCATCTGGTTAATGCGCGGCGTGCGGCCGAATTCGGTCGTCACCACCACCAGCGTCGAATCGAGCAGGCCCCGCTGTTTGAGATCGGCAAGCAGCGCCGCCAACCCCTGGTCGAGGCTGGGGACGAGCAGGTCACGGAGGCTCATCGTGTTTTTGCGGTGCGTGTCCCAGTGGCCGTTTTCGATTGAGACGAACCGGCAACCGGCTTCGACAAGCCGGCGCCCCAGCAGGCAGCACTGGCCGAGACTCGTCATGCCGTACAACTGGCGTGTGGCGTCGCTCTCGCGCGTGATGTCGAAGGCCTCCTTGGCCTGCTGCGAAGTCATCAAGTTATACGCCTTCTCCTGGAAGATATCCGCCGCCTGGACAGTCTTGCTGGCGCGCTCGAAATCGCGCTCGAACCGGTTCACCTCGCGCAGGGCCAGCTGCCGACGAACGCTGCGATCACTGGCGACTCCTTCCGGTAATATGATGTCGCGAACCGAGAATTCCGGGGAGGCGGGATCGGATTCGATGACAAACGGCGCGTAGCTGGCCCCCAGAAACGCCGGGCCGCCGCTGTTCAGGAAATTCGGGACCGAGATATACGGAGGCAAGGCTCCGTTTCCGCCGCCGATTTTCGCGACCATCGATCCCAGACACGGATGGACGTTATTGTCGTGCTTGTTGCGATTGAAGTTGCCTACCGTGCCGGGGTGAGCCCCGGTCATCATGACGTGATAACCGGCCGTGTGATCCGGATCGCCGTGCGTCAGTCCGCGCAGGATCGCCAGGCTGTCGGTGACGCCGGCAACGTGCGGCAGGATGTTCGAGACGAAGAGCCCTGGGACGGCCGTGCTGATGGGAGTGAAGTCGCCACGAATTTCGGCGGGGGCTTCGGGCTTGGTGTCCCACAAGTCCTGGTGGGCCATGCCGCCGATGATGAAGATGAAGATGCAGTTGATATCTGTTTTGGGCCGTGCCGGCTGGCCCGACGCGTCCGCGGCCCGAGCCGACTGCAACTGCAGCACTTCGGCGAGGCTCAATCCGGCCAGCGACCCAACGCGCAAAAATCCCCGGCGATCGATTCCGTCACAAAAGGCGGGAAACATTTCGTGTTCTTCCTTCGTCGAACGGATTACTTTACAAACAGAAAATCATACGAATTCAACAGCGTCCACAGGAAATCCTCGGCCGCCTCGCGCGGCGTGGATGATGCAAACAGCTTGCGGGCGGTCGATTTGTGCCGGGCGGTCGGAAAACGGCCAATCGCAGCCAGGCACAACTCTTCCACGATTTTGTCTTCATTCACTCCCGCTGCGACCAGCCGCGCCACGCGTCCCGCCGGATCTGAGACTTTTGCTTCGACCTCCGGGGCGTTCATCAGGTGCAGGGCCTGGGCCATCGTCGGGTCGCTGGATCGCGCGCATTCGCAGGGGCTCGTCCGCTCGGGGCGGCCGAAGATCTCCAGAAAATACGACGGCAAGCGGTTGTCCCACAGGGCGATCGCCCGCGTCCCCGGCGGCCGACCGGGGAACGGCTCGGGAACCTCCGTCACGGCACTAATCGCATCAAGAAGCGGCTCGGCGGGGAGCCGCTTCACCGTATATGAGGAGAAGTTCTGCTCGTCGTCGCGATTGTTGGCATTCGGCTCACTGCATAGCTGATACGTGCGGCTGTTCATGATCAGCCGCATGACGGCCTTGAGATCAAATTTCGATTCGACGAGGCGTCGCGCCAGAAAATCGAGCAACGGGGGATTGGTCGGCGGGTTCGTCGAGCGGAGATCGTCTTCGGCCTCCACCAGTCCCCGGCCCAGATAGTGTTTCCATAACCGGTTCACCACCAGCCGCGCAAACCACGGATTGTCAAGAGCCGTCATCCATGCTGCCAGGACGACCCGCGGATCGGTGGAGGACAGTTGCGGCGAGACCGGCGCATCGAGTCCCCGCGCGGCAACCTTCAGGGTGCTGTCCGGGATCGGCATATCGCGATAACCGGCGTGGAAGACCAGAACCCGGTCTTTGGTGAGCGGCTTACGTTCGATGCCGTTAAAGAAACCTGCCAGGCTGTAATAGTCCTCCTGCGACCATTTCTCGAACGGATGATGATGGCACTGGGCGCATTCGATGCGGACCCCCAGAAAGGCCTGGCTCACGGTCCGGGCGACGGCATCGGGAGTATCGGCCGCGCGGTAAAAGTTAACCGGCCCCGATTTCGCCGAGTCCCCCGCCGCCGTGATCAACTCACGGACCCACTCGTCATAGGGTCGGTTGACGGCAAACTGGCCGCGGAGCCAGCGGTGCAGCTCGAACGCCCCGCGGTCCCCCAGCTTCTCGCGATCGACCAGCAGAATGTCGGCCCACTTCAGGGCCCAGTAGTCGGCATATTCGTCCCGCGTGAGCAGCCGGTCGATCCACTTCGCACGCTTATCGGAAGACGAGTCGGCCAGGAACGTGCGGACCTCATCGGGCGTTGGCAGCGTCCCCAGGCAATCAAGCGTCGTACGCCGCAGGAAGGTGGCGTCATCCGCCAGTTCCGACGGAACGAGCCCCATCTTTCGCAGTTTCGTCCAGACAAAACGATCCACTTCGTTTTGGACCGGCAATTCCGGGTAAGGTACGGGTCCGCCCGCGCGCGGCGACTGAATCTGCACCGCGGCGATCTGGCCCATGTAGTTGACCGTAATCGCCGCCTCGCCGGGGGCCTGTCCGCAGCGGATGAGTCCGTGGGCATCGACCTCGGCGACATGCGGCGCATTTCCCGAGTAGAGGGCGGCGGACGAAACGTCCCGGAGGCTGCCGTCGGAATAAACGGCGGTCGCCAGGATCTGCTGTTGCCCACCCGCGGCCAGTTCGCGCTCTTGCGGAATGACCTGCAGCCCGACCAGCCGCGCCGCCTTTTCCTCGCCGACCGGCATCCCCTGGTCGATCCACTGGGAGAGCAGTTGATAGTCGAGCGAGTCTTTGATCAGCCGCACTCCGCCGCCGTGCGGCACGCCGCCGGAAGGTTTCGCGAGAATCAGGCTGCGTGCAGGGCTGGAAGGAAAGACCCTTCGCCCGCGGGCCTGCTTGACGATCGAGTCGTAGTCGGCGACCGGGTCAAACCCGAAGACAGACAGCTTGAACCCGTTCTGTCCGCTCGCACGGCCATGGCACCCCCCGCTGTTGCACCCCAGTTTCGAAAGGACCGGCACGACATCGAGGGCAAAATGAACGGGCGGATATTGATCGAATCCCTGTACCCGGACTCGCGTTTTGACGGACAGGCTGCCGGTGGAAGCCGTCATCTCGGTCACTCCGTCGTGCAGCCCCACGATGGCCGTGCCGTCGAGCCGCGCGATCGCATTGTCGGCGATCGAGAATTCCATCCGACGGGTGACATCGACGAGCTTGCCGTCTGCCTGTTTCGCCGTAATCAACACCTGCTGCTGCCGGCTGGCGGTGTGCAGCACGATTTCCACCGGTTCCACGGTCAGGGAGACGAAAGAACCCGTCGCGTCGGGCGTCGCGCCGATCGGTGCCGGGTCGTCTGCGAAACCGGCGGAAGCAAGCGCGAGGCAGCAACCGGCGACCAAGCCGCAAGAGCGCGCACATTTCCGTAAAAACCGCATCACTCGCCGACCCCTCCCGGGCGATCCGTTCGAGTCCCAAACAATCATCCAAGCATACCGATATGTTTACCGGTGTACTATCGCTAACAAATCGAATACGCCCAGCGAGCCGCCGGATTTATTCGTGCGGTGTCAGCGTGACGAGCAAATTCGCCGCCGAATTAGTTCTGGCCCACCGCGAGTCCAGCGTTCCAGAGAGCAGTGGTTCGAAGAGCGTTCTGTTCGGGGAGCCTTTCGCCGGGTAGCGGAACTGCGCTACCCACCAATTAACGCGAAACGCCGAGAGTCGAGACTCCCGGCGTTTTGTCGTTCTTTGGCTTTCCCAAAGGGTTTGCGGCGTTCTGGCCGTAAACATTCGTCCAACCCGTTGTCCGAAGCAATGGACGGACGGTCTCCGGCCGTTTCGGTGGGGAAGATCTGGCAGGACAAAAGAGAGGATGACGCGTGTTGGGGCCTTGTTAGGAACTGTCGGTCGGTTCGAGAGCCAAGTCCC
>SIAF01000370.1 GCA_009691905.1 Planctomycetaceae bacterium | reverse complement strand
CCCCACAAATCGACCAAGATACTCTCACTGTTGCGCTCCTTCGCTTTGGATTCCCATTCCAAAAACACACACGAAGGTGCGCAACAGGTTTTTAATTTCCTGGCAACCCCAGTTTCCCCCAATCTCCGCAGTTTCGTCCGGCCAGGCGCAGGCCCCTGGGGCGAGACGACTGGAAAGTCCATGACAGGCTTCGTATCTTGAAGTTTCGCTGGTACCTGACGTTGTCTATTTACCGAGGGGCAATTTTACCGAAGGAGTTGCCGATGCGCCCGTTCCTGCTGTCCGCGTTGCTGGTTTTGATCGGTGGTATTTCTACTTTCGCTCAGGATGCCGAGGCTGAAAAGGCAGCAATCGCCAAAATCAAGGAAAGCGGCGCACTCGTTCAGGAGATCGCCCAGAACGACAATCGCCTCGACGTCAGTTTCATCACGGCTCAAGCCAAAGTCACCAACGACCTGCTGGCGCCGCTCAAACAACTGACTCGCCTCGCGAACCTCAACCTGCGCGGCACCGAAATCACCGACGAAGGGCTGGCCCCCATTGCGGCTCAGAAAACGCTCGTTCGACTGCATCTCGAGAAAACCAAGATCACCGACAAAGCCCTGGAGTTCGTTAAAGGGCTCGAAAACCTGGAATATCTGAACCTGTACGGAACCGAAATCACCGACGTCGGGCTCGCCCATCTGGAAGGGCTCAAAAAGCTCAAAAACCTGTATCTGTGGCAAACCAAAGTCACCGATGCCGGGGTCGCCAAACTGCAACTGGCGCTGCCGGAACTGAAAATCAACCGTGGGACGTAGATCCTCCAGTAGTCCCGCCTGCCGGGCGGGACCCCGTGCGTCTCGGCGGCGTGCAATAGCACAAGTCCCCTCCGGCAGAGGGGACCTACTTGGTCTTGTATCCCAGCTCCGCGAGCAACTGGGCAAGCTTCTCGCGGTGATCGCCTTGAATTTCCATAGCGTCACCGTCGAGCGTTCCGCCAGCTCCGCAGGCCGATTTGAGCCGGGACAAAAGCTCGGCCAGATCGTTTTCGCTTGTCGGCAAACCTCGGATGACAGAGACGATTTTGCCCTTCTTGCGTTTCTCGATCGAAAGGCGAGCCGTCTGTTTCGCCGGTGGCGTCACGCCCCGTGCCGGTGGGCGTATCGGCGGACACGAACACTCGGCCTCGGGTTTCGCGCACCGATCGCAGACCGGCGGTCGATCATAGATTGTCCCGGCGAGCAGACGCGTCATGTGAATTTCCTATCGAAACGGCCGGCTCGAATCGTGTTATACGTCACGCGGCTATGAGGGCGATGTTCTTAGCGAGCCGTGTGCCGTAAGGCCACGGGTTTCGTGCGACGATCAAGATCCAGCAGCCTGACGGCATCGTAGCCGCTGAAATCAAATTGCACCCCGTCATTCGCGCCTTGGGCCGCTTGACCGAAGCGAACCGGGCCGATACAGTATCTGTTTCCCGGTTTCCGCCCCGGATTTCAGGATGAGGAGCCTTGCCTTCGTGGATCCTGGGCGATTCGCCCTCGGATCCGCAACCCGGCCCGACGCCCCAAGCCAACGTACAGTTCAGGTTTTTCAGGCATGCCAACGATCAATCAACTGGTGCGCAAGCCGCGCGTTATTCAAAAGGCCCGCACGAAAACCCCGGTTTTGGACGGGTGCCCGCAGAAGCGCGGCGTCTGCCTGCAGGTCAAGACCGTGACCCCCAAGAAGCCGAACTCGGCTTTGCGGAAAGTGGCTCGCGTGCGACTTTCGAATGGGAAAGAAGTGACCGCCTACATCCCCGGCGAAGGTCACAATCTACAGGAGCACTCGATCGTTCTCGTTCGCGGCGGTCGTGTCCGCGACCTGCCTGGCGTTCGTTACAAGATTATTCGCGGCGTTCTCGACACGCTGGGGGTTACCGATCGCAAACAGGCCCGCAGCCGGTACGGCGCCAAGCGAGCCAAGAAGTAATAGCGAGCCGGCACCCAAATGCGATTTGAGCCGCGACACGATCACCACCAGCGCAACCAACCAGACAACCACAGGACAGCGCCCAGGGGACTTGATGCCCCCTGGCCTGCCTGGCCCCAGCGATTCAGAGGATAGACGATGGCCCAACGGATGACTGCCAGTGCCAAACAGTTGAGACCCGACCCACGGTATCACTCGGTGCTGGCTTCGAAGTTCGTCAATTGCATGATGGACAGCGGCAAAAAAACCACCGCGTTGCGGGTGTTTTACTCGGCGCTCGACATCGTCAAATCGAAGATCGCCGATCAGTCGCCGATCGACGTGTTCGCGACGGCGCTCGAAAACATCAAGCCGTCGATTGAAGTTCGGTCGCGACGCGTCGGCGGGGCGAACTACCAGGTACCCACGCAGGTCAACAACAAGCGCCAACAGGCCCTGGCGATTCGCTGGCTGCTGGAAGCCTGCCGCGAAAAGAAGGGTCGCCCGATGCACGTGCGTCTGGCGGATGAACTGCTGGCCGCTTTCCGCCGCGAAGGGACCGCGATGACCAAGCGCGAGAACGTCCATCGTATGGCCGACGCCAACAAGGCGTTCGCCCACTTTGCCTGGTGATCTGCCATCGAACAGATCCGCAACATCGGCATCATCGCCCATATTGATGCCGGCAAGACGACCACCACCGAGCGCGTGCTGTTCTATGCCGGTGCGTCGCATCGAATGGGTGACGTCGACGATGGCACGACGATCACCGATTTCGATCCCGAAGAGCAGGAACGCGGGATCACAATCTATTCGGCGGCCATTACCTGCCGGTGGAAGCAGTGGCAGATCAATATCATCGACACCCCCGGGCACGTCGACTTCACGGCCGAGGTCGAACGCAGCCTGCGCGTGCTCGACGGCGGTGTCGTGATTTTCAGCGCGCGCGAAGGGGTCGAGGCGCAAAGCGAAACGGTCTGGCGACAGGCCAATAAGTACAGCGTGCCGCGAATTTGTTTCATCAACAAGATGGATCGCATCGGCGCCGACTTCGAGCGGACGCTCGCCCAGATCAAACTCCGCCTGGGGGCCAACCCGGTCGTCACGCACATCCCGATCGGCAGCGGCCCGGCCCCCGACCCTGCGGCGTTTCGCGGGATCATCGACCTGATCGAGATGCGGGCTTTGTACTTCGACGAGGCCTCCAAAGGCTCGAAGTTCGAAGTTGCCGACATCCCCGCCGATTGCCTCGACCGGGCCGCCCATTGGCGCTCGAAACTGATTGAACAGGTCGCTCTGCTCGACGACGCCGTGTTCGCCAAGTTTATCGAAGAACAGCCGGTCGAGTCGGCTGAAATCCGGCGGCTGTTGCGCGTGGGCACCTTGTCGCGCGTGCTCCAGCCGGTGCTGTGTGGTTCGTCGCTCAACTATATCGGCGTGCAGCCGTTGCTCGATGCCGTCGGCGACTACCTGCCCAGCCCGCTCGACCGCCCCGCGGTCACGGGGGTCAACCCGACTGCCAAGCGCGGCGACGGCATCGAAACCCGCCAGCCCTCGAACAAAGAGCCGTTCTGCGGGCTGGTTTTCAAAATCCAGGCCGACCCGCACGGCGATTTGTGCTTCGTTCGCGTCTATTCGGGAATTCTCAAAAGCCGCTCGCGGGCGCTCAACCCCCGCGTCGGCAAGAAAGAGATGATCAGCCAGCTTTGGCACATCCAGGCCGACCGCCGCGAAAAGCTCGAAGCCGAATCGGCCGAGGCCGGTGAAATCGTCGGCATTACCGGCCCTAAAGATGCCGTCACCGGCGATACGCTGTGTGATGCCGCGCACCCCATCGCGCTCGAGAGCATCACCTTTCCCGAGCCGGTGATCTCGATGGCCGTCGAACCCGAATCAAGCGCCGACCGCCGCAAGCTGGCCGAGACCCTCGCCGTGTTGAGCCGGCAGGATCCGACGTTTCGCGCGACGGTCAATGACGAGACCGGCCAGACGCTGATCAGCGGCATGGGCGAATTGCACCTCGAGGTGATTCGTCACCGGATGCAGCGAGATTTCAAGCTCAATGTGCGTGTCCACCGCCCGCACGTCAGCTATCGCGAAACAATTCGAAGCGCACAGACCGTCACGGGTGAGTTCTCGCGAACAACCGCCGGCGTCACGCAATTCGCCAGGGTGCAGCTCAAGCTCGAACCGGTTCCCGGCACCGAAACGGTCGTCGTCAAAAACGAGATGAAGCCCGATGCCCTTGCCCCGGCACTGGTGACGATCGTCGAGCAGGCGATCGTCGACGGCGCCCAGGGGGCCGGCATGCTGGGGTACCCGCTGATTCAAGTCAAATTCACTCTGGTATCGGTCGAAAACAGCGAACTCGAAAACGCCGAAGCTGCCTTTCAGGCTGCGGCGATCGACGGCGTCCACAAGGGAGTCAACGCCGCCGGCATGGTGCTGCTCGAGCCGATCATGAAACTCGAAGTCGTCACTCCCGACGAATTTCTGGGCAACGTCCACTCCGACCTGATGTCCCGCCGCGCGGTGATCGTCGGGACCGAGCAGCGCGGCGACCTGAGCGCGATCGCAGCCCAGGTGCCTCTGGCCCCGATGTTCGGCTACTCGACGCACGTCCGTAGCCTCTCGCAAGGGCGCGCCTCGTATTCGATGGAGCCGCTGAAATATGCCGAAGCCCCGCCCGAAGTTCTCAAAGAGATGCTGGGCTGATTCGCCGCGGTTTTCTCGAAGAGCCTCAAATGACACAGCCCGGCGGCTCGTCGAGCAACCGGGCTGTGATGGACGGGCATCTCGGGCAGAGCGCCCCGCACGGTGCGCTTACTTCTTCGCGACCTTCGATTCGGGCGTCTTGGGCGATTCGGGCGTCTCGGGAATCCAGTCCGATTTGGGGTAGGCCGGCACGCGGATCAGTCGGGCATTGGCGACGCGCGGCTTGAGTTGAACTCGCTTGCGTTCGGGAACGGGGCGCCACGCGACTTTCTCGTCGAGATTGATGGTGGGCAGCCTGCCGGAACCCTTTTCTTCAACATCCTCGTCGTCGGGGATGGCCGGGGCGCGCGGTCCCTTTTTGCCGGCTTTGGGATTCACCGGCGTACTGGGGTTGAGATT
Source organism: Planctomycetaceae bacterium (assembly GCA_009691905.1). Lineage (GTDB taxonomy): Bacteria > Planctomycetota > Planctomycetia > Planctomycetales > Planctomycetaceae > SIAF01. The sequence goes on along the minus strand of SIAF01000370.1, from coordinate 1,987 downwards.
GTCGCCATTGGTCCGCTCGATGCCCGTGCCGTCGGGACGGGTCGGGAGTCGAAAACCGGTGCGTGTGTTGTCGTCTTCCTGCAAGCCTTCGGGTTTGACGTCGTCGCGCTCCAGTCCGCTGTCGGGCAGGGTGCGACCGCCGTTGCCTGGTGCACCCAGCGGGGCACTGCTGCCGTCGTCTGTGTTGGGGCCGTAAGTCTGCAGCCCCTTCTTCCTTCGCCATTCCGGCTCGAAGACCGGTGAAGCGACCGACGAACCGGCAGCGCAGTTGCCATCGGCACACGAAGCCGCATACGGATCACTGCTACACGACGAGCACGCTGACGAACCGCCCCAATTGAGCGGTGCGTAGTACGACGAACTGCCGCAACTTCCCGAGCTGCAACCACCGCCGCCGTACGACGGTGCGTACATGGCGCCGGTCGAGTAACCCGGGGGGCAACCCCCGCCGCAGCGATTTCCGCCACACCAGCCGAACAGACAATCGAGGAAGCAGCAGGCTTCCGTGGGTTGAACGGTCGCTCCCAGCAACGACAGCGAGCAGATCACCGTAGCGAGCAGCTTCCCGGCAGGAAATCTCATGGGCAAACCTCGTCAAATTCAATGGGGCGGCAGGGCGTAAGTCGGCGGAAGAAACGGTCAGGTTCCGTCCGCCGGATTAACTTCCAACTCAATCCGTTTTAAACCTGCATTACCGCCGCTGTCAACAATGAGTTCGACGGCACCGGTCGAATCTGACGAATCGACGGGATCGAGGGCCGCAAACCATCAGTCGGCTGTGATAAGATACACCCGTTGTGCCGATTTTCAGTTTTCAAAGTCAGCTCTCCATTCGTCACAGCCGATGTCGCTGGAACCATTGACACGTTCGACCCTCGATTCCGTCGCGCGGCAGATTTTGGCTGAATACCCGGCGGCCTGTCAGCCGAGCCGCCTCGATTCTCTGCAATCGGCCGGCGGCTTCAGCGGAGCGCGACTGTGGCGCGTCGCGACGCCCGGTGCGTTCTATTGCCTGCGGGCGACACCCGCCGAACAAGTCGACCCGCGGCGACTGACGGGGCTGCATCGGCTGTTGTCAATTGTGGCCGGTCGTGGAATCGAACAATGCCCGGCACCGCTGGCGCGAACTGATGGAACAACGCACTGCCGCCGCCACGATTGCGTCTGGCAACTCGAGCGCTGGATGTCGGGGGTCGCCGATTTCTCGCAGAATCCCTCGTCGCTGCGGCTGCAAAATGCCCTGAGCCTGCTCGCCCGCTGGCACGTTGCGGCCCGCGCGTTTGTGCCTCGGCCGGAAGAGGCGGCCTGGTTCTCGTCGTTCGACAGCCAGACTTCCCCCGGCCTCGGCGAACGGCAGGCGCGATTGGCACGATGGGATGCCGCCACCTGCGATCAAATGCACGCGGCGCTGCAGCGCGACGACTGGCCCGAATTCGACGAACCGGCGACTCAGATTCTGCAGGGTTTCCGCCGAGCGGCGCCGCGCATCGAGCGCGAGCTCGAACTGGGCCGCCGCGCCACGGTGCCTTTGCAACCCTGTCTGCGCGATGTGTGGCACGATCACTTGCTGTTCTGCGGCGACGCGGTCACCGGGTTGATCGACGCGCACGCCGCTCGCACCGAGAGCGTGGCGACTGACCTGGCGCGTCTGTTGGGCAGCCTGGTCGCCGACGATCGCGCCGCCTGGGACGTCGGTCTGGCGGCTTACGAAAACATCCGTCCATTGAGCCTGGACGAGCGCGGGCTGGTCGAACTGTTCGATCGCAGCGCCGTTTTACTTTCGGGACTGACCTGGCTCGAGTGGCGGTTCGTCGAACATCGGCAGTTTGCCCAGCCGCAGGCTGGCCTGATGAAATGTCTAACTCAAGAGGTAAGAAGTTGTTGCGCATTTTGTTTGGGATTTGAATTCTTGGTAAGTGGCTTTACGCTTGGCGCGCACGGTCAGACCTAGGTTGTCGCGATTCCACTGCCTCATCTCCTTCACCGA
>SIAF01000369.1 GCA_009691905.1 Planctomycetaceae bacterium | reverse complement strand
CGGAAACAAAATTGTCTCGTGTAAACCCGGAATCTGAGTGCGAGCTGCGCCGCGGCCTTATCATCCATAACTCACAATCTCCTGTTCTGCGCCGGGCGGCCTCGGTGCCGCTGGCGAACAGGAGAGAGCCAACCGGACACCGGGCCATTTAGCCGCCAGCCGTTCGAACAACTGGTGGCACCCGACAGTCAATTATTGCAAGTCAAACGTATGACTCAACTCCACGCTTCCGCTTCCGCACATTTCCAGAATGGCCGGATTGTGGTAAAGCGGGAACCGACACACGCAACCGAACGCATCGACTTGCACAAGATTTTACAACGCCTCTTGAAAAACACTGCCTTTTCCCCAGCAATTCCACAAAATGACGGGTTGCGATACAACACCCCGATGAGTCAGGTGAATCTCTGCGTGATTTACAATCCGATCGCCGGGCGCCGCCGGGCAGCCCATCGGCTCGATGCGCTGCGACGCCTGGTGCCCCCTGAGGCCGTCTTCTGGCCCACCGAACGGGCAGAACACGCGGTCGATCTGGCCCGGCAGGCGGCCGAAAGCGGGTTCGGCATCGTTGCCGCCGCAGGTGGGGATGGAACGGTGCATGAAGTCGCCAACGGATTGCTGCAGGCGGCGCGGCCCGACGTCGTCTTTGCGGTCGTCCCCCTGGGATCGGCCAACGACTATGCCGCGAGTCTCGACCATGAATTCGCTGGCGAGGCGCCGTTGGTCTCCCAGGTGCGCGAGATCGACGTCGGCGTTGTCCGCGACGAACGCGGTCGCGAGCGGTTCTTCGTGTGTTGCCTGGGGCTGGGGCTCAACGGCATCATCTCACTTGAAGCCCGCAAGATTCAGCGACTGCGGGGGCTGGCTCTGTATGGGCTGGCGACGCTGCGCGCACTCCGGCGGCACTGCCAAACGCACGATTTGGCGCTGCAGTTCGACGACGGGCCGGCGGTCACAAGGCCCAACCTGATGCTCAGCGCGCTGATCGGCCGCCGCGAAGGGCGGTTCGTCATGGCGCCGCACGCGCGGCTGGGAGACGGATTGCTCGATTTCGTGTGCACGGGGTCCATGTCGCGCTGGGAGGTGCTGCGATTTTTGCCGGGGCTGGCGATGCGCGGGCCGCCGACGGGACACCCGGCGGTCGAACTGGGCCGCTGCCGCCGGATCACGGTTCGTTCGGACCGGCCGCTGGTCGTTCATACCGACGGCGAAATTTTCAGCCGACCCGAAGACGATGTGCACGCCCTCGAGATTGCCGTTGTTCACAACCGGCTGCGTGTGCTGTATCCGCTGGAGCCTGGCCGCTAAAACTCGCGCTTGGTGGTAATGCCCGGTTGCGGGACGGGGTATTTGCCGCTTTCGAGCAGGGCCAGCGGCGCGGGAGAATCCATTTTCAGTTCGCCGACCTGCGGAGCGAATTCGTGCTCGTGGTTGAGCATCTCGTCGAATTTTATGATTTTGCCGGTGTGGGCCGCCATACGGCCCATCGCCGTCACCAGGCTGGCTTTGGCGCCGCGCTCGACTTCGTTATACGGCTTGTCATTACGAATGGCGTCGATCAGGTCGTTCCATTCGAGCTGGTAGGGATTGGGCTCGTTGGCCGGGCCTTGCCAGGTGACCTCCTGCTTCGATTTGTCGCCCCCGAAAAACGACACGCCCTGGCCCTTGAACGTGCGTGCGTGGCAGGGGGAATGACCCGCCGACGAAATCACCGCCGACCCTTTCGTGCCGTGAGCGTAGCTCGCGAACTCTGAGTGGCAGCCTTCCATCAGCCGCCCTTCGAGGTAGAACTTCGCGCCGTCCGCGAAGGTAAACTCGGTCGAATAGCTGTCGAAGTTCTGGTCGACAAACTTGACGAGCTTTCCGTTGACGGGACCTTCGTGATAGTGGCGGCCCCCCGATGCCTTGGCCTCGACCGGCCAGGCGTCCTTCATCCAGCAGCACTCGTCGATGTTATGAATCAGGAAGTCACTGTACGCGCCACCCGAGGCCCACAGGAAGGCGTGAAACTCCTGGATCTGGTACAGCAGATCGCTCATCTCGGTGGGATCGGGGTTGATGCCGGCAAAGGCGTGAGCCGTCGGACCGGCCATCCGGTACGCCCGCAGCAGCGTCAGGTCGCCGATCTGGCCGTCCTTGATCCGTTTGAACAGTTCGCCGCGCACTTCGCAATGCCGGCACATGAGACCGACGCCGACCTTCAAGTTGCGTTTTTTGGCCTCTTCGCCGAGAGCCAGCATTTTGCGGGTGCTGGGGCCGTCGACCGAAATCGGCTTCTCCATGAAAACGTTGAGCCCCTTTTGAATCGCGTAGGTGAACTGCACCCAGCGGAAGGCGGGAGGGGTCGTCAGAATCACCACGTCACCGGGTTTCAGACAATCCATCGCCTGCTTGTAGCCGTCGAACCCGATGAATTTACGCTCTTCGGCGACATCGATCAGCGGCTCGAACTTGGGCTTGAGATCGTCGTAGCTTTTGACGAGGCGTTTGGAAAACACGTCGGCCATCGCGACCAGCTTCGTGGGGCCGCTCTTGTTCGAAAGCGCGTCGCCTACCGCTCCGGTCCCGCGGCCGCCGCAGCCGATCAGCGCCAATTGGATCGCATCAGTTCCCGCCGCGTGAACGAATTGCGGCAGGGCAATTCCGGCGAGTGCCCCGGCGGCGGCGAGGCGGCCGGTGTTTTTCAAAAGCTCGCGGCGCGTCAGTGAGGTCTCAGTCAAGCCAAAGTTTGTGGAATCGCTCACGTTGGGTTCTCCTGCGGTCGGTGGGAATGGCCCCGCGAGGCTGCGGGAAAGTACCAGGGGAATCGTTTTTACGCCCCCCACTCTATCGCAACGCATCGGGGTTTGCAAAAGTGCCGGAAAGTTTGCAAAAGTGCCGGGGGGTTCATTATTCCGCGGCCGTCGGCGGACGTTCGTGATCGGGGCGGCTCGCAAATCGCAAACCCACCAACCCCGCGACCAGGACGGCGAGGTAAAACTGCCCCAGAATCGCCTCGAAGCACGCCAGCGCTCGGGCAATCGGCGAGATCGGCTCAATGTCGCCATAGCCCAGCGTCGTCAGCGTCGTGAAACTGAAATATTCCAGCAGCAGCCAGCGCTCGGCGGGGCGATCGGTGAGGACCGGGTGCTCTCCGATGAAGTGCAGTGCGCCGGGGTCGACAAACTCGAGCAGCATGTAGATTTCGGCCCAGACCACGCCAATCAGCATGTACCCGCAAAACGTAACCACCAGACTGTCATGGGTCACCTTACGCTGCGTCAGCAGCACCCGCAGAATCATGGCAATCGTAAACACGAGGAACACTATTCCCATCACGCGGACGATGATCGTCAATGGATATGCCAACGGCTCATGGACGTAACCTGCGCCGAACAGGCCGAAGATCGCCGGGACCCCCAGCACCAGCGTCGCCGTGCGGAAGCGTCGGTCATCGATGCTCGACAGCAATGCGGCCACGAGCACCACCGCACCAAACAGATCAGCCCACCAGGCACTGCCATCCAGCTCGACCGCGACCAGCCGCAGCGTCAGAAGCAGCAACATGGCCGCGAGCAGCGCGGTAAATCTCCAGCGGGCGTAGAAGTTCATCTGGCGTTGCTACACAATGCGAGGAGAGGCAAAACCATAACTACCCGTACGGCGTCGATGGTATCAAGTCGAGGCTCGCGGGCAACCGCCGCGGCCTAAGTTGACGCGCCGAAATGATTGAGCCGGCGAGCGGGGGGCGTAAGCCCCCTGAAGGGTCGCTTTGCGTGCGGCGCCGCATCGTTTCCTTTGCGGATTCACGTCGCGGAATTGCACTTCAGCGGAAATAAACAATGCACGCCCTGAAACTCACGTGGATCCTGCCGGCGTTACTGTTACCCGTAATCGCCATCGCGGCCGAACCGGCAAAACCCGTGCGCGTCGTCGTCTGGGATGAACAGCAGCCGGCCCAAAAAGAGGCGTATGAGAATTTTCTCGGAAACGCGATCGCCGAATCGCTCAAGCGTCAGCCGGGTCTCGACGTTCGATCGATGAAACTCGACGATCCCGAGCAGGGATTATCGGCCGAAACGCTCGACTTTGCACAAGTGCTCGTCTGGTGGGGGCACGTGCGGCACAAGGAAATCAAGCCCGAAAAGGCCCGCGACATCGTAGAGCGCGTCAAAACCGGCCGGCTGGCGCTGGTGGCGCTGCACTCGGCCCACTGGTCGGCCCCCTTCGTCGAAGCTATGCACGAACGAACCCGGCAGGACGCACGAAAGCGGTATCCCGATCCGCCTGACGGACCGAAAGTCGAATTCGAATTCATTGCGGCGCCTCCGGGCGTTCCGGCGGTCGATTCGCTGGTATCTCCGGCCTATTATGCGATCCGGCGATTCGACGGCAGCCTCAAGGTGCGGGTCGACCTGCCCAATTGCGTGTTTCCTCAATATCGGGCGGACGGCAAGCCGAGCCATGTTCGCGTGCTGCTGCCCGAGCATCCGCTGGCACAGGGCCTGCCCCGCACGTTCGACATCCCGCACACCGAGATGTACAACGAGCCGTTTCATGTTCCCGCGCCCGACGAGATCGTGTTCGAAGAGCGCTGGGACGGCGGAGAACGGTTCCGCAGCGGCAGCGTGTGGAAAATCGGCGCCGGACGAGTCGTCTACTTCCGCCCCGGACACGAGACCTTCCCGATTTACAAACAGCCCGAAACGTTGCAGGTCATTGAAAACGCAGCCCGATGGTTGGGAAGTCTGCAGGAATGACCGGCAGAAAACGACAGTCCATGGTCGTTCGCGGCTTGCTGATCCCACCCGACATCAGCGTGAATCATCCGGGTTAGGGGCCCGGCGGCAGGCCGTTTCACGATTTGGGCCTGGGCTTGCGATCGTCGATCAATCGTGCCGTGGGATCGGTGCGTCGCGCCGTCAGGTACTGGCGAATTGCGCGCCGCTCCTCGCGGGACGTCAGCGGACGCAGCAGGTCGAACGGATCGGCGCCGGGAGAAGGCGCCACCCGGTCGCTGTAGCCGCGCTTCTGGCCGAGCGTCTTCAGAACGAACCGGACCGCCCACGATTCTCCCGATTGAATCGCTCTGGCGAGGTGCACCTCGGCCGAATCGAGGATGTGCCCCGAGTAGTGATCGATCGCGTCGGCAATTTGTTTGACGACCTTCGCTCGTTTGTAGATCGTGCCCGCGCTGCAGCCCAAACGTTCGGCCGCGAGATAGACCTTGCCGTACGTCCTCTGCAGCGAGTCGATGATTTTTTCGTTCGAGTATTTTTTGACGTTGTTCATAGCTCAAAATTCCATAAATTCATCGTTTGTGTGTTTTTTCGATTTCTTCTTCCGCAAAGCGTCTCCGCTGACCCGGTCCAGGCGCGTTCGACGGTAAAGCCCGGGTCATTCGCCGGAACGGCCGGCAGCCCTTCGGCGAGGCGGACGGCCATTTCGAGGGGGTCGGGCCCTTCGTCGTGATCGCCGAATGGAAAATCGCGAAGCTCGTCGACCAGCCGCGCGGCACCGGGGCTGTTGCATGTGTGCATCGATTGTGCTCTTTCGTCAAAGAGAATTCCCGGCAGATCGGCAGTCAGCCCGTCAGTCCGTATTATTCACGCTCGGGCGCCTGTGTAGGGTGGGACCAGCTCGCGCAGCGTGCGCAGGCCCACCATGCGGGTCGCAATGCTTCAGAACCCGAATGGTGGGCCTGCGCAAGCCGATCCATTGCGAAACAACGCCCGGTTTGATTCGACAATCTCGCCAGGAAACGAAAGTTCCTGGTCGTTCGCGGCTTGCTGGTCCCACCCTACATCAGCGTGATTGACCCGGGTCAGCCCCGCGCTTCGATCCGCCTGCCGGGGGAAACAGGCTCACCTCAAAACCCCGAGGTCGCGACGCTCCTTATTTTACCAGATTGGCAGCGTCGGTGAGAATTCGAATGTGCGCAAATCTGGAAATGACGAGCAAAAAACTTCAAAAAAAGCCGTCGCCTCGTCCCGCGAGAAAATCAAACAAACTGGCGGGTCGTGATACAGTTTGATCTCGACAGAATGTCTGAGACGGCGACGCAAGTTATTCATGCGGGCCAATCCAGGACTCCGTGCCCTCCAACTGGTGCCAGTGATGAAACTGCCAGTTCCAGCCTTCGGCCGCCCCCACCTCTGAATACCACCAGGCAAGATTCACGACGAACTTTGAGCATCGACTGAAACCGCGAATCGCCGGATCATAGACTCGCGAAACAATTTCGGCACCGGTAGTCGATCCAAGACGGCTTGTAATCCAGCACGCCGGCCCGAAGCTCAGCGGATACCCCACCAGCACCACCAGCGCCACAACGATCCAGAATCCGGCGGTGGGCTTGCGGGGGGAGGGCATGAGGTAATTTGGCGGAATGGTGCGGCACTGGCTCGACGTCCCGATTTTGGCGACCATCAATGAGATTCGTCTACGCCAGTTTACCGCCTCTCGCCCACCGCGGTACAATCGAGGCATGAGCGAACGACCTGACAAGCGACTCGGACCAATCGGCATTGTGGCTGAACTATACAAGGCCAATCCGGTCGCCTTCATCTTGATCGCTGCGGCAATTGCCCTCTGCTTACTCGCAAGTCCTCTGCTGCTCGATCCCCGCGATTGAGGCGCTCCCTGAATTACGTCAATTCCGCGCGCCACCCCGGATGTGCGATCCGTGCGGAAAATGTAGCACCACGTGGGCGGTGCGTTCATTGACTTGCCCCAAACCTGCGATATCGTGAACGGCAGTCGTTTGCGACATCGTGCTTGCTAACAGCGCCACGCGGCCACTGCGAGAGCCGAACGGTCGCGGTCGTCGAGTCAGGGGGGAGCCGTTCGATGTTCGGAACTGTTTCCGACTTACGTCAATGTCCTCGTTCCCAAGCTCTGCTCTCATCCTTATACACAAGAAAATTGAGACTGTAGCAAAGATACCGGGTTTGATCGTGACTCAATGAACGTCTTTTCCTATATTTCTCGGCATAACACACACCAGCCAAGGAGGGCGTGGTCATGCCGGGAGTGGGAGCGTACTGGCCCGATGCCAGCGAGGGCATCACGCG
>SIAF01000368.1 GCA_009691905.1 Planctomycetaceae bacterium | reverse complement strand
TCATAATCCGTTTCACTCGAAATTCCTTTGTGTTCGAGGTGCTTCATTGTTTACGCACACATAAAACACCACAGAACGCCCAGGGATTCCGAGTTTTTTGTTGCTACGCCGGAAATGACGAAATCGGGTGTGCTTGGTTGAAGCCTAGAATACACGCTTCACGTCCCGTCCACCGGAGTGCCGGTCCATGCAGTTTATCATCCGCAGACCGTGGCAGCTTTCGCAACGGGATCACACTCCGGAAGCTGTCTACCTTCGGCAGAAGCTGCACCGTCGGCAGTTTCTGGCATCGCTCGGAGTTTCTGCCGCCGGGATCGGCGCCCTGCTGCTGCAAGGCTGCGACAAAGGGACCGACGACGAAGTGCTCAAAGCCGGCAACTACGAGCCGATCCCGACGGCCCCGGCAGCCGACGCGAACGGCGAACCGGGGCACGAGCCGATCGTCGGCGATTCCGTCGCACCACAGGGAATGTACCCTGCCCGGCGGAACGACAAATTCGAATACGGCCGCGCCGAGACCGTCGAAGCTCAGGCGGCGCGCTATACGAACTTCTACGAATTCGACTCGTCGAAGATGTCGTGGCGGTACGTCACAAAATTTCAACCGAGCCCGTGGACGGTCGAAGTCGACGGCCTGTGCGCCAAACCACGGACCTTCGATCTTGACGACCTGCACAAGCTGATGCCGCTCGAAGAGCGCGCCTACCGCCACCGCTGTGTGGAAACCTGGGCGATGTGCGTCCCGTGGACCGGTTTTCGACTGAGCGAATTGCTGAAACTCGTTGAACCGCAGCCCGCAGCGAAGTTCGTGGCGTTCGAGACGTTCGATCGACCCAGCCAGGCGCCGCATCGGGGTGCGTCGCCTCCCCCCTCGTACCCCTGGCCCTACACCGAAGGGCTGACGATTGCCGAAGCGACCAACGAATTGACGCTGCTGGCGACCGGCATGTACGGCCACACGCTGCTCAAGCAGCATGGCGCGCCGGTGCGGCTGGTCGTTCCCTGGAAATACGGGTTCAAGAGCATCAAGTCGATCGTGCGGATCACCCTGGCCGATAAGCCCCCCGCGACGTTCTGGAACACGTTGATGCCCGACGAGTACGATTTCGAGGCCAACGTGAATCCGCACGTGTCGCACCCCCGCTGGAGCCAGCGGGTCGAAAAAATGCTCGGCAGCGGCGAGAAGCACCCGACAGTGATTTACAACGGCTACGGCAGTTACGTCGCCGATCTGTATCCCAAGGCCTGAGACCGCGGTATGCCCCTCGTTCACCGCCGCATGTGCTGCGCCGCAGCCGTCGTTTGCATCAGCACGCTGCTGCTGGTTTGCAACTCGCCGTCTCGCGCGCCGGAAGCGAGACAAACCCTCGCGGCCGAGAGCAACCTGCGCTGGTACAAAGGCAACCTGCACACGCACACGCTGTGGAGCGACGGCGACGATTACCCGGAAATGGTCGCCCTGTGGTACAAAGAGCGCGGCTACGACTTTCTTGGGTTCAGCGACCATAATACGCTGCTGCGCCGCGAACGATGGATCGACGCCGTCAACAACAAGGGGGGCGAGCGGGCGCTCGAGAAGATGCTGAAGCGCTTCCCTCAGGACTGGGTCGAACAGCACCGCAATGAGCAAGGGGCCCTCGAAATTCGGCTCAAGACATTTGACGAGATTACGGCCCGCATCGGCGCACCGGGTGAATTTCTGCTGATCCAGGGAGAAGAGATCAGCGACCACTTCGGCAAGCTGCCGGTGCATCTCAACGCCACCAACGTGCAGGAGGTCATTCCTCCGTTGGGGGGCGAGAGTGTCTACGAGGTCATCCAGCGCAATACCGACGCGCTGATCGCACAGCGCGAGCGACTCCGCCAGCCGATGCTGATTCATTTGAATCATCCCAATTTCGGCTTCGGCGTCACTGCCGAAGACCTGATGCGCGTCCGCGGCGAGAACTTTTTCGAGGTCTACAACGGGCATCCGGGGGTCAATAACGCGGGGGACGACCAGCACGCGTCGGCCGAGCGGATCTGGGACATCATTCTCACCTCGCGGCTGACGGAACTGCAACTGCCGCTGATGTTTGGCCTGGCAACCGACGATGGACATTCCTACCACGAGATTCCCAGCCGCAACAGCGAACCGGGGCGCGGCTGGGTTATGGTTTTGGCCGACGAATTGACCCCCGCGGCGCTGATCGACGCGCTCGAACGGGGGCGTTTCTACGCGTCGAGCGGTGTGCAACTGTCTGAGGTTTCGACGTCGCCGACGCGCATGGAAATCGCCGTAAAAGCGGAAGCGAATGTCGAGTACGCGATCGATTTCATCGGCACTCGAAAAGGATTCGACTCTCAGAGCCAGCCGGTGCTTGGGCCCGACGGGCAGCCCATGGGCGCGACACGTCGCTACAGCGCCGAAGTGGGGCGCGTCCTGCGGTCGGTGACCGGAACGCGCGCGAAGTACGACCTGACACCCGACGATCTGTACGTCCGAGCGCGCGTGACATCGACGAAAAGGCACTACAACCCGTCAGTCCCCGGCGAGTTCGAACGGGCCTGGTGCCAGCCGCAGCGCGGACCGGCGGCGGCGAAATGATTTCTCCGGGAGAGCGGCCGACCAGGCGCACGACATCTTCAAGGTCACTCTCGACGAGGGCGACATCAATCAGGGAACCGGCTTCGAATTTGTAATCCGGCATCCAGGAAGCAGTGGCTGCGTCGGTTGGGTCAGAACCGATCGTCGCCGACTCGCATCCTTTCGACCTCCTTCATATCTTGGGAAGACCGGTCACAGGCAGCTTGAGAGGGCGAGGGCGGTATGCGCGCGTGGGAATTCTGGATTGACGTCGGCGGCACGTTTACCGATTGCATCGCCCGCGCTCCCGACAATCGGCTGGTGTCGTGCAAGGTGCTCAGCTCGGGTGTCACCAAAGGACAGGTCGCCGAGAAGCTCGGACCGGTGCGTTTTTCCGATCCCGGCCGCGTCGGAGCGCCACCGCGGTTCTGGGTTGGTTACGAGATCGCGATTCTCGATGCCGCCGGGCAAGCGATCTATTCCAGTCGTATCAGCGGGTACGATCCGCACGGGGGCACGCTGACGACGGCGGCCCTGTTGCCCGACAATTTGCCGGAAGGGGCCGCGTACGAGCTCCGCTCGAGTGAAGAGGCGCCGATCGTGGCGATCCGCACGATTCTGGGGTTGCCGCTCGATCAACCGATTCCGGCGGTGTCGGTCCGTCTGGGAACGACGCGCGGCACGAATGCGCTGCTGACCCGCCGCGGTGCGAAAACCGCCTTCGTCACGACCCGCGGGTTTGCCGACGTCTTGCTGATCGCCAATCAGGATCGTCCCCGTCTGTTTGATCTGTCGATCAGGAAGTCGGAACCGTTGTTCGAACGCGTGGTCGAGATCGACGAGAGGCTCGACGCCCAGGGACAAGTGCTCAAGGCCCCCGATGAAGCCGAACTTCGCCGGCAATTCGCCGAGCTGCAGCAGACCGGCGTCGAATCGGTTGCGATCTGCCTGCTGCATTCGTTTGCCAACTCGGCGCATGAGCTGGTTGCCGAGCGTCTGGCACGGGAAGCGGGCATTGCCGAGATCAGCACGTCGAGCCGCCTCTCGCCGTTGATCAAAATCGTGTCTCGCGGCGACACGACCGTCGTCGACGCCTATTTGAACCCGATTCTGAGGCGCTACGTGCAGACGTTGCGGCAATCGCTGGCAGGGAGCCAATTGAGGCTGATCACCTCGGCCGGTGGATTGATCGACGCCGATCGTTTCGTGGGGAAAGACAGCATTCTCTCGGGCCCGGCGGGGGGCGTGATCGGCTATTCGCGCGTGGCCCGGCAGGCCGGGTTCGCGAAGTCGATCGGTTTCGACATGGGAGGCACGAGCACCGACGTTTCGCGCTTTGATGGCCGGTACGAGCTGGAATACGAAACCAAAAAAGCGGGCGTTCGCGTGGTGGCTCCCATGCTGGCGATCGAAACGGTCGCGGCGGGCGGAGGAAGCATCTGCAGCTTCGACGGAGTCAAACTGGTCGTCGGCCCCGACAGCGCCGGGTCTGACCCGGGGCCGGCCTGCTATGGTCGCGGCGGACCGCTGACGGTCACCGACGTGAATTTGTACCTGGGAAAAATCGTCCCCGGCCGCTTTCCGTTCCCACTGGTCCGCAAGGCGGTCGAAGGTCACCTGTTTCGCCTGTGCGACGAAGTCTCGCCGGCGTCGCCGGCGACGAAGTACACCCCGGTCGAACTTGCCGAGGGCTTCGTGCGGGTCGCCAACGCCAACATGGTCAGGGCGATCCGCAACATTTCGGTGGCGCGGGGCTACGATCCGCGCGATTACGTACTGGTGACCTTCGGCGGCGCCGGCGGGCAACACGCCTGTGCGATCGCCCGCGAGTTGGGGATCCGCAAAATTCTCTCGCATCCGCTGTCGGGGCTGCTGTCGGCGTACGGCATCGGCCTTGCCGACGTGCGGCGATTCGGCGAACAGGCCGTGCTGCGTCCCTGCACGCCCGAGCAGCTCGCCGCCATCGAGCCGAGCTTCGTCGGGCTCGAACGCCGCGCCCGCGATGAGGTGCTTGCCGAGGGAATACTCCCGGCGGCCATCGATGCGCCGCGACGTTCGCTCGACCTGCGGTACAAGGGAATTGAAGCCACGATCAACGTCCCACAACCGGCTGACGGCGATTTCGTCGCCCGGTACGCCGAGCTGCATCAGCAGTTGTACGGCTACCAGCATGAAGGGCGCGACGTCGAAATCGTTGCTGCGCGGGTCGAAGTCGTCGGCCGCACGCCCACGCCCCCCGACGAGGCCCGGCCTGTGACCGCGCGGCGACCGGAAACTTCGGAATTCACCGACATCTGGTGCGACGGCCGCCCACGCCGGGCTGGGATTTTCGTGCGGGCGCAATTGCAACCGGGCGACGAAATCTCGGGCCCGTCGGTCATCTGCGAACCCAGCTCGACCGTCGTCGTCGATCCCGGTTTTGTCGCGACGATTCTGGAACGAGGCGAGATTTTGCTGTGCGATACCGGTCGCGGCGATTCGAAGCAGGTTTCGACCGAGGCCGACCCCGTCATGCTCGAAATTTTCAATAACCTGTTCGCCTCGATCGCCGAACAGATGGGGATCACGCTGCAGCGCACCTCGTTCTCGACCAACGTCAAAGAACGACTCGATTTCAGTTGCGCGATTTTCGAACCCAATGGCGATCTGGTGGTCAACGCCCCGCATATCCCGGTGCATCTGGGGGCGATGGGCGAGACGGTCAAACGCGTCATCGCCGATAATCCGCACATCCGGCCGGGGGACGTGTTCGTCACCAACGATCCGTACCGGGGCGGTTCGCACCTGCCCGACGTGACAGTCATCACACCCGTCTTTCTGGACCGCGCTCTGGTGTTTTTCACCGCCAGTCGCGCCCATCATGCCGAGATCGGCGGCATCGTTCCCGGCAGCATGCCTCCGTTTTCGACCAATCTTGCGGAAGAAGGGGTTTTGATCCGCAATTTCAAACTGGTCGACGCCGGCCGGTCGCGCGAAGACGCCTTGCGGCAATTGCTCTCGTCGGGCGCTTATCCCAGCCGATCGGTCAACGACAATCTCGCCGACGTCGCGGCAGAGGTCGCCGCCAATAAGACCGGGGTCGTGCGCCTCTTGGAACTGGTGCGGCAGTATACGCTGCCGGTGGTCCAGGCTTACATGCACCACATCCAGGACGCCGCCGAACGAAAAATGCGGCAGGCGCTGGCAGCGATACCCGACGGAACGTATGCCCGCACCGACCACCTCGACCAAGGTTCGCCGATCGCGGTCAAGATCACGATCGCGGGCGATTGCGCGACAGTCGATTTCACTGGGACGGGGCCGGTGATTCGGCCCCCGTTCGTCGCGTCGCCGGCCGACAAGCTCAAGCCGGCAGTCCAACAGGGGGGCTTCAATCTCAATGCCAACCGCGCAATCGTCACCGCCGCCACGCTGTACGTCTTTCGATGCCTGATTAACGAAGACATCCCACTCAACAGCGGCGTGCTCGCCCCGGTGACGATCATCCTGCCCGAGTGTCTGCTCAACCCGCCCGAACATGACGACCCGGCCCGGTGTGCGGCAATCGTCGGCGGCAACGTCGAAACCTCGCAGCGCGTCGTCGACGTGCTGCTGGGCGCGCTGGGTCTGGCGGCCGCCAGCCAGGGAACGATGAACAATCTCACGTTCGGCGACCAGACCTTCGGTTACTACGAAACGATTTGCGGCGGATCGGGGGCGACACCCGATGCGGACGGTGCCGACGCCGTCCATACGCATATGACCAACACCCGTTTGACCGACCCCGAGGTCGTCGAACGCCGCTACCCGGTTCGCGTACGCGAGTTCTCGATCCGCCGCGGCTCGGGGGGTCGCGACCCGCAAACCGGCGAACCTGGCCCAGTGCTGCACCGTGGCGGCGACGGGGTCATCCGCCGTCTGGAATTCCTCAAACCGCTGCGCGTCTCGCTGCTGACCGAGCGTCGCGGGCCGTTCGTCCCCTTCGGGCTCGATGGCGCCCCGGCGGGTGAACTCGGTCAGAACACACTGCAGCGTGCCGGGACGACCCAGGTCGTCGACCTGGGGGGCAAGGTGCAAATCGACGTCGAGCCGGGTGATCTGTTGACGATCGCCACGCCGGGGGGCGGGGCCTGCCCGCGCGGCTGAGCTCGCGATAACGCGAAATTCGGCAGGTAATTGGTAATGACCCGTTGTTTCGCCGACACTCCTAAAATGACAGCGCACCTTGAGTAGGTCCCGACTTCCGGGCGGGATCTCGCGCGTCTCGGCGGCGTCCACTCGCAAAAAGTACCCTCCGCCAGAGGGAACCTACTTCGATGCGAGAAAATCAGCAATTCGCGAGACAAATGGCGGGTGTTGGGCCCGTTTTCGACAGCAGCGTTCCGCAACTACAGTCCTCGCCGGGCGTTGCGTCGCGGGGTAGTGGTGTTGGCACTACGCCGCCCTTCCCGTCCGTCATTCGGCTATCGCCGTCTGTGTTACAAGTCGAGCAGCCGAACCACTGGTCCCAATGCCA
>SIAF01000367.1 GCA_009691905.1 Planctomycetaceae bacterium | reverse complement strand
CGATTCAACATCTGATCGGCACCCTCAATGACGCTGCTTTCGCGTATCCGGGGACCAAGCTGCAGCTCCATTTCACCTCCTTAGCACCGCCCGCCAATCCAAACTCGGTGCCAAAGCAAATTCCGCCAGATCAGGAGGTCTGAGGCTATTTCACCTGAACGCACGTCAACTTTTCGGATAGCCTCTGAGAGGGCGCACTCAAAAGCTCCTGCGCCCTGGTCTCTCGAAAAACGGGGCCGGAAAATCCGATCTGGTCAAGATTTTCAACAGGTGGTAAAAGCCGCGGTCATTCCATCGGACAGGCCCTCCTTACTCACGTCCCGATTGACCGTTCACTCGCCAAAAGATGTGCAGACATGGCAAAATGTGGATCATGGGCAATATGCGTTGCATTTGTTTTTGGGTTCGCAGCGGTGGGCTGCCAATCGTCAGGTTCGCCCGACGGCGATTCGATGATTCCAGCTTTCGGCATTAACGCGGTTCCCAGGCAAACCGAGCCCGATTTGGATGATGACGGGGCCGAGGGATCGGTTGCCTCTCGCAGTTCGGAAGTTGACGAAGAAACTGCCGCAGACGACGATTCCGATCGCCGCAAAGGCAATTTTCTGAGCCGCCTGCTCCCCGGCCGCGACAAAGATCCGGTCGAACGCCGGCCCTTGCCGGTCAACGAAACGAAAAATGGCACGCGGGACGCCGATGACGACGACTGGGACCAGTAAGTCGCCGCAGCCGTTGGTTGCGAACGATCGAGTAGGGACCAAAGTCGACACGACGAGCTGCCCTATTTTGTGCCGCGGCCGCGGCCCGCGCCACGCCGCAAGCGTTTTTGCGCAAGGGCTTTAACGGCGCGCACGCTCGAGCGGCATTCCGTTGAAACCGATTACCGTGGCTGGCAATGAGCCTGCCCACGAGCTACACTTCGCTTTGGCGATGTCAAGGTTCCGGGGACATAGGGCTTGCGAGCGTTGTTTCCCGTTCAGCCGCGTATTCAAGACGAAAAAGGAGTCAGGCGTCGTGCAAGTAGCGATTACCTGCAAGCACGGGCATTTGAATGCCAATCAACAGGAGTACATCACCCGCAAATCGGAAAAGCTACTGACGTATTTCGAGCGTGTGACGGCGATCAACGTGACGGTCACCTTCGACGACGGTCGAGTCCGAGCCGAGATTCTGGTCGATGCCGAGCACAAGCACAATTTTGTAGCGAATGAAGCGGGAGACGACGTGATTCCCGCATTCGACGTGGCGCTCCACAAGATGGAGCACCAGATCAAAAAGTACAAAGAAAAAATCCAGGATCACCGCCGGAACCTGCCCGCGAATGAACCGGGTCAGGCCGAGTGATCGAAAGCGAGGAATGATACATGAAGTTGTCCGACTTCGTGGTGCGCGAGGCGATTCTAACCGACATCAAAAATGCAACCAAAGAATCCGCCATCCGCGCGATGGTAGAAAGTCTGGCATCGCACGGCACCATTAAACCCGCCGAGCAGGAGGGGATCATTGCCGCGATCCTCAAACGGGAAGAACTGGGTTCGACCGGCATCGGCAAAGGCGTGGCGGTCCCGCACACCAAGCATTCGTCTGTCGACAAGCTGGTGGCGACGATCGCGCTGTCGAAAGAGGGGGTCGAGTTCGCCAGCCTGGATGGGGGCAAGGTCCACATCCTGTTTCTGCTGGTGTCACCTCCCGATCGGCCGGGCGACCATCTGCGGGCGCTTGAGAACATTTCCCGCCATTTGCGCAGCGATAATTTCTGCAACTTTCTGAAGCAGGCCGATTCAGCCCCGGCGGTGATCGAACTTCTGGAAGACGCTGATAACAACAACTTGGGCTGAACCCCCCCGGCTGAACCCCCGGTTGAACCCGCTGGCGTTGAACCGATCGACGAGCGTCGTGTCGAAACGGCAGGCGCGATGCAGCGGGCCTTCCGGCTTCAGTCTCGATCAGTGTGAGGGGCGGACGGCGCCAGTCGCGTCCGCAGTCGCAATGAATTCCATCTCCATCTTCACGCGCGAGGTTACCGTTGGGGTTGAGAACGGGCTGCATCTGACGCCGATGTCGCAAATCGTCAATTTGGCGCAAAAGTTCAACTGCCTGTTTCAGATTCGCAAGGGAGATAAACTCGTGGACGGCAAAAGCATGTTCGACATGTTGTCGCTGGCTGCCGAACACGGGCAGGTGCTCAGTCTCGAAGCCCAGGGAGACGATGCGGCCGAAGCGATTGCCGCCATCGCCGGGCTGTTCGAACGCAATTTCACACTCGGTCAGGTTGACTGACGCCGAATTTCCGACCGCGACGATTCAACGATCCATGGAACGCAATCGCGGAATCGCCGTCGCACCGGGAGTAGCCATCGGCCCGGCGCTCGTGCTGGGCTCTGAAGATTTTCGCATTCCCCAACGGTTCGTGCGCGTCGATGCGATCGAGACCGAGGTCGCGCGATTTCGGGCGGCCCTGGTGGCGGCGGTCGCTGAGATCACCGAGCACGAGGCGCTGGCCTCATCGCGGCTGGGTGAGCAATACGGCGCGATTTTTGCCGCCCATCGTCAGTTGGCTCAAGATCCGCGGCTGGTCAAAGAGGTCGAAGACCTGATCCGCCAGAAGTGCCACGCGCCCGAGTTCGCTGCCAGTCGCGTGCTCAGGCAGTACGCCCGCACCCTGCGGAACCTGGGTGACCGCTACTTCGCCGAACGCGCCAGCGACCTGTACGACCTTGAAAAACGAATCCTGCGGCATCTGCTGGGCGAACGGAAGGAAGAACTGGCGCACCTATCGGCCCCCGTGATCGTGCTGGCGCACAATTTGACACCCAGCGAGACAGCCAATCTCGATACGCGGTTCGTGCTGGGGTTTGCGACTGAAGTCGGCGGCAAAAGCAGCCATACGGCAATTCTGGCCGGTGCCCTCGAATTGCCTGCCGTCGTCGGCGTGGGGTCGTTTCTGTCGGAAGTCGCCGGCGGTGAAACGATTATTATCGACGGCAACGAGGGGTTGGTGATCATCGACCCCGACGAAGAGACGCTGGGCAGCTATCGCGACGCCGAACAGAAGCGGCAATCGACCGCCGTCAAACTCAAATCGTTAGGGCCGCTGCAGTCTGAAACGCGGGACGGCGTGCTGATTCGGCTTAACGGGAACATTGAATTCCCCCACGAGGTCAAACATTGCACCGACCGGGGGGCCGAAGGGATCGGCCTTTATCGCACCGAGTTTCTCTATCTCGAAAATGATCAGGAACCCTCAGAAGAGGTGCAATTCGAGGCATATTCTGAAGTCATCCGGGCGTTTCCCGATAAGCCGGTTATCATCCGCACGCTCGATCTGGGGGCCGAGAAGTTTCCGCAGTCGATGCGGGAGGTGATCGAGGCGACCCCCAACCCGGCTTTGGGGCTGCGCAGCCTGCGACTGACGCTGCAGAACCAGGCCATGTTCAAGACGCAACTGCGGGCAATTTTGCGGGCGGCGGTCCTGGGGGACGTAAGGCTGATGTTTCCGCTGGTTTCGACCCTGCTCGAACTGCGGCAGGCCAAGATGATTCTCGCCGACGTGGTTGAAGACCTGCATGAAGAGCAGATCCCGTTTCGACGCGAAATTCAGGTGGGAATGATGGTCGAAGTCCCCTCGGCGGCCCTGCTGGCTGACGAATTCGCGCGGGAAGTCGATTTTTTCTCCATTGGAACCAACGACCTGATCCAGTATACCTTAGCGGTTGATCGAGCGAACCCGGCGGTCGCCAACCTGTACAGTTCCGCCGATCCTTCGATCTTCCGTATGATTCGGTTTGTGCTCGCCGCTGCAGAAAAACACAAAGTTTCGGTGTCGGTGTGCGGCCAGATGAGTTCCGACCCGATCTACACGCCTTTATTGGTCGGAATGGGTCTGCGGGAGCTAAGCGTCACGCCGCATGCCATTCCGGAAGTGAAACAGGCCGTTCGCAGTCTGACGGTGCCCCAGGCGGAAGAAATCGCCCGGCACGCGCAGTCTCTGGAAGTGGCCCGCGACGTCGAAAACTATCTCCGCGGAGAGTTCAAAAAGCTGTCGGCGGATTTGGTCTAATTGTCTGTTGAAAAAGGGGACTGGCTCCGACACCAGGAGATGGACACCTGCGAATTTGACATTTGCCGGTGGTGCCTGCCCCCCTTTTTCGAAACGCTGCTAATCGCCCGTCGGCCGCCGGAACCGGCGACGGGCGCACTATGAGGAATTCGTTGTCATCGGAAACAGGATGCGTGTCCTGAGGGGCCCTTCGCGGCCGGGGCGCGGTCCCCCCACAAACGATCACCGGCGTCACGGCAGCGACCGGTGGCTAAACCAATTCTGGTTCAAACACAGTGCGCAGGCCTTGTGAAAATCGCTGTCGATCGTGCGGAAGCCTGATGTGGCTTCACGCCTCGCCGCCGTTCTCGCCGCCGTTCTTTGGGGGCAATCGCCCTTTCGCGCCCGCCGTTGCGGGTCGAGGGTTCGAAGCCGCCAGGGGAATCGCGGCGGCCAAGGAGAACGCGGCGACCGGGAATCGTCGAGATTCTTTAGTCGCCGGCGGCGGTTCGGTCGGGTCGGTCGTTTTGGTTCGTTGGGTCACCGCCGCAGTCAGTCCTGCGGTTGTTTCTCGACGACCGATCGCCAACCCCGACGCCGCAGGCTGTCGTTCGACAACCGAAATCGCGGTTGCGGCCTTCGGGCGGCAAGCAAAGTGCCTGTGCACCACTCGTCTCTGCCGACGAAGGGTGACACTAATCAATGAAGAAGGAAATGCTGGTCAATGCCCTCCAGCCCGAGGAAATCCGAATCGCGATCGTCGAGAACGGCGTGCTGGAAGAGCTGTACATCGAACGCAACAGTCTGGAGAATTTCACCGGTAACATCTACAAGGGCCGCGTCGTCAACATCGAGCCCAGCATTCAGGCGGCCTTCGTCAATTTTGGCGTCGGCCGCAACGGTTTTCTGCACGTCAGCGACGTTGAATACGAGTACTACAAGCACTTGGACGGACCCGGCGGCGGCAACGGGGGTGGCAACGGCGGCGGCAACGGGGGCTCGGATGACGACGAAGACGACGACCCGCGTCCCTCAGCCCGCGGCGGACAAAAACGCTTCAACGAACGCAGCGTTCGCAACAAACCTCCCATCCAGGAGATTTTCAAGCGCGGCAGCGAGGTTCTGGTCCAGGTCATCAAAGAGGGGATCGGCACCAAGGGGCCGACCCTTTCGACCTACATCAGCATCCCCGGTCGTTTTCTGGTGTTGATGCCGGGCCTGAAACGGGTCGGGGTCAGCCGCAAGATCGTCGACGAGCAGACCCGCCGACAGTTGCGAACCGCTCTCGAAGCGCTGAAGCCGCCCCCCGGCCTGGGCTTCATCATTCGCACCGCCGGAATTGAACGCTCGCAGCTCGATTTGCAGCGCGACCTGAATTACCTGCTCCGCCTGTGGAAGGTCATCGTCCGCCGCATCAAAACGACCCGGGCGCCGGTCGATATCTACCAGGAAAGCGACGTGGTGATTCGCACCATTCGCGATATTTACAACGCCGAAATCGATACGATCTGGATCGACGAACAAAAGGCCTACGAGCGGGCGCTCGAGTTCATCAACGTCGTCCTCCCGCGACACGCCAACCGCATTCAGTTCTACAACGGCAACGAGCCGCTGTTCAACAAGTACCACATCGAGCAGGAAATCACCCGCATTCAGCAGCGGCACGTGCCCCTGGCGGGAGGCGGGTCGCTGGTGATCGATCAGACCGAAGCCCTGGTGGCAATCGACGTCAACAGCGGTAACTTTCGCGCCGACAACGACGCCGAAGAGACCGCTTACCAGATGAACCTCAAGGCGGCTGCCGAAATTTGCCGCCAGATTCGCCTGCGCGACCTGGGGGGGGTGATCGTCAACGACTTTATCGATATGCGCGAAGAGCGACATCGCCAGGGGGTCGAGCGCGCCTTGCGCGACGCCATCCGCCGCGATCGCGCCCGCACCAAGGTCCTGCGCATCAGCCCCTTCGGCCTGATCGAGATGACCCGCCAGCGGATTCGCCCTTCCCTCAGACGCAGTGTCTATGAAGATTGCCCCTGCTGCCGAGGCACGGCCCTCGTCAAAACGGCCGAAAGCGTGGCCATCGAGGTGGTGCGGCTGCTGCTCAACTCGGTACACCGCGAAAATGTGACGCGAATTACCGTCGAAGTTCACGATCGGGTATCGGCGTACCTGAACAATCGTAAACGACGCGATTTGATTGGGTTCGAAGAGCAAAACAACGTCGCGATCCACATCAATTCGCGGGCCGACGTCAGTCCCGAACACCTCGTGATTCGCTGCTTCGACCCGACGGGGACGGAACTGAAGTTTCTCGCCGCCGAACCCTCGAAATCCGGGCGGTAAATCGTTAGACTCTTTGATTCGTCACCCAAACAGCAAACAGGCTCGCCCGGCTGGCCCACGGACGCGTTGCTTCCGTGGGCCTGTGCCGGGTGTTTTTCGATCGCACGGTTTTAATTCGCACTGTGACGTGAGGTTTTGTTCATGTTCGCCATTTTCGAAGACGGCAGCCATCAGTATCGGGTCGAGGCGGGAGATACCCTGCGGGTCGACTTCCGCGAGGCGGCGAAACCGGGCGAAGCGCTCAATTTCGACCGCGTTCTGGCCGCCGGGACCGATTCATCAGGGCAGTTCGGTCGTCCGTTGATCGAAGGGGCCACGGTGGTCGGCGAGGTCGTCGACACGGCGTACGACCCCAAGATCGAAGTCGGCAAGTTCAAACGCCGCAAAGGCTATATCCGCCACAACGGCCACACCCAGAAGTACACGGCCGTCAAAATCACCGGGATTAACGTCCCCGGATTGGCCGAGTAAATGCGTCTGGCAGAGTAGTGCCGCGACGCGGCGAAGTGGAAGAGTTAAAGAGTGACAGAGTTAAAAAGCCTGGCTCCGCGACTCTTTAACTTTTGAACTCTTTAACTTTTGGGTTCCTCTCCGGAATTTGTGGGTGAATTCCGGTGAATCGCGTAAGGGTGTCGGAATGGTGCGTTCGTGATGGGGAGATTTGGTGTGCGTGGAGGGCCGCCCGGCTCGTTGTGGCCCCGCAGCCGCAATCCGGCCTGCCCACAC
>SIAF01000366.1 GCA_009691905.1 Planctomycetaceae bacterium | reverse complement strand
GGCCTGGTCGTAGACTTTCAATTCGTCGATCAGGGCAGCGAACGGAAAGTTGTGCGGCGACGTCGGATACCCGCCGTGGTTGCCAATGCCGATGCTCGGATTGCTCGCGGGGTCCAGATCGCCAAACGGCCTCACGGTCGTCGTCGTCTGCGACATGAGCACGCCGTTGAGGTAAAGAGACATCGCACCAGACGCATCGTCCAACGTGGCTGCGATATGGACAAACTGGCCAAGTGGCATCGGGGTCGACACGCTCACGGCCGCACTCAGACTTACGACCTCGAACCTCAGGCCTCCGCTGGACTGCACGGAGAGCGAGTAGGGGTCGAGGCCGCCCCGATCATCGCCGCGAAACAGAATCTCGCCCTGCTGACCCGGCACGGGCACCGAGTCGGCCTTGACCCAACCCTCGATGCTCATGGAGGCGGTGAGCTTAAGGCTCGCGGAATCGGCGACTTGAACGCGATCGTTGACACCATCGAAGCTGAATGCCTGGCCCATCTGTCCGGCGGAATAGGTGGCGCCATTGATCAGGGCGCCGTTGTTTGCACCGACCGCATCCACAGCCGTATTCTCGGCTGCCCAGTAAGCGACGACGCCCGACAGCAGGCTGCGCTCTTCGAGGACTTCGGCGGGGGTATGCAGGGGTAGGTGATCCCGGCGTCGGACAGCGTCTCGCCGCCGCCGGGAGGTCGTTGCCGAGGCGCCGAACAGACGTTTCGCGTATCGGGACAGAATCGAAGTCGAGTCGCGCATGGAATGCTCCTGGCGGCCTGCATACAATGAAAACGACACTCGCGGCGCGCAGGCCTTGCGCAGCGGGACGTCCCGGCCGGTGAGCTGTGTGGTTGACTGCCGTTCGCTCACCGGCCGGTGTTTGTTGGATGACGCTGTGACTCTGTAACTCTTTCCCTCTGCAATCCCGTTACTTCGACTTCCCCTTCTTCTTAAACGTGAGCGACCCTTCCCCTTCCCACCAGTAGTCCGTGGGATCGGTGGAGCCCAGGACGAACGGTTCGGTCCAGGCGTACATGATCCAGCCGCCGGTGACGCCGGCGAACTTCCCGGTACTCTCGGGCTGGGGAACGAACTCGGCAATGAACGCCGCCTCGACGATCAGTTCCCCCAATTCCGTGAAGCCGACGATGGTCAGTTCGAACGTCCCCGGCTCGGCGGCCCCCTTGTCGGTCCGCCCGTAGTGGCAGACCAGTTCGTCTCCGTTCGCCCCGATGAACACGAACGGATCTCCGCTGCCGAATTCCCCCTGAATCGTACCGGTCAGGGGATTGAAGGCGGCTGAATCGGTCTTGACCGAACCGACGCCCGTGTACCGGCCGAGATGGGTCGCGTTGCCGACGTCGATCGTGTGGGGCCGTGGATCCTGTCCCGGCAATGGCAATGCCTGCGGGGCAACGCCGGAACCGGAGATTTTGAATGGCTTAACCTGCGACTCGGCCGATTGAGAATCGGCAACGAGCAGGGCCATGCCGAACGCGGCACACAGCAGAACCGAATTGCCGAACAGCTTGCGCATGAGACTGTTTCCTTGAGGTTAGAGAATCCCCTCGTTCTCAAGCAGGAGCTTGGGAACGAGGTGAAATCGACACGGGGTGGCCCAGCCGGCCCCGCGGCTGGGTCGCGCAGCGACAAGAATCAACACCGTTCGGCACCGCATGAGGCATCCACGTAGCCAACGAAATGGGTCTGTTTTGCAACGCACGGTCTTTGCGCCAATCGAGCGCGAATGGACTCGGTTCTTGTGGCTGACGCCACCCAGCCGCGAAGGCCGGCCGGGCCACCCTGGAGATGGAATCGACACCGTTCGGCACCGCTTGGGTCATCCACGTCGCCAACGAAATGGGCCTGTTTTGCAACGCACGGTCTTTGCGCCAATCGGGCGCGAATGGACTCGGTTCTTGTGGCTGACGCCACCCGGCCGCGGGGGCGGCTGGGCCACCCTTGGGGTTGAGTCCCGACAGGGACGATACCCCCGGTTGTCGGTCCTCCGAGTCCCGTCCACCCCGGAGGGGTGGCAGAGCGGCCGGTGGTGTTTCGCGTGTCGATCGTCGTTGGCGTTTCATCGGGCGTGCGTGTCGAGGGCGTTCGTGTTTCATTGATCGTTGGGCCTGGTCTCGTCGTCGCGTGTGTCGTCGTCGCCGGTCACGCCCAGCAGTCGTGCCGACTCCGCACGCAGCAGTTCCAGCGTGAGGCGTCGGTTCCAGGACGTGCCCTTGTCTTCGAGCGATTTCGCCGTCTCTGCGACCGCCTTGTCGTACCAATGCCGGGCTTCGTCGGCCTGCCCCAGCTCGAAACAGGTCATGGCCCGGAAGTACCACGCGTAGGCCCGGCCGCCTTCGAGGTTCGCAACGTGTATGGATGGCATGGCACCAATTTCGCTTCGCTCCAACGCTTCCAGCGCTCGTTCGAACTGACCGGCGCGGAACAGCGCGGCGCCGAGGATTTGATTCATCAAAGGGTCACCCGCCGCGACATTACGACCTTGACGGGCCAGGTCGACCAGTAGGGCACTGTCATCCATCGCGCCAGGCGCCAGAACACACGTCCAAACGGTCCAGTAGAGCTCATGCCGGTCCTGACTCGTTGCGAAGCGGTCCGCGATCTCCCGGGCGGCCTCACGGTACGCGGCTTGGTCCGCGTCGCGCAAATAGCAGAGCGCTCGATAGTGACGCTGGAGCCACCCCGCGTGACCTCCCGCGTCGCCAGCCGCGACGGAGGCCTCGAAATCGCGGCGGGCCGCCGAGAACTCGCCAATTGCGGCATAAAACGAGCCTCGCCCGCGATAGTAGCCGATGTCAGCCACCTTTCCTTCGAACATCCTGTCGACCAGCGCGATCAGCGCGGCGCGAAACGCAGGGGGGGCGACGACAACCTGCCCGGGAGGGATCGCCTCTAAAACAAGGGTGCTTCCCGCGTCTACGTCGGCTTCTACCTGTCGCAGCGCTTCGTCGAGGTGGCCAAGGCGGCACTCGATTCGCGCGAGCTGCGCGCGTGCCAGACTGTGCCACGACCTTGTCGAGAGGCCCCAGCGCGTCCTGCCCGACTCAATCTCGCTTCGGAGGGATTGTGCTGTCTCAGCGAGCATCCGCCGGGCCTCATCGGCGCGCCCCGCTTTTTCAAGAAGATCGGCAAGACTGTCGCGAATGGGCATCAGCACACCCACGACCCACGCCGCGGCGGGATGCGGTCCGTTCTCCAGAACGCCAATCG
The DNA here is from genome assembly GCA_009691905.1 of Planctomycetaceae bacterium. Taxonomy (GTDB): domain Bacteria; phylum Planctomycetota; class Planctomycetia; order Planctomycetales; family Planctomycetaceae; genus SIAF01. Next base: position 3,913 of record SIAF01000366.1, on the reverse strand, counting down.
TCTCGCGGCACAGGACAATCGCGTCTTCATCACGCCCCATGGCCAGCAAGGCCGAGAGCCAGCGAGAGTGAACTTGCGAAAGAGGACCCGATGAAACGTGTGGGCAGGGAGGTGACTTCGACTGCTCCCACAGCAAACGGAACAGATTGAGCGCCTCGTCATGCCGATCCGTCTCTACCAGTATGTCCGCGAGCATTTGACAATTGTAGAAGTCGCAGATGCCCGCATACTTGCGGTGCGCATGGCTTGCCAGGCTGGGGAGGGAAACGGCCAAGGCACGCCGCAGCATCGCCTCCTGTTCGGCAAGGCGATGCGGGCCGTCGCACTTCACTACCCTGTGGAACACGGCCGCGTGCATCGCGGCCGCGGCGGCCTCGACGCCTGCTTTCGACAACGATTCGGCCAATGTCTCGGCCTCAGACAAGAATCGGTCGCCGCGTTCTACGTCGCCAAACGCGATCAATTCGCCGACCGTAATCAGGCTGTACACCAATTGCACGTGGTCCGTGGACCGGTTCGGATGCGCCGTGTTCAATTCCTTGAGTTTGCGTACGGACTCCTGGGCCAGCTCGAGGGCCTGACTTCGATTCCCCTTGGCACGATGCCAGTCCGCCAGTCCGCCAGTTCGCACTGGAGCTGCGCCGCTTTATACGCGGGCTCCGCTGCGTTGGGCGCCATTCTCTGCAGACGTTCGCACGCGCTCAGTCCGCGCGTCAGTGCCTCTGTGGGGTTCACGCGAGCGCCGGACGGGGCATTCACCGTCGCGCCGAGTTTCAACGAAGCGTCGGCCAGCAGGTCGAGATACTGCGGCTCCGACGGGTGTTGGGCAGCCAGCAGATCTGCGATCTCGATCGCCTTCAGAAAGGACGCAGCGGCCTTGCCCTGCTGTTCCACGTGATCCTGAAGCTGCCCGGCCCGGAGACATGCCTTCGCGACTTCGAATTGCAAAGCAGGATCGTCGGTTCTCTGCTCCAGGAACTGCTCATAGAACTCCAGCGCGTCCTCCAGAATCTGCTTGCGCACCGGTTCGACCCCGGGAATGCGGGCCAGTCTCTTGTCTCCCACTTGGGTCAGCATGCGGTCGACGACCTCCAACGACTTTTTCAGGTTCTCTTCGGCGCGTTCGCGTTCACGGGTGGCGTCTTCGCGGGCCTTCGTTTCATTCGCCAACCGCTCATCCGCGAGTTTCAACCGGTCATCCGCCAGCACCAGTCGTTCCCCGGCCAGTGTCGCGTTGTCATCGGCCAAATTGCGCGCCGTATTCGCTTCGACCGCTTGCCACACGCTGACGGCCGTTCCCGCCAGCAGGGCGACCGTCACCAGACTGACGGTGACCAGCGCCGCTCGATTCCTCCGGGCCAGTTTTCTTACCCGATACACCGCCGACGGCGGACAGGCCTGTACCGGCTCGTCGTCCAGAAACCGCTGCACGTCCGCCGCGAAGGCGCTAGCCGATTCGTAGCGCCGGGTGCGGTCTTTTTCGAGGGCCTTCATCACGATCCAGTCGAGTTCGCCGCGCAGCGCGCGGCTGCGTTGCCGTTCGTCCACCTGTTGCCGCTGCGTGACGGTCGCGAGGGTCGAGACGGCGGCTTGGGCGGCTAGCGTGCTAACGCGCTGGCTGGGGCGCGGCGGCTCGTCTTCGCGGATGATCCGCCGCATTTCGTCGAATCCGACTTTCGCGAACGTCTCTTTGTCGAACGGCGTGGCACCGGTCAGCAGCTCGTACAGCAGCACCCCCAGTGAGTACACGTCGCTGCGCGTATCGACGTCGAGGGCGTTCAGTTCCGCCTGCTCGGGGCTCATGTACAAGGGGGTGCCCAGCAGTTGCGCGAACCGGGTGTACAGCGACTGGTCGGTCAGCCGCTGGCTGGTGGCTTTGGCGATGCCGAAGTCGATCACCTTGGGAACTCCCGGCGCGCCGGGATCGTGCTGCGCCACCAGAATGTTCGACGGCTTCAGGTCGCGGTGGATGATTCCCTTTTGATGCGCGTGCTGCACCGCCTGGCAGACCTGGATGAACAGCTTCAGCCGCTCGCGCGGCGGGAGCTGGCGCTGGTCGCAGTAGTCGGTGATGGGGATGCCGCGAACCAGCTCCATGACGAAGTAGGGGCGACCCGCTGGCGAGCCGGCTGCGTAAGCTGCCGGGTGACGGTCGGCATGCGGTACGCCATCACCAGGCGACGCGACCCCCCCTGGCCCCCCCTTGCTAAGGGGGGGAAGTGGAGACGTCGTGCCGGCGTCGAGCACTTTGGCGATATTCGGGTGATCCATCAGCGCCAGCGCCTGGCGTTCGGCTTCGAATCTCGCGATGACTTCGCGCGTGTCCATGCCGGGCTTGATGACCTTGAGGGCCACTTTGCGGCGGACGGGCTTTTCCTGCTCGGCGACGTAAACGGTGCCCATCCCCCCCTCGCCCAGCACTTCGCGCAGCTTGTAGGGGCCGATCATCGTGCCGGGAAGCTGGTAGGCAGGTTCGAGGATCGTCGCGGCAACGCTGGCGGCCGGCTGCGCCATGAAGCTATCGAGCTGGCCGTGGGCGTCGAGCAGGCGCTCGACCTGCCGGCGGAGGGGATCATCGCCGGTGCAAGCGGAGTCGAGAAATACGCCCCATTCCTGGGAAGGATGGTGCTCGATCGCGTCGAGAAAGATCTCTCGGGCGCGGTTGGCGGTGCTGGCGGAAGCAGTCATGGCGGCGAACCCTGTCGACCGGATCGGTGGACGCTATAAGTGCGTGCGTATTTCGGACCCTGTTTGTCTCAGAAGCACCAGGAATGTTGTGAATCAGTGGGGCAGATTCCTCGCGAGACCGGCAAATCTGCCGGGTTTCGTCGTACGCCGCTCGGAGCCAGTCCCGTTCACAACGATCCGAGATCGTCGGCGTCGTCCTGAAGGGCCGCCCGCAGCCACGTGCGAGCGTAAATCCAAAGGCGATGGGCCGTGGCGCGGGACATGCCGAGCATTTCGGCCGCCCCTTCGAGCGAAAAGCCCCCAAAATAATGGAGCTTGACCAGATCGGCGGCGAGGGCATCGGTTGTGCTGAGCGCGTCGAGCGCGTCGTGGACGGCAATCACCTCCCCGGGACGGTCGACCGCGGCGAAGTCGGCGCAGGCCGATTCGAGATCGACGCGGTCGGCGTCGCCGCCCCGTTTGAGTGCCGTTTTCCGGCGGGCGCTTTCGACCAGTATCCGCCGCATGGCCTCGGCGGCGGCGGCGAAAAAGTGGTTCCGGCTATTCCAATGCCGCACCCCGTTCGCATCGACCAGCCGCAGGTACGCCTCATGCACCAGAGCCGTGGCCTGCAGCGTCTGGCCCGGCTTCTCGACTGCCATCCTCTGGGCGGCGAGCCGCCGCAGTTCTTCGTAGACCAGCGGCAGCAACTGCTCGGACGCCTGAGGGTCGCCCTGCTCGATGGCTGAGAGGATGCGTGTGACGTCGCTCATGCCGGCGCTCCGTGATCGCGGAATACGATCCCGAAGTATAGCCGCGTGTGGCTTGCGGAATCCACTCCACACTCGGCGAACGAGTGGAAACGGGTGCATCCGTTGAGCGGGGGTACCCCGTCGAACGCTCACCGACGCTGGAAGCGTCGGCCACGTGGGCGACGCTGCCAGCGTCGGGGTTCGTCGTAGACCACCCCCGCATAACGGATGCACCCGGTGGAAGCACAGGGAAAGTCCGGGCCACCCATCCATTTCATCCCGAAAGCGCGCGGACTGGGCACGCTCATGCACGGGCAGGTCGACGTAGAGCTGGAGTAAAGCCTTCTCAGGCTCAGACCTCCTGATCTAGGGTTGTGAGTTTCTAGCGTTGGGAGTGAGCGAAGTGGCTTGATTCGTAGGGCATTCGTGGTCTCGCGGATGGAGAAGGGGAATTCAGTCCTGCGGAAAGAAAAATGGTACCTTCAACCTCTGCT
>SIAF01000007.1 GCA_009691905.1 Planctomycetaceae bacterium | reverse complement strand
CATAATCCGTTTCACTCGAAATTCCTTTGTGTTCGAGGTGCTTCATTGTTTACGCACACATGAAACACCACAGAACGCCCAGGGATTCCGAGTTTTTTGTTGCTACGCCGGAAATGACGAAATCGGGTGTGCTTGGTTGAAGACTAGTTCAGGATCTTCCTGGTCTCGGCGACGAGCGCGTCGATGGCTTTCTTATCGAGCTTGCCCTTCGCGAAGGACTGGTTGACTTTGACTTCGCTTTCGACCCACATCATGACGGTCACTTCCGCGTCCTTCGAGAGTTTGTACTCGGGGGGACCGGTGACGCCTTCGACGATCGTCAGCGGGGTGTTCTCAATCTTCTCGTCCTTGGCGAGCTTCTCGAGCTTGGGTTCGACCGTGTCCGGGTCGTCGGTGAGAACGACGACGAACGCCGACATCTTCTTGTCCTTGTTGGCGCCGACTTTCGCATCGATCTTCTTGATCAGATCGGTCACCGTGTCATTCATCTCGCGGGTGAAAACGGTTACGACCGGCTTCGCGCCGTAGCGACAGCGATAGCACAATGTCTCGCCTTTCGCCGGGCCGGTGATGTCCCGCACATTGAACGCGGGAACCGTTTCGCCGACCGGCAGGCCCGATTCGAGCTTTTCAGCGGCAAGCGCGAGGCCCGAGACGGCCACGCCACACAACGTCACAAACGCAGAAAACTTCTTCATTGAGAACTCCTTCTTCCTTGCATAGAACGGGGGGTGAAACAGTTTGATCCACGGCACAGGACGAACATTCCAGCCTGACGATGTCAGCCTGTCACCTCAAGACCCCATTAGGATGTCTGAATCAGACGAAAGTTGCAATCCATCGGCGGTTTTTGATTAGACCAGCTCGCGAATCGGGTTTCCGTCTTCGAGCACATAAACCGGGCGACCGGCCAGGTTGACCAGTTGCATTTTGCGGTCGATCCCCAGCACGTCAAACACCGTGGCCATCAGGTCTTGCGGAGTGATCGGCGTCGACTGCGGAAGCTCGGCCTTGGCGCTCGATTCGCCGACGACCTGCCCCATTTTCAGCCCGCCGCCGGATAAGGCCAGCGTGCTGAGCGGCGCCCAATGATCGCGGCCGCCGCCGGCGTTGACCCGGGGCGTGCGGCCGAATTCACCGGTGACAACCAGCAAAATGCGGTCGTCGAGGCCGCGGTCGTACAGATCCTGCACAAAGGTGGCGACCGCATGATCGACAATGGGTCCGCGACGCTGCATCGCTTGTTTGATTCCGCCATGCATGTCCCAACCGCCGAAGCTGACGGTCACGAACCCGCAACCCGCCTCGCACAATCGCCGCGCGATCAGCAATTGCTGACCGAGGTCTTTGCCGTACTTGGCCACCAGCCGCGGATCTTCCTTTTTCAAATCGAAGGCGGCGGGGGCGTTGCCGAGAACCAGGTTGAACGCCTGCTCTTCGAACTGATCGAGGCCGTTCATCAGGCCCGCGTTGTCGGCGTCGCGTTGAAAGCGGTCGAGGCTCGCAAGCAGCGATCGGCGATCTCCAAGGCGCTCGAGCTTCGTACTCAGCGTCAGGTTGTTGCGGGCCTGCCCCTGAGGATCGAATGGAGCATACGGCGTCCCGAGAAACGACGGGCCGTCGGCGAGAATTCCACCCAGCCTCACGTAGGTCGGCATTCCGGTGACCGGGTGATTTGCGCCGCGGACTTTCGAGGCAATGGCTCCCAGCGACGGACGGGTGGGTCGGCCGCCGTTGTCGACCTGTTTGTTGTCATAGCCGGTCATCACCCAGTGCGTTCCGCCGCCGTGTCCGCTGTTTTTGTGGGAAAACGAGCGGACGAACGCCATTCGATCGGCAACCTGTCCGATCTGGGGAAATGTGCCTCCCAGCGTGACCCCCGGCAAATTCGTGGTGACTTCGCCCGTCACACTCCGAAACTCGGCCGGCGCCGTCATCTTCGGATCGAAGGTTTCAATGTGTGTCGCCCCGCCCCCGAGCCAGAGCCAGACGACCGAGGTGTTTTTGACCGGCTGTCCCGATTCTGAAGCCGCCGATCGGGCTGCCAAAAGCGACGGCAGGCTGAGCGACCCCAGGCCCAGCGACCCGATTTTCAGAGCGTCACGTCGCGTGGCTCCATCGCAATCTTTGAACCGCCGATCCCCGAACAGGCTCAACATGCGCGAGTCTCCCGAAAATTGAGGAAGGACCGACCGCGGGGCAATCCCCCGGTCGCAGCCGCTGTAGAAGTCACGATAGACAGACGCAAACAACATGTCAACAAAATCTTATGGTTTGCGGGTCTCCCCTGTTTTATCAACTGAGCGAAGTCGGCGGCGTATTCGTGCTCTTTTTTGGACAATCGTGCGCATTATTTGGGCACATTGATGATCGCCTTGTTTTTAGGCATCGAGACCGGGTCGCCATCCCCGGTAGGTGGCTTTGATCTCCAGGCGAGGCTTGGCGTTGATCGGGTTGGCTCGTGAGGCATGTCGGCGACGGCAAGGATTTCGTGGAAAATTCCATGATTCCGTGAAGGAAAGCGATGGTCGGCGTGAATTCCCTGGTCGGTTTTGCGAAAGCGGCTGAATCGGCCCAGAGAATCTGATCGGCAGGGGGTCGAAAATCTTGTCGTCAGTTCGATTTTTATGCCGTTGAAACCTGTACTCTTTGCGATATTGTCATCAGAATGATGACGTGCGGTCTATGCACCAACAAAGGCGGCCCAGAAAAGGAGTGAAGCCATGCTTGTGTTGTCCCGTAAGCCGGGCGAACGGATCCTGATCGGCCCCGACGTCAAGATCACGGTCATTCGAATTGGCCCCAACACGGTTCGCATCGGCATTGATGCGCCTGGAAGCCTGAACATCGTCCGTGAAGAGTTGTGCTTTGACGATCGCGGTGCCGCGATCGCAGGGTCGGCACTGGGCGACGAGGCCCACCGCAGCGACCCTGGGCTTCCTCGATAAAGGGCGTCCACGATAAATGACCTGACTGCGCGCGGGTCCAGACTCAGCTCGTCATGTCAGGGCCTTCGCTCACCGAGGATGGTGGGCTTTTGACGATCGAGCCGATTGCTCGGAAGGTCGTCACTTTGCAGGGATGCCCCAAACCTCTCCGCTTTCTGCGGAGCGTGCCGGTCATTGAGGCGACAAGTGGCGCGGTCGCGACTCGTGAACGTGATGCGGTTGCTCACCCGTCGGTCTCAAGGGTATCATCAATTGATGTTGATGCACGTTTAAAGCACTCAGAGCAGGCCCGCACAAATCGTCGAAGTCTGCACTTCTCGAGGACGATGGCAACGATGTGACGTTTCGACCCTTCGGCTTACGGCAAGGATCCTGCGCGATGCTCGAATTTCATGGACCGGGGAAGGTACACACCTGCGACGGACTTTCCCGCCGCGATTTTCTGCAAGTCGGTTCGTTGGGTGCCGTCGGATTGGGGATGGCCGAATGGCAAACACTCCGTGCGGCCGGAGCCGTCGACCCCAACCGCGACGTCAACGGAATCATGATTTTCAACCTCGGCGCGCCGAGCCAGTTGGATACCTGGGATATGAAGCCCAGCGCCCCTGCCGAAATTCGGGGGCCGTTCAATCCCATCCCGACGAGCGCCCCCGGCATCATGGTCTCGGAAATGTTTCCGGGGATGGCGAAGCACGGCGACAAGATTTCGTATGTTCGCACGGTGTATCACACGGCGGCGGCAGTCCACGATACCGGCCATCAGATGATGCAGACCGGGCGGCTGTTCAGCGGGGGGCTCGAAAGTCCGCACGTCGGCTGCGTTTTGGGTTACCTCAAGGGGCGGAAAACCGACCTGCCGCCGTTCGTCGTGCTGCCTGAGAAAATGGGCCCCACCGGCGGCAATCTGCCGCACGGGCAGGAAGCCGGCTTTCTGGGGAAGCAGTTTGATCCGTTCGTGTTGAATGCCGATCCTTCGGCAAAAGATTTTCGCGTACCCGACCTGCTCCCGCCGACCGACCTGCCGGCCATCCGCAGCGATCGACGCCGCAAGCTGCGCGAACTGGTCGATACCGCGGTCAAAGAATTCGAAGCCTCGCCCCAGGCGAAGTTGATGGACGCCAGTTTCGAGCAGGCATACCGGCTGATGACGTCAGCCCAGGCCCGCGAGGCGTTTGCCCTCGAACAAGAGCCCGACGAGATTCGCAATCGCTACGGCCGCAACCGCTTCGGCCAGTGCCTGCTGCTGGCCCGCCGACTGATCGAACGCGGCGTGCGGTTCGTCACCGTCAACACGTTTCTCACGGTGTTCAACGAGATTACCTGGGATATTCACGGCTCAGTCCCGTTCACCTCGATCGAGGGGATGAAAAAGTTCGTCGCCCCGATGTTCGACCAGGGAGTCGCGGCGCTGATTGAAGACCTCGACCAGCGGGGGATGCTGCAGAACACGGTGATCCCCGTGCTCGGCGAGTTCGGCCGCACACCCAAGGTCAATCCGGCCGGCGGCCGCGACCACTGGCCGCAGGTCTGGACAGTGTGGTTTGCCGGCGGGGGAATTCAGGGGGGCCGCGTGGTCGGGCAGAGCGACGAGACCGGCGGCTATCCGGCCGATCGCCCGGTGACGACCTCTGAAGTCGTGGCGACAATTTACAAGGCGCTGGGGATCGATCTCGAGCACCATCTGCCGGGACCAAAGCGCCGTCCCGTGCCGGTTTCCGACTTTGGTGTCCGCGAGATTCGCGAACTGTTTTGAATAGAAGCGCTTTGAATTGCAGCGCAAGGGCGCACCCCGTTTAGCCGCGAGGCGCAGCCGAGCAACAACAGCGAGCGCTGCGCTAAAAGCACTCTCGCCTGCAACAGGTAATCCGACATGATGGCTTCGCGTTTTCGGCACTGGTTCCAATTGTCGTTGATCCTGCTGGCGACGGCATCCGGCGGTGGTTGGAGTGCGCGATGCAGTGCCTTCGACGCTCAGCCGCAGTCGACTCTCCAGATTCTCCCGGCCCAGCCCGCGCTGTCCGGTCCGCACGCCACGCAACGACTTGTGGTCGAAGAAGTCCGTGACGGGCAGTTCTTTGGAGATTTGTCGGCAGACGCGAAATTCGTTTCCTTGAATCCCGAAATCGCGACGGTCGACCCAACTGGAATTGTGTCGCCGGTCGCTGATGGCACGGCCACGATTCGGGCGGAACTCGGCGGGCGAAGCATCGAGACCCAGGTCATCGTAAAAGGGGCGCAAACGCCCGAGCCGTGGAGCTTTCGCCACGACGTGCAATCGGTTTTTACGCGGACCGGCTGCAACATGGGGTCGTGCCACGGTGCCCAGGCCGGCAAGAAAGGGTTTAAACTCGCCCTGCGGGGTTATGACCACGAGATGGACTACAACACGCTCACGCGGCAGGCCAAAGGTCGCCGCGTCAGCCTGAGCGACCCGGCGCGCAGCCTGATTTTGCTCAAAGCGACCGGCGTGATTCCTCACGGCGGTGCGACTCGCTTCGACGACGACAGCCTCGAGTACCGAATCGTCTCTGAATGGATTGCCGAGGGCGCCCCCGCCCCTCGCGACTCCGACCCCGCCGTGGTCAGCCTCGATATTTTTCCCAAACAGGTGACGCTGGCTCCTCAGCGCCGGCAGCAGATGCTCGTCCAGGCCACCTACAGCGACGGTCGGCGGCGGGACGTGACGCATTGGGCCAAATACACCAGTACCGAGGTCGGCGTCTCGGCGGTCGACGACGAGGGCTTGATTACCGTCGCCGGCCATGGCGAAGCGGCGATCACCGTCTGGTTTGCCAGCAAGGTCGCCCTCGCCACGATCAGCGTGCCCTACGAAAAAGAGGTGCGGGTTGAGGTCTATGCCAACAGCCCGCGCCACAATTTTGTCGACGGTCTGGTTCTCGACAAACTCCAGCGGCTGCGAATCCCTCCGGGCGGCATGGCGACCGACGCCGAGTTCATGCGTCGCGCCTTTCTCGACACGCTGGGGGTGCTGCCCGGCGTCGAAGAAGCTCAACTGTATCTGGCCGACCAGAGCGCCGACAAACGACCTCGGTTGATTGAGTCGTTGCTGGCGCGTCCCGAATACGTCGACTACTGGAGCTACAAATGGTCAGACCTGCTGCTCGTCAGCACGAAAAAGCTGAAGGGGCCGGCCGTGTGGTCGTTCTCCAACTGGATTCGCCAGGCGGTCGCGGCCAACAAACCGTGGAACGAATTTGCCCGGGAGGTCATCACCGCCCGAGGCAGCACGATCGATAACGGGGCGGCCAATTACTTCGTCTTGCACAAAGATGCCAAGCTGCTCAATGAAGCCACAACGCTGACGTTTCTGGGGCTTTCGATCGGCTGCGCCCAGTGCCACGACCACCCGCTCGAACGCTGGACGCTCGACGACTACTACGGCATGGCCAACCTGTTTGCCAGGATCCGTACCAAAGATGGGGCGACCGAAGGCGAGTCGATCGTGTTTCCCGTGAGTGACGGCGATATCAAGCATCCTACCCGGCAGGCGAAGCCGACGCCCCGTCCACTCGACGGCATCGCTCTGGCGAATGACGATCCCCGCGACCGCCGCGAGCACCTGGCGCAGTGGCTCACCGCCCCCGAGAACCCGTACTTTGGCAAAGCGCTGGCCAACCGCGTCTGGGCCAACTACATGGGGCGCGGTTTGGTTGAAAAGGTCGACGACCTGCGCGCCACGAATCCTCCTTCGAACGAAGTCTTGCTCGAGGCGCTGGCGCGGGACTTCGTAGCGCATGGCTACGACGTCAAACACCTGATTCGCACGATCATGAATTCGGCCGCCTACCAGCGATCGCCGCAGGCGACCCCTGAAAATGCCGCCGACGATCGGTTCTATTCGCATTATCTGGTCAAGCGGATGTCGGCCGAGGTGATGCTCGACGCCTTGTCGCAGGTGACGGCCGTGGCGACCGATTTTCCCGACTACCCCAGCGGCCTGCGGGCACTGCAGCTTCCCGACAATAACGTCGCCTCGTATTTTTTGAGCGCATTTGGACGACCGGCTCGCGAGTTTACCTGCGAATGCGAACGCAGCGAAGAGCCGAGCATCACCCAGACGCTGCACCTGGCCAACGGAAAGACGCTCAATGAAAAGCTCAAGGTCGCCGACAACGTCGTCAAACAATGGATTGACCGGAACTTGAGCGCGGCCGATGTCATCGACCGCATCTACCTGGGTGCGCTGACGCGCTACCCGGCGCCGGACGAGAAAGAAAAACTCGTCGCCGCGCTGACCGAGGCGATGCAGGTCGAAGGCGATGAAGCGGCAAAGCTCGCCGCCCGCCGCGAGGCGATTGAAGACCTGCTGTGGGCGGTGCTGACCAGCAAAGAGTTTTTGTTTGTGCATTGAATGTCGTATCGGCGCTTTTTTTGAGATTCAGAAGTATTCGAACAGGTCAGCGGGGGGCCTAAGCCCCCTGAAGTGCCATTTTGCATGAGAACCGCATCGTCTCATTTGTGAGCGCTTTCAGCAGACGACCAATGACGAGACGTGCGAGGGGGGGGAGAGAATTGATGACTATTGCACAATTGGAAAAACGCCTCGCCGCCCTCGAATCCAAAGTCGAATCGTTGAATCAGAAAGCATCGGCGTCAAAGGCCGAAATTCCCTGGTGGAAATTGATTCAAGGCTCCTTCGCTGGCGATGCCGATCATGAGGCCGCCATGAAACTTGGTCGCGAATACCGGGAGTCCCTCCGGCCCAAATCTGGAAGACGACGAAATGGTCGTTCTTGACACTGACCACATAACTCTGTTGCAGCACGCGCATTCACCGGAAGGGGCTCGATTGACTTCACGCCTTGAGGATCAGGCCGGTGACGCGGTTGCGACAACAATCGTGACCTACGAAGAGCAAACTCGAGGCTGGTTGGCATATCTCGCCAAAGCGAAAACAATTGCGAGACAAGTCCAGTGTTATGGGAAATTACACCGCCACCTGGAAAACTATACTCAGATGCGAGTTTTGGACTTTGACAATCGAGCAGCAATCGTGTTTCAACAGCTTCACAGTGACAAGGTCCGGATTGGCACGATGGATCTGAAAATTGCCGCGATTTGCCTGGCACACGACGCCACGCTGCTCACGCGAAATTCAATCGACTTTGGGCGAGTCCCTGATCTCAGGATCGAAGACTGGTCTGTTTAATGTTCCGCGTCGCACTGCTCTCGAACGACGCGACACTGAAGCCGTAAACACTGGCTGCATTTCGACGTTGTCGGGGCCGTCACGGAATTGGATTGGATTGAACTGTTATGGCTCGCAAACCAAAACCCGAGGTTCGTTTCGCGGTGTGCATTACCGATGTCGAACCCGATCTCGACGCACGCAAAGTTTATCAAGTCCTTCCCGACGAAAGCGCTGCGAAGACCAAATACGTCCGCATTGTGGACGAATCCGGCGAGGACTACCTGTATCCCGCTAAATACTTCGCTTTCATCGAAGTTCCGGCAAAAGCCAAAGCGAAGGTAAAGGTCGTCGGTTGATTGAATCTGACGGCCTTCCGTATCTAACCCCGAATTAGACTGAACATGGCGATGACTCTCCGATCCAGTTTGATACTTGTGCTGTTCCTGAGCGAACTCGCGTTCGCGGCCCAAGCCGCCCGTGCCGACGCCCCCCCCACCTACGAAAAACAAATCGCCCCCTTCTTCAAAACCTACTGCCTGGGCTGCCACGATGGCGGCGACGACAGCAAGGCGGGGCTCAGCCTGCTCACGCACAAGTCGCTGTTGGCTGGCGGCGACGGGGGTGCCGTGATCGTCGCGGGCAACAGCCGCGAAAGCCGGCTTGTCCAGATGCTGCTGGGCGCCGAGCAGCCAAAAATGCCTCCCAAAGATGCTAAGCAGCCCAAGGCCGAAGAGATCGAACTGGTACGGCACTGGATCGACCTGGGGGCCAAGCCACCGGTCAGCAGCGAGCTTGGGTCGATCGACGAATTGGCCCTGCCCCGCATTCAGCCGAAAGTTTCCGTCGCACCGGCGATTTCGTCGGTCGCCTACAGCCGTGACGGCCATTGGCTTGCCGCCGCAAGGCATCGCGAAGTGTTGTTGCTCGATGCCTCAGGGGGCACGATCGTCACGACGCTGACCGGTGCCGAAAACCCGATCAATGCCATCGCTTTCAGCCCTGATGGTCGCCTGGTTGCTGCCGCCGAAGGGTTGCCCAGTGTCGGGGGCAATGTGCGAATCTGGGAAGTGCCCAGTCGCGAAAAGCCCAATCGCGAAGAGGGCAAGCCACAGGGGGCTGAGGTTGTCAAAGGGAATGCTCCGACGCCGGTTTTGCGTTCCCTCGCCGGTCATGTCGACTCGATCTACGCCATCGCCTTCAGCCCGGATGGCCGGCAACTGGTCTCGGCGAGCTACGACAAGCTGCTGATTTTGTGGGACGTTGACTCGGGTGCCGAGCGGCACACTCTCAAGCATCACACGGCGGCGGTCTTCGGAGTCGCCTTCAGCCCCGATGGCAAGGCGCTCGCTTCAGTCGCCGCCGATCAGACGGTCAAACTCTGGAACGTCGCCGACGGTCAGCGGATTCTCACGCTCACCGAGCCTACCAAGCCGCAAAGCGCCGTCGCCTTCCATCCGCAGGGGCATGAAATCGCCGTGGGGGGCGTCGACAAGATGATTCGGGTGTATGGATGGAACGGGACCATCGCCAGGTTGAAGCGCAGCGCCTTCGCCCACGATGCGCCGATTCTGGCGCTGGTTTACAGTCCCGATGGCCAGACGCTGTTTTCGTCGAGTGAAGATCGCCGCATCAAAGCCTGGGACGTCGGCCAGCTTCGCGAACGCCACGTTTACGAGGGCCTGGCCGATTGGCCGCTGGCTCTGGCTGTCTCTCCTTCGGGCGAGCAACTCGCGGCAGGGCTTTACAACGGCGAACTGCCTGTGTTCGACGCCCGCTCGCCGGCGAAACTCCGCGATGGCCTGTCGGCGCCCGCAGCTCAGGACGCAGCGGCTGCCGTTCACGCATCAGGCGGCACGCCGGCGCCTTTGGTTGCAGCACTTCTTAACCGGCAGGACGCGCAGCCAGCCGGCGGCGCCGACCCGCCGAAAGTCGAAGCGCCCCTGCCCAATCCCCCGACGCCGCGATTGGACGCGATCAGCCCGCGGACGGTCGTTCGCGGCAGCAAGGTCAAGCTGACGCTGGGGGGGCAAAATGTCTCCGCCGCCGATCAAATTTTCATTTCCCACGGCAACTTGAAGGCAAACCTTCTGCCGGCCGACGAGAAGAACGCGAATGCCGCCTTTTGCGAGATCGACATCCCCGCCGATCTGCCACCCGGCACCGTGGCGCTGCGGTTGCACACACCGCTGGGTACTGCCGGGTCGAAATCGTTCTACGTCGGGCCTTTCCCTGAGGTCGGCGAGAAGGAAGACAACAACGTCTTTGAGAAGGCGACCGCCGTCTCATTGCCTGCAACGCTGGTCGGCAGCATTGACCGCCGCGGCGACCGCGACCTGTGGTCGTTCGAAACCCAGGCGGGACAAGAGCTGGTGTTTCTGCTGATCGGGCCAAACCTCGGGTCGTCGCTGCAGGCCAGGCTCACGCTGCGGGATGTCGATGGGAAAGTGATCCAAGCCGCCGTCCGCCAGACGGCCCGCAGTGAAGTCGTGCTGGGTCGGCGGTTCGAGACTGCGGGGAAATGCTATCTGGAAATCGAAGATCGAGACAATACCGGCGGCGGGAACCATTTTTACTATGTGCATGCCGGCACGTTTCCCTATGTTACAGGGGGATTCCCATTAGGCATGCGCGCTGCCGATCAGGGACAGCCGGTTGCCGGTGAAGTCGCCGCCATCGAACTGGATGGATTCAACCTGGCTCCGCTCACGCGGCTGACCGCGATTCCCGGCGTCGCGTCGAGGTTCATCGCCCCCAATACGTTCACCACGAAAGCCATCAATTCCGTAAGATACGAGGCCAGCCCGTTTGCCGAGTTCGCCGAAGTGGAGCCCAACGACGGGCCGAACCAGGCTCAGGTGTTGCCCGTACCCGGCGCGGTCTCAGGACGAATCGCGGCAATCGCTGCCTTGTCGCAGTCGAACGAAGGGAAGGGTGTGCTGGCGCAATCTGCAGGGGGCGCGCCGCCGACAGTTGTCATTGCATCCGGCACCTCAACCCCCGACGCCGACCACTTCGCGTTCGAAGCCAAACGCGGCGACCGCCTGACGATCGAGACGTTTGCCCGCCGCCTCGGCTCGCCCATCGACACGGTCATCGACATTCTCGATGCGAACGGTCAACCGGTTCCGCGACACACGCTGCGGGCTGTTGCCGAGACGTACATCGTCCTTCGCGATCACGAATCGCGGACGAAGGGAATTCGCCTGCAGGCCTGGGACGACTTGCTGACCAACGACTTCGTGATGGTCGGCGCCGAAGTGCTTAAGGTGCAGGTGATGCCGCTGGGTCCCGATGAAGACGTGAAGTTTTTCGACCGCCTGGGGCCTCGGACAGGCTATTTCGGCACCACCCCGCAGGCGCATGCCATCAACACGGCTGCGTTCAAAGTCGAAATCCACCCGCCGGGAGTGCAATTTCCCCCCAACGGCATGCCGGTGGTCACCCTCGATTGGCGAAACGACGACGCACCCGGGCTAGGGAGCGATTCGCAGGTGCTGTTCGACGTGCCGTCCGACGGCAGGTACGTCGCCCGAGTTCGCGATGTCCGCGACCTGTCGGCGAACGATTTTGTGTATCGCCTGGTCATCCGCCCGCGACAGGAAGACTTCCGCATCTCGCTCGATCCCGAAAACCCGAACATTCCCCGCGGCGGCTCGTTGCCGATTACGGTCACGGTCGACCGGCTCGACGGATTCAACGGCAATGTTGATATTCGCATCGACGGCCTGCCCGACGGAATCACGGCCACCACCACGCGCATCGGCCCCGATCTGCATACAGCCATCCTGACACTAACCGCCGACGATCAACTCACATCGCTCCCCCCCTTAGCAAGGGGGGGCCAGGGGGGGTCGCCTGCCGCAGATTCGACCCCCGAACCGCGAACCGACCTGACGATGCGCGCCATCGCAAGCGCCGTAATCGACGGCAAACCGCTCGAGCATGCCTCCTCCCCCGGTTTCGGCTCACACCATGTGACGATCACGTCACCCCCCGACCTGAAAACGACCATCGAGCCCCCCTTTGCTGAGATTGCACCAGGGCAGGAACTGCGCTTCACAGCCACGATCGAGCGCAGGAACGGATTCAAAGGACGCGTCCCGGTTGAGGTCTTGAACCTGCCCCACGGCCTTCGCGTCCTCGATGTCGGTCTCAACGGCGTCCTGATCAACGAAGACGAAACCAGCCGATCGTTCGTCGTCGCCTGCGATCCCTGGGCCGAACCGGGGCCATTGATGTTTTACGCCGCGGCCAAAGTCGAAGCCAAGAACGAACGCCACGCGGCGCCGGGGATACGCCTGGAGGTCAAAGGGACCACTATCGTGGCAGGGGCGGGAAAGTAAGCCCTTCGCGCAGCAAACACCCAGAATCTTTTCATCGTGAGAAGAATTTCAAGATGGCGAACTCATGTCGCTTGGCTCCCAGCCTGTGACCGAAGAAAACGCTAACCACGAATAGGTCGAATATCACGAATTTCGAATAGGGACAAAACGCCTTATTCGTTTAATTCGTGAGATTCGTGGTTCCCTTCTTTGGCAGCGGCCAACGGCCGCTTTGCGTCTTTGCGGTGAACATGATTTCTGCCAATCGCTCTTTCGCCCCTACGGCACCGTATGGTATAATAGTGTTCATATGAATCCTAATATGAACCAGACGCCTGATGGATGTCGTGCCGAGCCGCCGCGACCTTGTGCCCCCGGTTGCCAGGCGGTGGCGAATGTCTCGTGGGCCTTCACAGACGCGCCGTCGACGGTCTGCCCTAAAGATGCTGGTCCCAATGCGAAGGCCCGCGACCGGCAGCCGAGATGTGGGAGCTTGCAATGAGAGGCCGGGTTCAAGGAGCAGACCGTGAAGGGGGCCAGAAAGCACCTGCGCATCAAGCCATATCAAAATGGAGGTGTTGGCAAGCGAAAGTGGTTCCGGGGCCTGCCGAGGTGACAGAAAATGTTATGCCAAATGGCAAAAACCCGGCGGGGGGGGTGTCGCGCAGCAATATGCGCCTTCTGAGGCGATTTTCGCCAAATCCTGGCCAAATTCGCTCAGAAGTGCATAATGGGAATTCGCGCCTTCTGAGAGGTCGAACGGGTCACAAGCTGGAAATACTCGGTGGAAAATGTCGTGTCACCCGAATTCAGATTCCATTGAAGTGAACGTGGCTCGGGCATATGCTGAAGTGGAATTGGCATGGTGCAGGGCAACCCCGCATTTGAGGTTCGGCACTGTCTCGGAAAAACGTCGAGACCCTAAGCGACTCACGAGCGCTCAGCTAATAAATCGACCAGACGCCGGGGGTGGCCAGTTCTAGCAGGTGCTGATCGGGATCGCGAAAGTAGAGGCTGATTCCGCCGCGGTCCCACACTTTGCGCTCTTCGATGGCGATGCCCAGTTCGCCCAGCCGCTGCGTCCACGCGTCGAGTTCGCTTGCGTCACGAGTATCCGTCGCTTGCCTCTTCGCGCCCACCAAGTCTTGATTCAACTGAGAATCTCTTTGATCAGCTTCCCATGCACGTCGGTCAGCCGGTGATAGCGTCCCTGAAACTTGTAGGTCAGTTTCGTGTGGTCGATTCCCAGGCAATGCAGCAGTGTGGCATGTAAATCGTGAACATGTACCGGGTTTTCGGCGATGTTGTAACAGTAGTCGTCGGTGCTGCCGTAGCTGACGCCGGGCTTGATCCCGCCGCCGGCCAGCCACAGCGTGAAGCAACGTGGGTGATGATCGCGTCCGTAGTCGGTCGCGGTGAGTTGCCCCTGGCAGTAGACGGTCCGTCCGAACTCGCCCCCCCAGACGACGAGCGTGTCCTCCAGCAGGCCGCGCTGGGCCAGATCCTGAATCAGCGCCGCCGAAGGTTGATCGGTATCGCGGCACTGGCCGACGATTTGCGTCGGGAGCTTGGCGTGCTGGTCCCAGCCGCGGTGGAAGAGCTGGACAAACCGTACGCCGCGCTCGGCAAGCCGCCGAGCCAACAGACAATTCGCGGCAAACGTCCCCGGCTTTTTCGAGTCGGGGCCGTACATCTCGAAAATGTGCTCGGGCTCGCTCGACACGTCGGTCAGTTCGGGCACCGAGGATTGCATCCGGTAGGCCATTTCGTATTGCGCCATTCGGGTGGCGATTTCGGGGTCGCCGGCTTCGTCGAGTTTCAGGCGGTTGAGCTGTGCGAGGTCGTCGAGAAACCGCCGACGGGCCGTGCTGTCGAGACCGGGCGGGTTCGAGAGATGCAGCACCGGGTCGCCGACCGAGCGGAACTTGACCCCCTGATAGCGCGACGGCAAAAACCCGCTGCCCCACAAGCGGTCGTAGAGCGGTTGATCGAGGGGATTGCCGCTCCCCTGCGAGATCATGGCGACAAACGCCGGAAGGTCGCGGTTTTCGCTGCCCAGTCCGTACGAGAGCCATGCGCCGATACTGGGGCGGCCGGCAAGCTGCGCTCCCGTTTGAAAAAACGTCACCGCCGGGTCGTGATTGATCGCTTCGGTATGCATCGACTTGATGAAACACAGCCGGTCGGCGATTTTGGCCGTGTGCGGCAACAGCTCACTGATCCACGCGCCGCTTTGGCCGTGCTGTTCGAATTTGTATTTGCTCGGGGCGACCGGAAAGGAGGTCTGCGTCGAGGTCATACCCGTCAGTCGTTGCCCGCGACGGATCGAATCGGGCAACTCGGTTCCGCGCAGATCGGCCAGCCGCGGCTTCCAGTCGAACAGGTCCATCTGGCTCGGCGCGCCCGATTGAAACAGGTAAATCACGCGCTTGGCTTTTGCGGTAAACGAGGGGAAGCCGGGAAGGCCTCCGTCCGGGTCTTGCTGACCGTTGCCTGCGCCGGCGCGTGCGGCGCCGATCGGCGCCGCAGGAGGCGGGCTGTCGTCGGGCAGCACGCGCCCGTCGAGCAGCGAGGCGAGCGCCAGCGACCCCAGGCCAAGCCCGGCTCGGCCCAGCAGCGCACGGCGACTGAGGATCAGTTGGCGTTCGGTCAGTGGATGCATTTTCATTCCTTCGTAATCGTCTCATCCAGATTCAGAATCACGCCCGCCAGCGTCGTATAGGCGGCCGCTTCGGCAGGGTCGAATTGGTTGTCGCGAGGCAATTCTCCCTGGCTGAGCAACTCGTCGGCCGCCTGCGGGTCGGCGGCAAAGCGATCCCGTTGTGCCTGCCAGCCGGCGACCAGCACCTGCAGCTCGGCCGGCGTCGGTGTGCGCGAGACGGCCAGTCGAAAGGCCAGCGTCAGCCGCTCGGCGGGGGTCGGGCCGGCGGCACGCAGCACACGCTGCGCCAGCGCCCGCGAGGCTTCGACAAACGTGACGTCGTTCATCAGCGTCAGGGCCTGCAACGGCGTGTTGGTTCGCGTTTCGCGAACGATGCACGTTTCACGGCCGGCGCTGTCGAACGTCATCATCGTGGGTGGGGGAATCGTTCGCTTCCAGAAGGTGTACATCCCCCGGCGATACAAATTATCGCCGTGATCCTGAACGTACTCGACATCGGCCAGTTCTTTCCACAGGCCGTCGGGCTGATACGGTTTGACCGACGGACCGCCCCGTTTTTCGACGAGCAGGCCGGAGGCGAACAACGCCTGGTCGCGGACCATTTCGGCCGGCAGCCGCAAGCGGGGGCCGCGGGCCAGCAGCCGGTTGTCGGGGTCGCGGTGCCATAGCTCGCTCGTCACGCGCGACGACTGCCGATAGGTCGACGACGTGACCAAAAGGCGCAGCAGACGCTTCGTGTCCCAGGCGGGTGCAGTGCCGAGATTGTCGCCCGGTTGCATGAATTCGCACGCCAGCCAGTCGAGCAGTTCAGCGTGGCTGGGCCATTCACCTTGTGCTCCGAAGTCGTCGACCGTCTTGACGATTCCGGTGCCAAACAGCATTTGCCACAGGCGATTGACGGCGACGCGCGCCGTGAGCGGATGATTCGGCTCAACCAGCCATCGGGCAAAGCCCAGGCGGTTGAGCGGCCCTCGGGGAGGGAACGCGGGGAGGCATCCGGGGGTGCCGCGCGTCACTTTGTCACCGGGTTTGTCGTATTCGCCGCGAAGCAGAATGTGCGTTTCACGGGGGGTCGGCAACTCCTGCATGACCATCGTCGTGGGGAGACTTTCGGCAAACTCCGAGGACGCCTGCCGGAGTGAAAATAAGCGGTCGCGCGCCTCACGCAGAGCGGCCGGCGCATACTTTTCAAGATACAGCACGCGGAGCTTCGTTGCCTGATTCGGAGTGCGGCGGTTCTCGGGCAGGGCCGCGATTTCGGCCACCGTATCGGCTGTGGAAACGACCGCCGCTTCCTGGGCCGTCACGACGGTCTTGTAGACTCGCACATCGTCGATCAGTCCATGAAACCGTCCGTTTGGCCCGTTCCCGGCGCCGATCCGCAGCGGTTCCTTTGTCGCGAAGGTCTGATTGAGCTGGTCCAGATTCACCTTGATCGCCGCCGGGCTGCCGTCGATGTAGAAGTTGACGCCCGCGGCCTGGCGCGAACCGTCATAGGTGACCAGAACATGATGCCACAAGTCGGGTTCCAGGGGGTGCTCGGTTTCGACGCGCAGCGCATCGTCCAGCCAGCGTTTGACGAGATTGAGTTGCAGGCGGCCGTTCTCGAGAACGAGAGAGTACCCGTCGGCGTGTTCGGCATCGGTCATGCGGGAGACAATCGCCCCGCCCGCTGGCCCACGGGGGAAAATCCACCCCGACAGGCTGAATTTGTCGAGAAAGCCGAACGCCGCCACGTCCCCCGCGTTCACAAACCGGGTTCCGTCAAACTCGGCCGCCTCCCCGATTCGGCCGGGTGCATAGGCAGGCTCACCCTCGTCGAACTGCTCGGGCAGTGCCTGTGTGGCCGAAGAATCGACTCGATTGAGGGAGGCGCGATACACCTCGCCGCGCGTCGTCGTCGGGTCGGCGATTTGGAGCGGGTCGAGCGACCGCTCCCATGCGGCCTGGCCGGCGGCGATCGCCGGCGCTTGCCGATCGAAGTCGGCCAGGGCCTGGGCCACGCGGGCGTCGAGCGCCGCGAGCTGCTGCAATTGAAATGGTGTCGGGGCCTTGATCATCGGCGGCGAGTTCCCGTATTTGCTGGCGCGACCGAATTCAGGCACGTTGTTGAAGTAGGCGAACGACTGATAAAACTCGCGCTGCGTCAGCGGGTCGAACTTATGGTCGTGGCAGCGGCCGCAGCCCATCGTCAGGCCCATCCAGACCGTAAATGTCGTTTCAACGCGATCGACGACGTACTCGACGGCATACTCTTCGGGAATGATGCCCCCTTCCGCGTTCTGCCGATGGTTACGATTGAAGCCGCTGGCGATCTGCTGTTCGAGAGTCGCTCCCGGCAGCAGGTCGCCGGCAAGTTGTTCGATCGTAAATTGATCGAACGGCAGATTGGCATTGTAGGCTTCGATCACCCAGTCGCGCCAGCGCCACATGTACCGCTCGCCATCGCTCTGGTATCCGCTGGTGTCGGCATAGCGCGCTCCGTCGAGCCAGCGAACGGCCATCCGCTCGCCGAACCGGGGCGAGTCGAGCAAACGATTGACGACATTCTCATAGGCCGCCGGCGAGTTGTCGGCCAGAAACGCATCGACTTCGTCGGGGGTGGGGGGCAGTCCGGTGAGGTCGAGCGAAACCCGTCGCAGCAGCGTCGTTCGATCGGTTTCGGGAGAGGGCGATAATCCTTCTCGTTCCAACCGGGCCAGGACGAATGCATCGATCGGATTGCGGACCCATTCCGAGCCGTTGACGATCGGCGTCGGCAGCCGAACCGGCGGGATGAGCGACCAGTGCTGTTGCCACGCGGCCCCCTGTTCGATCCATCGGCGAATCAGCTCGATTTGCGGGGGGGTCAGCGATTTGCCCGAAGCCGGGGGGGGCATCGTCTCGGCGGGGTCGGCTGCAATCAACCGCTGGTACAGCTCACTCTGTTCGAGGCTGGCCGCCACGAGGGCCGAGCGGCCCCCGAGATCGGCTGTGGCCCCCGCCTCGGTGTCGAGACGCAGTTCGGCCTGGCGTTTCGCGGCATCAGGCCCATGGCACTGAAAGCAGTTGTCCGAAAGCAGCGGCCGGATATCGCGGTTGAATTCGACGCGTGATTTGCCTTTCGCGGAAGACGGAAGTTCGTCGGCGACCGCCGCGCGTGCCCGGGCCAAACCGATAATCATCAGCAATAGAAAGA
Organism: Planctomycetaceae bacterium; assembly: GCA_009691905.1. GTDB lineage: Bacteria > Planctomycetota > Planctomycetia > Planctomycetales > Planctomycetaceae > SIAF01. Next base: position 18,398 of record SIAF01000007.1, on the reverse strand, counting down.
CCAGCCAGAGTCGGGCGGGACGGGACGAGGGAGCGATCATGCGCGACTCACGGGGGGACGGAGACATCCAATGCCGGACCCATTGAGGATACCGCGATAAGATGCTGACGGCCAGAGTCGTCGATGGCTGTTCTACCGAACGGCTGTGATATCGCCCACCTGAGCAGCTTCGATGCATCGGTCGATGTGACCGATGCGCATTGCCGAACGACCCGTCTCACCTACACAGGCCGCTCGCGGAGCTACGAATCTCGAAGCCTACATTCGGCCGGTGTCAACATCGCCAGATTGCTGCTGTAGATGGGCCTTGAGCTGCGCAAGCGAAGGGAGCACTCTCACGTTGATCCTTAGGATCTGACCGAACGCATCAAATGAGCGATCGGACGTCAGGATCGTTGCAACTTCCGGGGCAAGCAGGGCGATGATCGTATCACCCACTTTTTCGCAAATCGAGCATGCTGGTTGACGGCGGTTACGGGCCAATTCCGCTTCAAGTCGTTCGGCCTGGCGAACGTATCCCTTGTTGTTCGCGTGTCGGCGTCGCTGCTCCTCACTGTGGAGGTCAATGGCACGGATAAGAAGCGTCTGCTCGTTCCGCGCTCGAAACCTACAAAGATTGCACGCGGGGACGCCTGACTTGATCGACCGGAAATGATCTAAGAAATCGAGCAGCAGATTTTCGCCATAGGGCCGATCGGGGAATCTGATCTTGCCCAATTCACAGCTCAATTCGTCCTTTGAATGGCTGGTGTATTGCGCATCAAACGCCGCGACGAGGCGAACGATCGCATTTCCGAGGCGAGGCAGCGACCGATCGGGGTCGTTCCAGTCCTCGTGGCCCAGCAACCAGTTTTCTTCCGTTTGCATGTATGCTTTGAGCTTCCGATCCTGATGGACGACCTGTGCCCACTCCTTCAGTGCATCCCGGACCGTGCCACCGGAGGTGACCTCCTCTTTGATGAGGAAGTACAATTGAAGCAGATTGACGATGATCCCGCGGAGGAACTCCATCCGCACGAATCCGGGAACTTCCGTCCACCCATCCCCAACCGCATCAGCCACTGAATCGACTTGTACCCGGTGGCCAAGCAACTGGTAGTAGACGGCACTCGTGTCGAGAAGAAATCGCGCGCGTTTACGCGATCTTGTCGGAGTTTTCTCAGAAGTCATCGTCGGAGTCGTCGTCGATTTTGAGCGACAGGAGATCTACTCGCGGAATCGTCTCGATGCCTGCCTTAGTCATTTTTTCCCGAGCCTCCCGGAGAAAGGCGACGTCGAGGCCTGGTAGGCGGTATGCGCAGAAAATGACTTCCCGAATCACGGCAAGTTGGCTGGCCGTGATCTCCCTCCATCCGGTTGACGCCAACGACGATTCGACGTCGGTGACCAGCGATTGGAAGATTACATCGCTCGCGCTTGTCTTAGAGAGGTTGTGGCAACGTGACAAATCCCGTTTGAGCAATTGAAGATCGCTCGCGAATTCGAGTCTTCCGACGGAGTGACGTGTGCGATCAATCAGTTCGACCAGTCGCTCGGCGAAACGAGCGCGTTCTCCGGTGTCCTGTACGTCTTGAGTCCCCCTCGAACCGCCGTCCCCGTCCGTCGCCGTGGATTGTTCGCGTTCCCCGTCAACGTTGATCTCATCGTCAGTCTCCGAAACGGTTCGCTGCCACGGATTGGACTTTGGAGCGCGTCGGGGTGGCGTGCGTTCGGCGCCAGGAACGGTGGCGGGCAACTCGAAATTGACAAGGTTCCCGGGAGAACCGCAAGTCCTCTGTCGTTCGGCCAATCCAGCGAGCGCTGCCATTTCATCACTCCAGGAAGTACTTGATCACTGCGTCCACCAGCGTCGTCGACTGCTGTCGACAATCCAACAGACGAGACACCACATCAGCCACCGCAATGTCTTCTTGATAGCAATCCAGGTCGAGGAATAGGAGCTGATCCGGAATCGACCAACGGTAATCCTCAAAGGTGCCTTTGGGAGGTTCACGTTCCCACGCCGGCGCGTCTTGGAAAATGCCCGTTTCGTAGGGAATCGAATCAAACCATTGTTTTCGCATCATCGGTCCAGCGCGGAGCGCCGCCTTCCAGCCTTCCTTCCAATTGAAGTCGACGGCATAAAGCGTGTCGGTAAGCGAACCGCCGGCTTCGGAAATTAATTTGTCGTTCGGGTTCAGGAACTTGCTGGAGAACCGATCGAGCAACGCAGCAAAGGACTCGTCCCTTGGAATTGCGAACCATTGGCGGACGCCAAGTCGCGTTAATTCGCGATGGCCCACTTCCCGACAAAACTTGTCGATGAAACGACCGATTATAGCGAACGTGTCCGGCAGGTTCTCCGGATTCTCGGCTTCAAAAAAACTCCGCCGGTGAGACCAAAACACTCGCCGGTGTCGCTTCTTGTCGCGGATTTCGAGACTTAACGCCGTCCGCTGCCAATCAGGAAACGCCTCCGCATGCTCGGTTCCCAGCGCATCCATTTTCGGATAAAAGGCAAGCATCGGCTTGTAGCGCCATTCGACGACGATCTTTCGGAGACCGGACATATTGGTTGAAAGAATTTTTCTGGACTTCAGTATCGTGTCCGCCGGAACGGCTTGCGACGGTCCCCGCTCGCTCTTACTCCGCTCCATCAGCCAACAAGCCAGCAACTTTCAATTATCTTACCTCTGGAATCGTTCACGTTCAACAACCCGTCTAAAATCCAAGGGCGAGTTTGGGCCGAGTGCGAATGGCGCGACTTTCTCGTGCGGACCGAGTTGCAGTAGGACAGGCTGTGTCTGACCGAGCGTCGTTGCGCGCTCCCGTGTGCTCCGCATTCGATCGGATGCTCCCTCGTGTCGCCGTGTGTCGATGCGGTTTCCGGCGTTTGCCGAAGTCCGGTATCATTGGGACAATGAAACAGCTTCGGAAAGACGCGTCGGTCCGACACACCGACGCGCGCCCGATACGCAACCGCTGTCGGCGTGAATCGTAAAACCTTCCGCGACAAGGGGTCGAACCTGGAACTTGGCGGTCAATCCTGGCGCACCGGGACTCGATCAAGAACGCCGCCGATCGTAAGACCGGCGGAGGAATCGTTTTCCCCTGTCTTGGGCTTTTTCTCGTTTGGGGCAACAAAAACTGATGTTTGGCGCCGTCAGAGTCATCCGTGCTTTTTTTTTGGCACGTTTCCAGATTTGCGCACCGCGGTCTTCTGGCGGAACCTTGCGGCGTGGTAAAATAGGGCGCGTGGCAATTGACAATTGACAAAGGACAATTGACAACGAAATTCGAACGGCGGGGCGTCGTTCGTGGCCCGGTGAAGACTGGATGGTGCGGCTGTGAAGCACAGACCTGCAAAAACCGCCGGAAGACGGCGATTTTCCGGGTGGCAATCTTGATCGCTGACGCCGGAACGTTTCTCATTGTCGCCTTTCGCTCCGCGAAAGTTTTTTCTTTCGCGGAGCGAAAGGCGACATTGGTTTGCATCGGGTTTCTGAGTGACTTGGCGGCCAGACGCTTTCGGCAGCCGCGATTGACCGTCAGTGCCGCACAGCCTTTCGTCGTCGCCGCAAATGATGACCTTCACGTCGATTCGGCCCGCTGTTTCCACACGCTGTTTCGGCCCGCTGATTCTCCTGGGGCGGAAGAATTCACGATAATACATGAACGTAGAATTGTAGAATTCAAAACAGCCAATCGCCGGCAACACGACACGCTTGGCGAGCGTAAAAACCTCAGCGGCAGCAGAATTCGAAAATTCACATGAACGTGACATTGTGACATTGTGACATCACGAATCGCCTGCAAACGCCGGGAAACGCCGGCACGAGCGCCGCCAGCGGCCTCAAGCAAAGGTTCAAACCGCAGATTCCCGGCTGGGTCTTGGGTCGCAACTAAAAGCGGGTCAACCACGAATCTTACGAATGACACGAATCGTGCATTTTCTGCCTGTTCAAATAGTGCGGGTCGTGGACCCGCGCGGTCTTTCGTCCGGGGCCGACGCCCCGGAATTCATTTGTGATAATCGAGCGATTCGTGGTTCCTCCGTTATCCCAACGAGCGGATTCGATTTTTTCGAAATACGCTGACAATCAATGGAGCAGCGTTCTTCGATCCCGATGCGGGAGAATGAGTTGCGACGTGCCGCCATTGATTGTCAGTTGACAATCAATGCTGATAATCAATGAGGTCCTTGAGAATCAATGGAGCCGGTCTCACCGGCTGCGGCGCCTCGTTCTGACACATGTCGTGCATTGTCAGAGGAACGAATTCGGCTTGTTTCGTAGTGGGAGCATCCTGCTCCCACAATTGGCGGCTGGAAGCCACCACTACGCAAATCAGCCGCCCGGCAATAGAATCCTCGGCAGCAACACGATTCGCTCCTTCAGGAGATGTAACGCACCGTGCAAATTGCCTATCTCGATTGTTCTTCGGGCATCAGCGGCGACATGACGGTTGCCGCCCTCGTTGACGCCGGCGTCGATTTTGGGGCGATTTGCGCCGGCATCGAATCGTTGAAACTGCCGGGGGTGCGGCTCGAGACTCAAACCGTGATGCGCTGCGGCTTTCGTGCGACGTACCTGCGGATCGAACATCCCGAGCAGCACGCCCACCGGCATTTTGCCGACATCTGCCGAATCATTGACGCCGCCGACCGATTGTCGCCGCCGCAGAAAGATTTGGCACGACGGATTTTCACCGCTATCGGCGAGGCTGAGGCCAGGGTGCATGGCTCGACGCTCGAACAAATTCACTTTCATGAAGTCGGCGCGATCGACTCGATCGTCGACATCGTGGCAGCGGCGATCGGCTTCGATCTATTGGGGGCCGATCAGATTTTGTCCGGCCCGGTCCCGACCGGGCGCGGCCAGGTCCGCATCGCTCACGGGGTGTGTACCGTCCCGACTCCCGGCACCGCCGAACTGCTGAAGGGGATTCCCCTGATCGATGTGCCCGTCGATGCCGAATTGACCACTCCGACAGGGGCTGCGATTCTGCGGACGGTCGTGTCCCGCTTTGGTCCGCTCCCGGCGATGACGATCGAGACGATTGGTTACGGTGCCGGGACGAAGGATTTTGCCGATCGCGCCAACGTCCTGCGACTACTGGTCGGCGAGGCGGCCGCCCACGAGTCGACCGACGAGGTGTGGGTCCTCGAAACCAATCTTGATGACGTGCCCGGCGAGGTGATCGGCTATACGAAGCAGAAACTGCTCGCCGCCGGTGCGCTGGACGTTTTCAGCACGCCGATTCAGATGAAAAAAGATCGACCGGGTGTGCTGTTGAGCGTGATTGCGCGCCTGGGCGATCGCGAGCGGCTCGAGTCGTTGATGTTCACTGAGACGGCAACCTTCGGAATTCGCCGCCGACTCGTCGAGCGCACCAAGCGTGCCCGGCAGGAGTGCCAGGTCGAGACAGCGTGGGGGACGATTCAGGGAAAGCTCGGCAAACTCGGCGACCAGGTTGTTTTCACGCCGGAGTTCGAGAGCTGCGCGACCGTCGCCGCACGCTACAATATTCCGCTGCGCGACGTTTATCGCGAAGCCGAGGCGGCGTTCGGGCGCAATCCGGTTGCGTTTACGGAAACCCCATCGCCAAAGCTGGTCGCCGCCGACGCGACCTCGCACGAACACAGCCACAGTCACGATCACGGGCATGATCACGGCCACGATCATTGACTGGAATGCATGGCGCGGCCTTCGGCCGCTACCAAAGAAGTTAACCACGAATCTCACGAATCAAACGAATTAAGATTGACCGGCGAGCATCGGTCCAAAAGCGAGCCCTTTTCCTTTATTCGTATAATTCGGGTTATTCGTGGTTAACCTCTTCTTCCGTCACAAGAGAAACGCTCGACGCAGACCGGCTTCATCAAAAGTACCGACAACGCGATCAACGGCTGTACTCGGCCGAATCCATCGGCTGCGTTCAGGCGGTATTCCGCTGCGCTGCAATCGCGTTCAGAGCCATCGCCTCAGGCGAATAATTCCTGAACCGGCGACGCGTCGGCAAGGGCGATATCACCCCCCGGTGAGATGGGCAAACGCGTGTCGGCGTCGATCCCCAGCGATTGCAGAATCGTTGCCGCCAGCTCGGCCGGTGACGTGGGGCGTTCGGCCGGGTACGTGCCTTGCGCATCGCTGGCCCCCAGCGTGCGGCCGCCGGCGATGCCTCCGCCGGCCAGCAGCGCCGACCACACGCCGGTCCAGTGATCGCGACCACCGCGGTCGTTCATTCGCGGCGTGCGGCCGAATTCTCCCGTGACCACAACGAGTGTCTCTTCGAGCAGCCCGCGCTGATCGAGATCGTCGAGCAAGGCGCTCACACCGCGATCGAGGTCGGGGCACAGCGTGCTTCGGTAATCGGCAACGCTGGCCGGTGCCCAGGTGTTGTTGGCGTGACAATCCCAGGTGACGCGCTCGGCCAGCGAGTCGAACATATTGATCGTAACGAACCGCGTTCCCTGCTCGACCAGGCGGCGTGCCGCCAGGCACGAGCGTGCTAGTTCGCTGTCGCCGTAAATCCGGCGTTCTCCGTCAGGTTGCTCCAGCCACCGGCGGACGACTTCGCGCTGCATCGCGCTGTGCTGCATCCCGCCGTCCGACCGGCTGATGGCCTCTGCAAAACGGTTTTCAGGCTCTTCCGAGGCGCAGGGACCGGCTACGCTCCAGGGGTCGAGCGAGGCGCCCAGTGACCCGGCACCGGCACCCTGTCGAATCGGGCTGCCGCAATCACTCAAAGGTCGCGGCAGCACGGCATACGCCGGCCAATCGTTTTTCGTTCCCAGGCAGTGCGCGACAATTGATCCCAGGCTGGGCGGCGTCAGGTCGCGCTGCACGAGCCGCCCCGTTTGAAGCAGTTGCAGCGACGTCTCATGAATCGGGGCCGCATCGTGATACAATGACCGCAGGACGGCGAATTTTTGACTGCGCTGAGCCAGCAGCGGCAAAGTCTCGCAAAGCTGAAGGCCTGCCGTCGCGGTGGCAATCGGGCGATACGGGCCGCGAATGTCACCCCGGGCGCCGGGCTTGGGGTCGAATGTCTCGAATTGACTGGCCCCCCCGTTGAGCAGCACCAGAATGCACCGCCGCGACGATTTGCCCGCGGTTTCGCCTCGGGCGTGCTGCTCGGCGGTCGTGGCGCCCAGCACACTCAAGCCGCCGACGCGCAGAAAATGGCGGCGCGAGACCCTGTCGGCGTTTGCAGGCAGTTGCGATTCGATGGCGACCATTCGTCCCGATCCTCAAAGATTGCCGATCAAGAACCCGCAGCGACCGTTTGCATGGTTTGAGTCTAGCAGCCGCGCTCGGCGATGGAAAGCAGCCCCGCGACCAACACAGCCATTTCCGGCGGCAACATGTGCTGCTGCTGAAACTTACTATCAGTCTCGACAGTGGACTGTCGCCGGCAATCGATTATGACGGTCGTGCAGATGCCCCAGTCGGTCGAACCCACTACAATCCAGTCGGTGACTTCGTCAAGCGGTACTACCGCTTTGGACATGGCGCCGTTATTGTAGCCGCGAGTTGTCAGAGTAGGCGTTGACGAGGTTTGAAACGCGATGAGAGTGCTGGTTGTCGGTCAGGGGGGGCGCGAGCATGCGCTGGTTTGGAAGCTGGGGCAATCGCCGCTGGTCAAGCAGGTTTTCTGCGCGCCGGGCAATGCCGGGACCGGCATGGACGGCGTCAATGTCGATATCAGCGCCACCAATGTCGAAGGCTTGCTGAAATTCGCCAAAGCCGAGTCGATCGGTTTGACCGTGGTCGGTCCCGAGGCGGCCCTGGTCGCAGGGCTGGTCGATGCGTTCGAGAAAGAGGGCTTGCTCGTATTCGGTCCGGCCCGGTCGGCCGCCGAACTGGAAGGCAGCAAAGTCTTCGCCAAAGACATCATGCGGCAATCGGCGATCCCCACCGGGGCGTCGCAGACGTTCACCAGTGCCGAAGCGGCTGAGGCCTATATTGCTGAGCGCGAAGAAACGCGGCTGGTCGTCAAAGCCGATGGTCTGGCGTCGGGAAAAGGAGTCTCGGTTTGCCCCAACAAAGCGGCAGCGATGGAGGCCGTCAACCGAATCATGCGGCAGCAGGAGTTCGGCGACGCCGGAAAGCGAGTCGTCGTTGAAGAGCATCTCGACGGCGAAGAAGTCAGCATCCTGGCGATCACCGACGGCAGCACGATCGTTCCGCTCGAAACGTCGCAGGATCACAAAGCGGCCTTCGACGACGACAGGGGACCCAACACGGGTGGGATGGGGGCCTACAGCCCGGCGCCGCTGATCACGCCGCCGATGATGGATCAGATCATTTCGCAGATTCTGGTCCCGACCATCGATGCCATGCGGAAGCGCAACCGGCCCTTCAAGGGAGTGCTGTACGCGGGGTTGATGATGACGAACCAGGGCCCAAAGGTGCTTGAATTCAACGTGCGCTTCGGCGACCCCGAGTCGCAGCCGCTGCTGATGCGGCTCAAAAGCGATTTGGCCGAGGTGTTGCTGTCGGTCGCCGAGGGGCGCCTGGGTGAATTGCCGACCCTCGAATGGGATCCTCGGCCCGCCGTGTGCGTGGTCATGGCGTCGGCCGGGTACCCCGGAGAATACGAAACCGGCGCCGCGATTCGAGGCCTCGACGCTGCCGCGAAACTCCCGCACGTCAAGGTCTTTCACGCCGGCACGCAACTCAAAGATGGCCGGGTCGTCGCCACCGGCGGCAGGGTGCTGGGGGTGACGGCGGTGGGCGCGAACATCGTCGATGCCAAGCTCCGCGCCTATCAGGGAGTCAAATGCATCCGCTGGGACGGTGCCTGGTGCCGTCACGATATTTCAGATAAGGCCCGCAAGCACACTGTGTCGGAATGACGAATGTCGAAAGGGCTTTGTTCATTCCAGCGAGCCGGTGGGTTTACCCCACCGGGCGGACACACCGGTGGGGTAAACCCACCGGCTCGCTGGGGCGGCGCTTGCTGCGCGAACTGGTCGCCTTTTACTTCTTTACAAGGTATTTATCGAACCAGTCGGCGAATCGACCGAGGTCTTTGGCCATTTCGGCCGGCGCCCAGCCGTGATCGGCACCGGGCCTGACCACCAGTTCGGCCGTGACGTTGGCGGCTTTGAGTTTTTCGACGATCAGCTCGGACTGCTGGATCGGGACCAGCTTGTCGGCATCGCCGTGGATGATCAACGTCGGCGGGTCGTCTGAACTGACGTGATTCACCGGCGAAATCTGTCGGCCGATCGCAAGAATTTTGGACTCGTCGGTGATCGCCACGAAGGCTTTGGTTTTTGGATCGAGTTCCTTGAAATCGAACGGAGCGCGAAAGTCCTTGAGCACTCCCCGGCCCAGCGCGTTCTCGCCCGGTTTTCCGTAGTTCAGAAAGTCGGTCGGCGGGTAGAAACAGGCGACCGCCTGCACTCGGCTGGATTGCTGCTCGACCGGGTCCTTGGCGTCTGAATTCCCGGCGTCGCCGGCCGTCCCCTGCATCAACGAAAGATGCCCTCCCGCCGATCCGCCGTAAATGCCGATCCGTTCGGGATCGATGTCGTACTGCTTCGAGCGGCTGCGAATGAAGCGCACAGACCGGTGCATGTCGACCAGTACTTCGGGGATGGCGAACTTGGGCTGGCTGCCGTGGACGACGGCGAACACCGTGTAGCCGCGGTTGAGAAACTCCTGCACGAACCCGAGGTTGATCGCCTCGTGCGCCGAAAACCAGCCGCCGCTGACGACGAACACCAGTGCCGCGCCGTTGGCATTCGCCTTGGGCGTAAAGACATCAAGCGTCAACGCCGTGCCGAACTTGCGTCCGTAAACGACATCTTCGGTGCGCGTGAAATTCGGGCCGTCGTCGCCGCGGGCCGCAGTCAGGCCCAGCAGGACCGCCAGAAACGCGACCGTACCGCCTGCGACTGTTCTGATCGACGACATCAAATCCCTTTCAGAATAGTAAAGTAGCCTTCATCGCTCCGCGTGAAGAGTATCGAGACGTGACATGTTGATTTCGAGTAATCGCCTGGATTATGCCGTTGTCCCCGCCGACAGCGCTGGCGGTCAAGTTCGCGCGATTATCCCAATTGGTCGTTGCAAGCGTTCGCACTCTTCACGCGGAGCGATGAAGACTACATTAAACCGGGTTGAAAACCAGCCCGGTTTGCAGTTTGGGATAGAAATAGGTGCTCTTGGGGGGCATTTTTTCCAGTCGCGCGGCGATTTGCTCGACGTGCTCGATTTGTGCCGGAGGGACCAGACACGCCAGCGGAACTTCGTTCGCCTTTTGTGCTGCCTCGACCTCTTCCAACTGATGAACGTAACGGCATTGGGGCGGCTGAGCCTGGTGAAACGGCTTCAGCAAATGCTCGATCACCAGTTTGTGCAGCAGGCTGACCCCCAGACCATGCCAGTCGTCGCTCTGATCGGGGGCGAGGTCCCGCATCGGGCTGCCGTCGGTGAGTCGGGCCAGCAACCACTCGCCGTCGCTCGTTGTCCCGAACCCCAGGATCCCCTGGCGCCCGGCGGCATCAATCAATTCCCAGGTCTCGCGGGCGGCGGTCGGGCCGGTGCCGATCGTCTCGACGGAAAAATTCGGGGCCAGCGCGGTTTTGATTTGCGTTGCGGTGAGCGGCGGCAAGTTGCTGACCAGGCGATGCGTCGGCAGGATGATCAGCCCGGGGTCGCTCATCCCGACGAACATCATCAGCGCAAAATTCGCCGGGGCTTCCGGGCCGTTCAGTTTCCCAGCCGACTGCAAGCCGTCGCGGTAGTTGATCGCCGTCTCGTAGCGGTGATGGCCATCGGCGATGAACACGGGCTTGTCCCACATCGCTCGCCGCACCGGATCGACGACGGAATGTTCTGAGACCGGCCACAGCCGATGCACGACGCCCAGGTGGTCGGTCGCTTCCAACGCAGTAATTCCCAGGACTGCCTTTTCGAGAGGCGACTGCACGGCATTGTCTTTGTCGGGAAACAAGCCGAACACCGGCGAGAGATTCATCTGGCAGGCTTCGAGCAGTTTGAGCCGGTCGGCTTTCGGCCCCGACATCGTCTGCTCGTGCGGGAAGACCTTTCCTTCCCCGAAGCGCTCCAGCCGAATGCGACCCAGGAACCCGCGTCTGGTGTAAGTTTGCCCGGCCCAGGTGAACACCTGATGGTAAACGTACAGCGCGTCTTCCCGTTCCTGAAGCAGCACCCCCTGGTGCATCCAGCGTCGTAGAAACTCGGCGGCGCGGCGGTACTTCTCATCGGGATCGGTATCTCCCGGCTCGTCGCGGTTCAGTTCGAGCCGCACGACGTTGCAGGGATGCAAATCGTAGAGCCGCTCTTGAAACTCGGCATCAATCACATCATACGGAGGGCAGGTGACATCCGACAGATCGCCGACTTGAGAAACGTCGTAACGCCAACCGCAAAAGGGATGAACCTGAGCCATATTTCAAAAAAGGGGGCTAGGGATTAGGAGTTAAGGAATAGGGGGGCTTCGCCTGCTGAGTTCGCGGCGCGAGCAAACGAGACGTCATCAGTTTCGCCGCGTGGGCTGGCCCCGCGCGTCGCCCGCATCACGACTTCTGGCCGCGTCGACGAACTTTCGCACCATCGCCAGGTCTTTGCAAGCCACCGCCGATTCGACGCCGCCGGCGACGTCGACACCCCACGGATGCACGGCTTTTATGGCAGCGGCAACATTGTCGGGGTGCAATCCGCCGGCGAGGATCAACGGCGGCCACTCGGCGGTGCGGTACCCCTCGCCGACGAGATCCCAGGGGGCTGTTTGTCCCGTCCCTCCGTACGCCCCTTCGACGCGGGCGTCGATCAGGCACGACCAGGGAAGGGCATTCAAGCGGCGGCACGCATCGAGATAGTCGGTGACTTCATCGAGTCCGGACGCCCCCACGCGGAATGCCCGGATGATCCGAAATCGTGAGAGCGCAGCGACGACTTCAGGGGGTTCGTCTCCATGTAACTGGATCGTTCGCAGTCGGCACCCTGATGCAATTTCGTTGATCTGTTCGATCGAATGATTCACGAACAGCCCGACCGGCTCGACGCCGCGGGGAAGGCGATTCACAATTTCAGCAGCTAGTTCAGGAACGACGTAACGTCCACTGCGCTCAAAGAAATTCAATCCGATCGCATCCACGCCGCATTCGGCGATCTGTTGCGCGGTCGCGACCTCTCGAATTCCGCAGATTTTAATCCACATGATACGCAATGCAACGTTTTTTTTTGGATCGGGCCACACCGTCTAGACTGGCATTTTCTCCAATGGCGCGAGCGGCGTACAGGTCATTTCACACCACAGCGCACCTCGTGGCTAACTTTGGTTCAGGACGGGAAAAAACGCGGATTTGCCGACGAAGTAGGTCCCCTCTGCCGGAGGGGACCGTTTGCGAGTGGAGGCCACCAAGACGCGCAAGGTCCCGCCCGGCAGGCGGGACCTACAAAAAGTGCGCTGTCATGTTATATGCGTCCCTTCCGATTTGGACACCGACGGAAAGTTTCGTGAGAAAGGCGCACCGGCCGGGCGGCTGCTACGATACGACGGCACCAGAAGGAATCCATTCATGACGCAGAATGCACCAGCAGCCAATCGCCGAACGCCCAACGGGTTGTTGCACGAAACCAGCCCCTATCTGCAACAGCACGCCTACAACCCGGTCGACTGGTCGCCTTGGGGATCTGAGGCGCTCCAGCGGGCGAAAGACCTCGATCGACCGATTTTTCTGTCGATCGGCTACAGCGCGTGCCACTGGTGCCACGTTATGGAGCACGAGAGCTTCGAAAACGAAGCGATCGCCGCGCTGATGAACGAGCTGTTCGTGAACATCAAGGTCGACCGCGAAGAGCGCCCCGATCTCGACCAGATTTATATGAACGCGGTGCAGCTCATGACCCGCCGCGGCGGGTGGCCGATGTCGGTGTTTTTGACGCCCGAGCTGAAACCGTTTTTCGGCGGCACCTACTGGCCCCCCGAGGCCCGGATGGGGATGCCCGGCTTCCGCGAGATTTTGGTCAAGGTTGCCGAAGCGTATCGCACCCGCCGAGCCGATGTCGAACGCGGGGCCGACGAATTGACCGACGCCGTGCGGAAGATGGGAACGCAGATCGGCGAATCGGTCGTTCTCAACAACGTCCTGCTGCGACGGGCCATGCAGCGGCTGCTGAGCATCACCGACCGCCGACACGGCGGTTTCGGCGGTGCGCCGAAATTTCCGCACGCGATGGACCTGAGGTTGCTGTTGCGCTGCTGGAAGCGGTTCGGCGACTTGGATGCGCTCGATGCTGCGCGGCTGACGCTCGACAAGATGGCCGCCGGCGGGATTTACGACCAGCTTGGCGGCGGATTTCACCGCTATTCGACCGACGAGCGCTGGCTCGCCCCGCATTTCGAAAAAATGCTCTACGACAACGCCTTGCTCGTCCCGGCGTATCTCGAAGCGTATCAGGCGACCGGTGACGCCAACTATGCTCGCGTGGCTCGCGAGACGCTCGACTACGTGCTGCGCGAGATGACCCAACCACAAGGGGGCTTTTTCAGCACGCAGGATGCCGACAGCGAAGGGGTCGAAGGGAAGTTCTTCGTCTGGTCCGAGGCCGAGATCGAGCAAGTTCTCGGGACCGACGACGCGAAGGTTTTCAATTATTGCTACGACGTCACGGAGCGCGGCAACTGGGAAGAACACAACATCCTCAATCGGCCCAAGACCGACGCACAGGCCGCGAAAGTGCTGGGACTGTCGGAAGCCGACCTGGCTGTGATTCTCTCTCGCTGCCGTGAAAAGTTGTTGGCTGTCCGCTCACGGCGAATTGCCCCCGGCCGCGACGACAAGGTGATCGTGGCCTGGAACGGAATGATGCTGTCGGCCCTGGCGCAGAGTGCCCAGATTTTAGACGACGACCGCTATTCGGCCGCGGCGCGGGCGGCAGCCGACTTTCTGCTGGCGACGCTCCGCAACCCTGATGGCAGCCTGCTGCATTCCTTCAAAGATGGCCAAGCCCGTTTTAACGGCTACCTCGACGATTACACCTGCCTGATCGACGGTCTGGTCGATCTGTATCAGGCCGCGTTCGATGCAAAATATCTCGACGCGGCGATCGATCTCGCCGAAAAGCTGCTGACGCTGTTTTACGACGAACAACAGGAGGGTTTCTTTTACACCCCCAGCCATCATGAGGCGTTGATCGCCCGAAACAAAGACAACCACGACGGATCGACCCCGTCGGGCAACAGCATGGCGGCAACCGCTTTGCTGCGGCTGGGGCGTCTGTGCGGCCGTAGCGACTTCGAGCAAAAAGCGGTCAGCACGCTGGAGTTCCTATCCGGCGTTCTCGCCGAATCGCCGACCGCGGCGGGGCAGGCGCTCCTCGCACTTGATTTTCTGCTGGGCCCGACGCGCGAGATTGCGATTGTCGACGGCGGAAGCCCGGCCGAGACGACTGACGTTTTGCGGTCTTTGCACCGCCGATTCATGCCCAACAAAGTCGTTGCCCGCAAACCGGCGCAGACGAACGACGCCGCACTCTCCACCGCATTGCAGCCGCTATTGAAAGGAAAAACCTCCCGCGGCGGCGCCACGACGATTTTCATCTGTGAACACGGCACCTGCAGTCTACCCATCGTCGGTGTCACGGGGCTTGAACAGGCGCTGTCATAACGTAACTCGCGAATCGGCGCACTGTAAGTGAACCCGTTCATTCACTTCGTTTCGCCGCCGAGCTTGCTCGGCGCGTTTACCTACGCTGACCAAGTCAGCCCAGAATCTTTTTCCGCAGATCGGTCAACAATTTCACCGCGACGCCGATGTCGGCTTTTTGCCGTTCGGGGTCGTGGGCGATTTCACGTTCGATGGTCAGCGGCCCGGTGTAGCCCAGGTCTTTGAGCGTTCGCAGGTAGGTTTCCATTCCCACGTCGCCGGTGCCGAGCGCGACTTCGCTGCCCCACTCTTTGCCGCGCTTGTCGGGGGCGGCCCATCTGGCGTCCTTGCAATGCACGCTGCGGACGTATTTGCCGACTTTCTTCAAAGCGGCGATCGGTTCGCCCGATCCGTAGAGGATCATGTTTGCCGGGTCGAAATTGATGAACAAGTTGTCCCGTTCGACGTCCTCGATGAACTCCAGCAGGTGATCGGCTGATTCCTGTCCGGTTTCGAGGTTCAGATGCTGGGCATTGCCCGCGACGTGATCGAGCAGGTCGCGGGTGCAGTTGATGACGTCGCGGTAGTCGGCACTCTTTCGGTCGGGGGGTACAAATCCGATATGCAGCGCCACCGTATTGCAGCCCAAAAGCTTTGCGAAATCGGAGATTTCGGTCATTTCGGCCAGCCGTGCCGCGCGGGTCTCCCGCGGAACCAGTCCCACTGTGCGGACCGTCGTGGGAATATCGGCATAACTCTCGCCGTCAAACCCGCCGAAAACGGCGGTGACGGCGATGCCGGCGGCCTGAGTCTTCTTCCAAAACTCGCCGGCCGCCTTGGCGGTGCGAGTTTTGGCGTGCGGCGCGTGAATCTGCACGGTGGGGACGCCGAGTTCCTGCGCGACCTCGAGATGGACACCAAGTCCCGCGTCGACCGAAGTAAAGACACCGATGGGCCAGGCTTGCATGGCAATCGCTTTCGTAATGAGTGATGACGGTTAGTGTAAAACGGCAACCTTGGTTCCGTCGGAAATTCGTACGGCAAGGACCAATCTGCCGAGGGGCGCGTGCTGCTTTGATCGGTCCCGACGGCTCGCTGATCGTGGTTGGTTTTCTATTTCAGTACATCTTGATATGTTGACGGTTGGGTCACGAGATGCAAGCGAGAATCGCGCGCCGGGGTCAGTGGCGGGCGGGAATGCGATCTGAGATCGGGATGCGCCGGGCCACCAGATCGCCGAGCGTTCTGTGGGAGAACGGGAATACTCGCAACCAGGCTGGGACGGACATCATGATCGAGTTGCGGAACATTCTGCTCCCCACCGACTTCAGCGAGCCGAGCCTCAAGGCCACCGAATATGCCCTCTCGCTCGCGCACCGGTTCGATGCCACGCTGCATCTGATGCACGTGATCGAAGACCCGGTCGTCTATCTGCCGATGTTCGAAAGTTACCCGCTTCCGACGAAGCAGCAGTTTGAGACCTACGCCCAGGATCGCCTTGAAAACTGGATCGCCGATGACGACGGGGAAGGGCTCAAGATCGAGATCGAATGGCGGCACGGCAAGCCGCACATCGAGGTCATCGACTATGCCAGCGACAACCGCATCGACCTGATCATCCTCGGCACGCACGGCCGGGGTGCCGCGGCCCACCTGCTGCTGGGCAGCGTTGCCGAAAAAGTCGTGCGCAAAGCCCCCTGCCCGGTGCTGACCGTGCATCCCAGCGGGAAGCAGTTCGTGCATGCGCCGTAGCGTCGCCGTGCGTCGATTGACCTTCTCGCGAGTCTGACGCTAAAATACACCCATCAACGAATCGTTGCGCGTTAATTCCCGCCTTGCGAGACCGCCCGATGCCTGCTCGCCGTTGCCCAGGACCGCTGCGACGCCGCGAATTTCTGCAGGCGGGCGCCCTGGTGCTGGGGGGGCTGGGCTTGGCCGACGTTTTGCGAGGGCGGGCCGCCGCCGGCGAGTCGAGCCGGAACACTTCGATAATATTGCTCTATCTGCACGGCGGCCCTTCGCAGCTTGAAACCTACGACCTCAAGCCGCAAGCGCCGATCGAGTATCGCAGCGTCTTTGCGCCGATCCCGACGAACGTTCCCGGACTCGACCTCTGCGAGCATTTCCCGTTGCAGGCGCAGCTTGCCGACAAATTCTCGCTGGTTCGCTCGGTTCATCACACGATGAGCAGCCACAGCGACGGCGGAATCGAAGTTCTCACCGGCAAGACCCCCACACGTCCTGACCCGACGTCGACTTCGAAGAGCGAACACCCTGATCTGGGGTCGATTGCGGCCAAACTGCGCGGCCCGCATCCCGACGCCGTGCCTCGGTATGTCGCCATCCCGCAGCCGCTGTACATGACGCGGCCCGCATACCTGGGCCTGCACCATGGCGCCTTCGCGATCGGCGACCCGTCCCGCCCCGATTTCAAACCACCGTCTTTGCAACTGGCGGCGGGAATCGAAGGCAAAGGGCTCGACGATCGACGCGGGCTGATCCGCCAGCTCGACCGGTTGCGGACAGGCCTCGACCTGCATGGCAGTCTTGACGGGACCGACCAGTTCCGCGAACTGGCCTTTGCGATGCTGACCGGTCCCGCGGTTGCCGACGCGTTTGACCTCTCGAAAGAAGACGATCGACTTCGCGACCGTTACGGCCGGCACCTGTGGGGGCAATCGTGCTTATTGGCCCGGCGCCTGGCGGAAGCCGGGACCAGCGTCGTCTCGATCTATATTGACTCGCCCGTCAACGGTCCCGAATTCACGAACTGGGACGACCACATCATGAACGCCGGCCGTCCGGGGCACTTTGCCGACTACATGCGGCGGCGCCTCCCCTACATGGACCAGGCATTGTCGGCCCTGATTGACGACATTTTTGCTCGCAATCTTGACCGGCAGATCATGGTCGCCGTGCTGGGAGAGTTCGGGCGCACCCCGCGCTTAAGCCACAACTCGAATGGCACCGGCCGCGATCACTGGCCCGATGCACAGAGCGTATTGATCTCGGGCGGGGGGCTGAAGATGGGGCAGGTCGTCGGTTCGACCAATTCGAGAGCCGAATACCCGTCCGAACGGCCGCTGACGCCTAAAGACATTCTGGCGACGATCTACCGGCACCTGGGAATCGACTACAGCGCGACGATCCCCGATCATTCCGGGAGGCCGGTGCATATACTGGGGGAAGGTGCCCCGATTGCCGAGTTGATCTAAAAATATCGACGAAGTAGATCCCTTCTGCCGGAGGGGACCGGTTGCGAGAGGACGCCACCGAGACGCGCGAGGTTCCGCCCGGCAGGCGGGACTTACCCAAGGCGCGTTGTTCTTTTAAGACGATCAACCGACATTCTCGAATTGTGTAAGACCGCCGTTCGATGAGTACAGAATGATCATTTACAGACGCCGGCGACCCATCACGACGAATGCGACTCCGGGGCAGCTTCCCGAGACTTGGCGTATGTGGCGAAACACCGGAATTGCCTGGTTCTGTTTCGCGTGGAGTCTCATCGCGCTCACATCAGATTTGGGAAAGCATTTCGAGGCTTCCGAACAGATTGTGCAACAGGCCATTGTTCGGACTTTCGGCCCGAGTCCGTTTCTGTCGCTGATTGCTGAAGGACTGATCAACGTTTCTGCCGCGCTGCTAGTGCCACATCTCTCAAACAGAGGTGCATGAGGTGACGGGTTCTGCCAGCCTCTGGTTTTTGCTCAGCTTAACGCGCCGATGCGGCGAGACGAATTTGGGTCGGCGTTCCTTTTGCATCGGTTTTCCGGTGTAGGTCCATTCG
>SIAF01000365.1 GCA_009691905.1 Planctomycetaceae bacterium | reverse complement strand
TTCACCAGGTGTCACGACACCCGTGAGTAGCGGTTTCTACGGGCTTTCGCGTATTATCGGGGACGTGCTCAACGCGCGATAAAACCCAAGAATACACGCGGATTGTCGCGATTCCAGGGCATTCCGAATCACCAACCCGCACCCACCCACGCTCCGCGTGGGGACGCACGTTCCGACGCTCCGCGTCGTGGCTGGCACGCGCGATCGGCTGCGGCGGGTTGCCACGGCTCCGGGAGACGACGCGGAGCGTCGGCGAGTTCGTTTCCACGCCGAGCGTGGGAACGACAGACGAGGGACCGCAGTTCGAAGCCCGGAGGGCGGCATGGAATAGCCGGGGGCGGCAGCCTCCGGAATCATGGCGGCGAAAACATCTCAGCCCCGGCAGGCAACGCCGTGAAGGATTTCTGGCCGTAATTTGCGCGGTTTGGATAGTTTTGCGACCGTCGAAATTTCGGCGCTGACGACTCGTATCTCGCAAATTACGTATTTTATTGCCCACAGAATCCTTCACGGCGTTGCCCGGCAGGGGCGGCACCAACGGGATATGTCGATACCAATTGCCCGCGACGCAGGACGGGAGAGCAAGTCGTGCCTTGGTCGCAATGCGAGTCCTTGCCAGCCGTCTTGAATTGCAGCACAATCGCGGGTCGTTCGGACTGCCAATCTCACACAGGAGCGTCTCGCATGAACTCAGCCGATTCGCATTCGATCTCCCGGCGGAAATTTCTGACGACCGCAGCCGCCGGAGCGGCCGTTATTGCCGCGGCGCCCGCGGTCATCACGGCGAGCAAAATCGACAAGCCCCTGATCGTGGGGGAAGGGGAGCACAAGTTCGAAGTTCACCACGAATGGCCGCAGCTTCCCAGCCAGTTCACCTGGCAGACGACGCACAACGTGGCGGTCGACAAAGCGGGCAACGTGTACGTGATTCACGAAGGACGCAAAGAGCTGGTCGATCACCCGTCGATTTTCGTGTTCGATGCCGACGGCAAATACATCCGTTCGTTCGGCAAACAGTTTCAAGGGGGCGGGCACGGCATTGAGATTCGTGACGAGGCGGGGCAGGAATTTCTGTACGTCTGCGCATACCAGCACCTCAAGACCTTCGCCAAAATGAGTCTCAAAGGCGAGACCCTCTGGCAGAAATACGCTCCGATGGAATCGGGCGTCTATGCCGCCGGCGAAGACACCAAACCCGACGGCACGTGGGGGCAGGATCGGTTCATGCCTACCAATTTCGCCTTTCTCGACGATGGCGGGTTTTTGCTGGCCGACGGTTACGGCTCGTTTTATATCCACCGCTACGACAAAAACGGCAAATGGATTTCGTGCTTCGGCGGCAAGGGGACCGGCGAAGGGAAATTCAACACGCCGCACGGCGTATGGGTCGATCGCCGACCGGGGCGCGAGCCTTCGATCGTCGTTTGCGATCGGGCCAATAATACGCTCCAGTATTTCACGATGGATGGCAAGTATCGTGAAACGCTCACCGGCTACGGCCTGCCCGCCAATGCCGAAACCTGGAAGGATCTGCTGGTCATTCCTGAATTGCACGCGCGAGTTACGCTGCTCAACGCAAAAAATGAAGTTGTCGCCAGGCTGGGTGACGATGTCGAACGCGTGAAGGGTGAAGGGGGCGGAGCGATCCGCGGCGACGAAAAACTGTGGCAGCCCGGAAAATTCGTCCATCCCCACGACGCCTGCTTCGGCGCGGATGGCAGCATCTTCGTCGCTGAATGGGTGGGGACAGGGCGAATCTCGAAATTGAAGCGGCTGAGTTAGCGAAAACGCTCTTCCCCAATTTTGACCAAACTGCGATTATCCGCGCCTGTGGACTCGAGTCGCGGCGGGACGTCGGCCAGTGGTGGCCGCACCGGCTGCGGCGACGTGCCGATTGCAAGCAGGAGGCTGTCATGAAGTGGAATCGTTTGCTGATATTGGGCGCCGGAGCGTGTTTGATGGCGGCGGTCGTGGTTTTTACGGCGAATCCGTCGCTCGATGCCCAGGACAAAAAGGGGTCGGCCGCAGGTGGCGGGGGCCAGTTCGAAGGCAAGATTCTGATGGTTTACGAAAAAGGGGCAGGAGTCGAGCGCTTCTCCTATGCCATCGACGGGGCCTCAGTCGCTGAAATCAGCGGCTTGCGGTTTCTGGTCGGCAGGGGAGTCAAAGGTCAGGAACTGGCCGAAGGCCGCAAGGTTCGCATCGCCTGGGAAAACATCGCCGCCATCGTCGAATTCGACGACATGAAGTCGTACGTCAAGCAGGCAGTTCCAGTCGCCACCAAGGAGTGAGTGCCGAGGCAGCCGGGTTCGATGCGGAGGACCACTGGCCGTTGACCAGTCGGTCGACCGCGCGTTGCTGCGCGGTGAATAGCTGCACGGCAGCGTCTGACATGCTGAAATTCAGGACTGGATTCGACCGGGAGTTCGGTTTCAACCTGGCAGGCGAGACAGAACCACGGATCACACGGATCATTCCGGCCGAAGTCTTTGTGCCTATCCGTGAAATCAGTGTCATCCGTGGTTCATTTCGTTTCAGTTGCGGCCGCAGGTCACGTCGGACCGGCGAAACGATTCGTTCGCTCTGCCATGAAGATGAACCCGTTCGCCCGGCCCGCGCGACACCGGCCCGCGCGACTGTAGAGAAACCTCGGCGCCGCCTCTATACTCGATTTTGCCGCGACGATCAAAGTCACGCCCAATCGGCGCGCGCTTGAGCGGCCGGCTTGCATTCGGCTCGACTCATGAAGCAGCTCAAAAGCGGCGGCGGGTGGAAGGCGATCGGCTACACATTTCGCATGGCGCAGCGCGTCGGCTGGTGGAAGCTGTGGCGCGCGATGCGCAGCAAGAACACCTGCAAGACCTGTGCCCTGGGCATGGGAGGCCAGCTTGGCGGAATGGTCAACGAAGGGGGGCATTTTCCCGAGGTCTGCAAGAAGTCGTTCCAGGCGATGGTCTCCGACATGCAGGCCGGAATCACCCCGGAATTCTTCGCCCGTTACGGTTTCAACGAATTGCGGGCGCTCTCGCCGCGCCAGCTCGAAACCAGCGGCCGGCTCGTCACCCCGCTCTTTGCCGCGGCCGACGATTCGCATTATCGCGTCATCTCGTGGGACGAAGCGTTCGAGCGACTGGCGGCACGACTCAAAACGGCCGGGCCGCAGCGCAGCTTCTTTTACGCCAGCGGCCGTTCGTCGAACGAGGCGGGCTTTTTGCTGCAACTTTTGGCGCGGGTGTTCGGAACAAACTACGTCAACAACTGCTCGTTCTACTGCCATCAGGCCAGCGGGGTCGGGCTGGCGTCGAGCGTCGGCGCCGGGACCGGCACCGTTCGCCTCGAAGACATTGAGCATACCGACCTGTACGTATTGATCGGCGGTAACCCGGCGTCGAATCATCCCCGGCTGATGCGCAGCCTGATGCTGATGCGACGACGCGGCGGCCAGGTGGTCGTCGTGAATCCCGCTAAAGAGCTGGGGCTGGTTAATTTCCGCGTGCCCAGCGATATCCGCAGCCTGATGTTCGGCACGGCCATCGCCGATTTGTACATCCAGCCGCACATCGGAGGCGACATCGCCTTTCTGACCGGCGTGGCGAAAGAAGTTCTGGCGCACGCCAAAGAAGATCGGCCCTTCATCGAACAGGCGACGGAGGGCTTCGCCGAGTTTCGGAAGCAGGTGGAAAGTACATCCTGGGCCGACATCGTCCACCGATCGGGGGTGACGCAGGGTGAGATTCAGCGCGTCGCCGAAGTCTACATGGGTGCTGAAAATGTCGTGTTCGGCTGGACGATGGGTGTGACGCACCATCTGCACGGCACCGACAACGTGCGGATGATCGCCAACCTGGCCCTGCTGCGCGGGATGGTGGGCCGCGCGCATGCAGGGCTGATGCCGATTCGCGGACACAGCAATGTTCAGGGAATTGGTTCGGTGGGGGTCACGCCGGTCCTCAAGCAGGCGATACTTCAGCGATTTGAGCAGCGTCTGGGAATCGAACTGCCTCGTTCGCCAGGTTTGGACACGATGGCCTGCATCGAGGCCGCCCAGCGCGGTGAAATGGACGTCGCCGTCTGCCTTGGGGGCAACCTCTACGGCAGCAACCCCGACGCCGCGTTTGCCGAACGGGCGTTCTCGCGCCTGGGCTGCGTGACCTATCTGACGACCACGCTCAACACCGGTCACGCCCACGGTCGCGGACGCGAGACGCTCGTTTTGCCGGTGCTGCCGCGCGACGAAGAACCGCAGCCCACGACACAGGAATCGATGTTCAGCTTCGTGCGATTGAGCGAGGGGGGGCCCGCCCGCTATGCCGGCCCGCGCAGCGAAGTCTCAGTATTGACGACCTTGGGCCGACTGGTCCTGGGAGAGGCAGGCCCGGTCGACTGGAAAAAGCTGGAGAGCCACGACGCCGTGCGGCAATTGATTGCCGAGTTGATTCCGGGATTCGAACCGATCGGCGACATCGGCCGCACAAAACAGGAATTTCATATCGACGGCCGGCACATGACCGAGCGCCGCTTTCCCACCCCGACTGGCAAGGCGCGGTTTCATGCAGTGGCGTTACCACCGGCCTTCGATGATGTCGGCGGGAAACTGCGTCTGATGACGGTTCGCTCAGAGGGACAATTCAATACCGTCGTTTACGAAGAAGATGACCTGTATCGCGGCCAGGACCGCCGCGACATTATCATGCTCAACCCGTTCGACATTGAGCGCCTGGGGTTGCAGGTCGACCAGACGGTCCGCGTTTATAACGCCGTGGGCGAAATGCGCTATCAGCGAGTACGGGCCTTCGATGTCCGTCCCGGCAACGCCATGATGTATTGCCCCGAAGCCAACGTTCTGGTCTCGCGGGCCGTCGACCCCGAATCGAAAACCCCCGCCTTCAAAAACGTCACCGTGTCGATTGAAGCCGAGGCGTAATCACCGGGCCACGCTGAAGTAGGGTGGGACCAGCAAGCCGCGAATTACTACGGGCCTCCGCTTTCTGAAAACGCTCTCGAACCAGACAGTGCGTTGTCTCGCTATTGAGCGGCTTGCGCAGGCCCACCATGCGGGTTCCGGTGCGGTGCAACCCAAATGGTGGGCCTGCGCACGCTGCGCGAGCTGGTCCCACCCTACTTGAGTGCGACTGGCCGGGGGCAAAGTCCAACCGATAGCGCTGCAGGAGATCTCGTTCACCATCCACAGCCAGGTCGATGGGATCAGGTTGTTGCCCGCTATCCACTATCCACTATCCACTATCCGACTCGCACTGGCAGCCAGTCGCTCCATCCATTCCTGGACCTGCAGGGCGTCGCCGTAGGTCGCACCCATCGGGACGGCTTCGAGGCCTCGCACGACGCGAGTGAAACAGCGCAGTTCTTCGGCCAGCATGCCGGTGGCGCCGCCGGAATCGGTGCGGATTTCCAACGGCAAGGGCCAGGCGGCCGCGTCGCTCCAGACTTCGATCGGCCGCGGGTTCGGGCTGATCCGCGCCGCCCAGCCCTCTCCGAAGACCTCCATCCGGTCGAACCCCCGCGGGGGCATCCCCGGCGGCGTCAGGTACGACGCAGCGAACGACGCGACCGGACCGGACCTCCAGCTCAATTGCGCCACCGCCAGATCGACAGCGCCTTGCGGCGTGCGATGAAACCGGGCGATGAAATCATCCGGCTCGGCCCGTTCGAGCAGCGCCTGCACGGCATACAGATCGTGAACCATCGTCGCGTGCAGCGGGTTTTCACCGGGAAACTGCGCGATGATGCTGGCCGGACGATGCCGCACACAGTCGATAAAGCTGATCGCCCCCCGCTGAGCTGCCTCGTCGCGCAGTTGTCGGAATTCGCTGTTGAACAGGACGATATGCCCGAGCATCAGGTTGCTCGAGTCGGGCCGCACCAGG
Source organism: Planctomycetaceae bacterium (assembly GCA_009691905.1). Classification (GTDB taxonomy): domain Bacteria; phylum Planctomycetota; class Planctomycetia; order Planctomycetales; family Planctomycetaceae; genus SIAF01. The sequence continues at coordinate 1,332 of SIAF01000365.1, read as the reverse complement.
GGCAAGATACTGCGGGCATCAGCGAGACTGTCGGCCACCGGCTTTTCGAGAAGCACGCTTTTGTCCGCTTCGAGCAGCGTTCTCGTGACGGCGACGTGTTGCGATGTCGAACAGGCCACGACCCACGCCACGGCGCCCGATTCTCGAATGGCCGATTCGAGGTTCGTCCATCCGGGAACGCCCGGTAATTCCTGCTGGAGCGCGGCGAGAGGGTCCGGCCGACGAGCGACGAGACCCACCAGCCGCGCTTCGGCCAGCCGCGCTAGAGTGAGTGCATGCAGCCGGCCGAAGCGGCCCAGCCCGATGACGCCGATAGGGACCGGGGACGGGAGTTTCTGGTTCATCGCTGGCAATTCCCTCGTTCGAGCGCAGTGGCGACGATCGCAAGCCGCTCGATCGTCGGCCGGTATCGTTGCAAATGCGCGGCCGGCCTGCCAGACCCCGGTCAACGGCGCCTGCACAATGGGTGCGGCCACAATTCATGGCAAAGGCAATCTGATGAAGGCCGGTGGGGTCAAAATACTCAAACGAACGCGACATGGCTCGAATCGTGAGTGTTGGCGTTCGTGCTGAGCTGCGATTCGGGCCGACGTCGCGTGCCAGCGCGGTGTTGCCGGCGTCAGTTCTGCGGGACGCTTTCCGGTCCGACAGCGCAATGTTCCCGGTGGGGGCAGACAGCGGGCGCAACAGCGGGGAACGGAAAGGTGCCAGCGATAGGCGTGCCTACGCCGCTTCGCGGGAGTAATACTTCAGCAGCCCGCCCAGGCGCTCCCGACAATGAATCGTGCCCACCACCTGGCCCACCTCGTCGCCGGGCTCGAGGATCCGGTTGTCGAGACCTTGGTGATTTCTTTCCCCGTGGTAATGGGCCAGGTACTCACGGGTTGCGTTCCGCAGCATCGTCTCGCCAAAGCAGATCAGCTGGTCCAGGCACTCGGATTTGATCGAGCCGTGAAATCTTTCGAGATGTGCGTTCAGGTTGGGGCTCCTGGGGGGCAGGCGAACGGTCAACACGCCCACGCTCTTCAAGGTTCGTCGAAAGGCGGCACAGAACGTACTGTCGCGATCCATCAGCACGTACCGCATCCCCTGCACAAAGCCGTCGCAGCAATCCGTGAGGTTCCGGCCGATCTGCTCCATCCACGCTTCCGTCGGATTCGCCGTGCAGCCGGCGAAGTGCACTTTTCGAGTCGCCACCTTCATCACGAACAGCAGGTAGTACGTGACCAGCCCGCGCTTCGTCCAGACCTCGACCGTGGTGAAGTCGATCGCTCCCAACCCGGCCCAGTGGGACTTGAGGAACGTCATCCATGACGACTGCCGCTTCCGTTC
>SIAF01000364.1 GCA_009691905.1 Planctomycetaceae bacterium | reverse complement strand
CGAAATTCCTTTGTGTTCGAGGTGCTTCATTGTTTACGCACACATGAAACACCACAGAACGCCCAGGGATTCCGAGTTTTTTGTTGCTACGCCGGAAATGACGAAATCGGGTGTGCTTGGTTGAAGCCTAGATCAGGAGGTCTGAGCCTCGGCTTTCCTCCGGAAGCGCTCAAGGTGCGACGGATGAACTACGCTGGCGTGGCGCAGTTCCTTGCCGCCGAGTCGCCCGGCGGTGTCGATCTGCTGCTTGGGGATCTGGGTGCTTCCTCGATGCAAATTGACGACCCCGCGCGAGGCTTCACTTTCAAAGCCGACGGCCCGCTGGACATGCGCATGAACCCTGCACGCGGCCCGACGGCTTCGGCCATGCTGTCGAAGCTGGACGAAGCCGGGTTGGCTCAGCTTCTTGCCGATCACGCCGATGAACCTCGTGCGGGTGAACTTTCGCGCCAGATCCTGCGCGCTCACGCGCGATCGCCGCTCACGACGACCCGATCGCTTGCAGACGTTGTGTCCCAAGCCTTCACGCAGCTTCCCCGCCATTCGGGCGGCACCGCCGATGACGCGGTTCGCCGCGTTTTTCAGGCGCTCCGCATCGCCGTGAACGATGAGTTCGGCACTCTGGCGGCCTTGCTTCGCAATCTGCCGTTCTGTCTGAAACCGGGGGGCCGGGCCGCCATCCTGACGTTTCACTCCGGTGAAGACCGGCGGGTGAAATTGGCCTTCAAGAACGGTCTGTGCGAGGGCGTCTATGCCTCGATCGCGAACGAAGTCATCCGCGCCTCTGCTGAAGAGCAGCGTGCCAATCCGCGATCGTCAGCGGCGAAACTGCGGTTCGCGACCCGCGGATCATGAATCCTGAGTCCTGAGCGATGACGTGCGAGGTCGACGACTCGAACTGCGACGGGATGGAACCACCGATTTCACCGATCCCACGTCTTCGAGAAAACCGCCGCGATTTGGCGGTTTCCGGTGAAACTCTTCGAGGAAACCGCAGCTATTCGAATGGTTTTCAGGAACCGGGTCAGGTTCCGATGACAATCGCGGCAGCGCAACATCGTCTGGCTGCGCGCGGGGAACCGGGCGCGTTCCTTGCCTAAAGCCCGACCGTGACGATAATTGAGTTTGACGCTCACCCGAATCCCGCAATGCGAATGGGCAACATGCGCATTGCCCTGCCTTATTGAATTCTGCTTAGATACCGCAATCGTCTGAGCGGCTTTGCAGAAACAGGGGACTTACGTCCTCCGCTCGCCACATGCGCGTGAATTGCGTTCCACACGCCATCGCTGATCATCCCGGAGTTTCGTGCATGCGGTTTTGCTCGCCGTGCCAGATGCGGCTCGTCCGCCGCTGGGCCACCCTGATGGCCGTCGTGTCGGCAGTGCTGTCGGCATCGCTCCAGGGCGATCCGCCGCTTGAGCCTGCCCCCGCGAGCGCCGCCGCGGCATCGTTCGAAAACGACATCAAGCCGTTCGTCACGAAGTACTGCTTTGAGTGCCATCAGGGTGAGAAGTCGCAGGGGGGGCTGGCGCTCGAGCGGTACATGACCGAGGCCGAAGTGCTCAAGCACCGCGACGTCGCCGAAAAAATTCTCGACAATCTCGAATCGGGGTTGATGCCCCCCGAAGGGAAGCCGCAGCCGACCGACGCCGAGCGGCAGCGGGTGATCGGCTGGATCGAGGCGCACGTTCTCAAGATCAACTGCGACGGCCCGATCGATCCGGGACGGGTCACGATCCGGCGGCTGAATCGGTCGGAGTACAACAACACGATTCGCGATTTACTGGGGGTCGATTTTCGCCCGGCCGACGATTTTCCGTCGGACGACGTGGGCTACGGCTTCGACAATATCGGCGACGTGATCTCGTTGCCGCCGGTGCTGCTCGAGCGCTATCTGGCCGCTGCCGAAAAAATCACCGAGCGTGCGATCGTCACGCCCGATGCCGACCAGGCGCCGATCAAAAGTGCTCCGGGGAAAGCGCTGGCATCGGTCGGCGAAGCCGGCAGTGACTTCGAGTTCCCGCAGACGGGCGACTACATTCTGCGAGTCCGCGCCTGGGCCGATCAGGCCGGGCCCGAGCCGGCGAAGATGACCTGTCGCCTGGGGGATCAGGAACTGCAAACGGTCGATGTCGAGGCGGTGGCCGCCGAACCGCGAAACTATGAAATGAAATTGAAAGTCGAAGCGGGCAAGCGGCACTTTGCCGCGAAGTTCATCAACGACTACTACAAGCCCGACGACCCCGATCCCAAGCTCAAAGGGGACCGCAACCTGTATGTCGATCGCCTCGAAGTGCAAGGCCCGATCGGCGTTCTGCCTGAAAATCTGCCCGCTTCGCATACGCGGCTGGTCACCTGCCGCCCGTCCGAGCCGGCGCTGGTGGCCGATTGTGCACGCGTCATTCTGCGGCCCCTGGCGGGCCGCGCCTTCCGGCGACCGGCCACCGACGACGAAGTCTCGGGCCTGGTGAGACTCGTTGAGCTGGTTGTCAGCGATGGGAGCAGTTTCGAGCGCGGCGTGCAGGTCGCCGTGCAGGGAATTCTGGTTTCTCCGCAGTTTTTGTTTCGCGTCGAACTCGATCCCGAGCCGCACAACTCACAGGCGGTGCGGACGCTGGGCGATTACGAACTGGCGACCCGCCTCTCGTATTTTTTGTGGAGCAGCCTGCCGGACGACGAGTTGTTCCGTCTGGCCGAAGCGGGCACGCTGCGGCACGAGGGGAACCTTGCTGCGCAGGTCCGCCGGATGCTCAAAGACCCCAAATCGAGCGCGTTGGTCGAGGATTTCGCGGGGCAATGGCTGCAACTACGAACGCTGCGGCTGATCAATCCCGACAAGGCCCAGTTTCCGCAGTTTGACGAAGCGCTCCGCGCGGCGATGGAGACCGAGACGAAAATGTTTTTCGAGGCGATCGTCCGCGAAGATCGGAATCTGTTTGATTTTCTCGATGCCGATTTTACGTTCGTCAACGAGCGACTGGCCAGGCACTACGAGATTCCCGGGGTGACGGGCGAGCAGTTTCAGCGAGTGACCCTCGCCACCGCGCAGCGCGGCGGACTGCTCGGGCAGGCGAGTATCCTTTTGGTCACGTCGAACCCGACCCGCACCTCACCGGTGAAGCGCGGCAAGTGGGTGCTTGAGAACCTGCTCAACGCGGCGCCGCCCCCTCCGCCGCCGGGGGTTCCCGAATTGAGCGAAGAAAAAGACAAAGTGCTGTCGGGGACGTTGCGTCAGCGGATGGAGCAGCACCGGGCCAACCCCGCCTGTGCCGCCTGTCACACGCAGATGGACGCGCTCGGCTTCGGCCTGGAGAATTACGACCCGATCGGCGCGTGGCGCGTCAAAGACGGGACATTCGACATCGACGCCTCGGGCACTTTGCCCGGCGGCGCGGCATTTAGTTCGCCGGCAGAGCTCAGGGTAATCCTCAAATCGCGTCAAAACGAATTTCGTCGCTGCCTGGCAGAAAAATTGCTAACCTTTGCGCTCGGACGCGGCTTGGAGTATTACGATAAATGTACGGTTGACCAGATTGCGCGTCACGTTGCGGCTAACCACGACAAATTTTCTGCGCTGGTTCTGGAGATCGTCCAGAGCGACCCCTTTCAGAAGCGGCGCGGTAAATCGGGAGACGAACGATGAGCAAGACATTCGAAATCACCAGGCGGACCATGCTGCAGGGGCTGGGGACGGCGATCGCCCTGCCGCTGCTGGATGGCATGCTGCCCGGCCTGTCATTAACCGGCTCGGTTCGCGCTGCCGCAAACGGTGCCGCAGCGCCGCTGCGGATGGCGTTTATGTACGTCCCCAACGGCGTCCACATGCAGGATTGGACTCCAGCGACCGAGGGGGCCGAGTTCGTCCTCCCCGCGACGCTCGAGCCGCTGCAAAGCGTCAAAAGCGACCTGTGTGTGCTGACCGGTTTGACGCACAAGAAAGCCGAAGCCAACGGCGACGGCGGCGGCGATCACGCCCGGGCGTTGACGACGTTTTTGACCGGGACGCAGGCGAAAAAGACGCACGGGGCCGACATCCGCGCGGGTGTATCGGCCGACCAGGTGGCTGCGGGCGAAATCGGCCGGCAGACCCGGTTCGCATCGCTCGAGATTGGTTGCGATGGGGGCGCGCAGTCGGGCAATTGCGATTCGGGTTACAGTTGCGCGTATTCGTCGAACATCGCCTGGAAAAATGAGACCTCGCCGCTCGTTAAGGAAAACAATCCCAGGCTGGTGTTCGAGCGGCTGTTTACCAGCGGCCGGCCGGGCGAATCGTCGCAGGCCCGCGCCAAGCGCGAGCGCTACAATAAAAGCGTTCTCGATTTCGTGCTCGATGACGCCCAACGCCTGCGCACGCGGCTGGGGGCCACCGATCAACGCAAGCTCGACGAGTACCTGTCTGCCGTCCGCGAGCTCGAACGCCGCATCGCCACTGCACAGAAACCGTCTGAGTCGGGATCGGCGGCATCGCCGCTGGGGCGGCCGGTTCCCAAGGGAATTCCCGACGACTACGGCGAGCACATTCGACTGATGGGCGACCTGATGGCGCTGGCGTTCCAGACCGACACGACGCGCATCAGCACGTGCGTCATCGCCAACGAGGGGAGCAATCGCAGCTATCCCTTCATCGAGGTCCCCGAGGGGCATCACGACTTGTCGCATCACGGCAACGACGAGAAGAAACACGAGAAGATCAAAAAGATCAATCGTTTTCACATCGTGCAGTTCGCCTACCTGATCGAAAAACTCAAAGCCATTCCCGAGGGGGACGGCACACTGCTCGATCACTGCATGATCGTCTACGGCTCAGGGATCGGCGACGGCAACGCCCACAACCACGACAACCTGCCGATTCTGCTGGCCGGCAAGGGGTCCGGCACGATCCAATCGGGCCGGCACGTCAAATTCGACAACGGCACCCCGCTGACCAACCTGTTCCTGTCGATGCTCGATCGACTGAACGTCCGCTGCGACCGGCTGGGGGACAGCACGGGGCGACTCAAGGGGCTGGAGGGGTAGGCGGCTGCAGGCGACTTTGAAGAAATACGGCCGCAGGATCACGATTGTCCACCGCGACCGACTCGGAGCGCGCTAGACTCGCGTTCCGTCCGCCCCGAATGGGGCAGCAACAAATCAGCCCGGGGCAGAGCGTAGCGGCATACCCGCGAAGCGCCGCCCCGGGGTTGCGAACCAACATCCAGAGAAGCTCTGAAAGAGCGCACCAACTCAGCTCAAGAAGCGTTCTTCGCCCGCCCCGAAATTGAATTCGACCAATGGCAGGGCTGGTGGATTTGGCCGACGTCGTTTCGCCCTTATCAGGGCTTTGTTGGCTCGTGGCTCGCCATCCCGGGGCGACGCTCGGCGGCTGCGCCGCATTCGCTCTGCCCCGGGCTGATTTGTTTCAGCCCTGCGGGCTATTTCTCCACAGCCGACAATTCAAAAAGCTTCCCGGTCATCATGCACCGCGTGACGCCGGCTTTACCCGCCAGCCAACGCCACTCGCACACTGCGTACATCGTCTATACTATACGTTTTTTTGCATCTCCACCCCGAGCCTTGCATCCACCTATCACTTAAGCGAAAATACATATGTTGTCGCGGGCAGGGATCGCCACGCCGAAAGCGCAGGGATTCGAATGGCCGAAGTCCATAGGCGGATGTGGCGGTTCCTATGCGTTTGCCGCACTGCTTTACGCAGTTTTCGCCAATGGCCGCGCTCGATCGCCGTCGCTGGTTGCAATTGAGCAGCTTGGGGGTTTTGTCGGCCGGTTCGCTGGCCGCTCCGCGACTGGCCCGCGCGGGGGCTGACGCCGGCTTTCTTCCGCCGCGGGGCAAACGGATTCGCTCGTGCATCCTGATTTTTCATTACGGCGGCCCCAGCCAGCTCGAAACGTTCGACCCCAAGCCGCAGGCGCCGGCCGAAGCGCGGGGCGAGTATCAGGCGATCGACACGGCCGCGGCGGGCATCCAGATCAGTGAGCATTTGCCGCTGACCGCGCGACTGATGGACCGCGTGGCGCTGGTGCGCACGATGCACCACCCGATGCGCAATCACAACGCCGCAGCAGCCGAGATGCTGACCGGCCGAACGCCCGCCGGGGGCGATCAGGAGTTGCTGGCTGACGAATCGCGGTCGTATCCCACACTGGGTTCGGCGGTCAATTACGGACTGCAATCAGGGTCGCACGTGCTGCCCTACGTCGCGCTGCCGTACACGATGTATAACGTCGTTCAATTGCCCGGGCAGACGCCGGGGATTCTGGGTGGCGCTTACGACCGGTTTCAGGTGCAGGGGGACCCCAACTCGCCCGACTTTCGTGTTTCAGCGCTCGAAGCGCCGGGGGCGCGCGGGCAAACGCAGATTCAGGCCCGCGAAGAGCTGTTGCGAAATCTCGACGGCAGGTCGTTCGAAGGCACGGTTTCGCGGATGCACACCTATCAGGAGCGGGCGCTGCAACTGATCGCCTCGGATATCGTCCGCCGCGGCTTCGAGATCGGCGACGAACGACCCGAAATGCGCGAGCGCTATGGTCGCAACTTGCTCGGGCAAAGTGCGCTCTTGGCGCGGCGGCTGGTCGAGTCGGGTGTGAATTTCGTATCGGTGTTCAACGGTCAGCACAACGGGCAGGAGGCCAACTGGGACAGTCACACCAATTTGTTCGTCAGGCACCGGCAGTTGCTGCCGCCGGCCGATCAGGCGTACTCGGCCCTGCTCGAAGATCTCGAGCAGCGGGGGCTGCTCGACACAACGCTGGTCGTGTGGCTTTCGGAATTCGGCCGAACCCCCAAAATCAACAAGAGCGCGGGCCGCGACCACTGGCCCGATTGCTATACCGTGGCCCTGGCAGGGGGCGGAGTGCGGGGAGGCTCGGTACACGGCGCCAGCGACAAGATCGCGGCCTACCCCGACCGCGACCCGGTCAGCCCGGCCGATCTGGCCGCCACGATTTTCTGGCGGTTCGGGATCGAACCTGAACGCGAGTTCCACGACCCGACCGGCCGCCCGTTCCGCCTCGCCGACGGCCAGCCGCTGTATTCGTTGTTTGGGTGAGGGGGAAGCAGGGCGCTGGGGCGCTGGGGGACTAGGGCTGGCCGGACGAAACTGCGGAGATTGGGGGAAACTGGGGTTGCCAGGAAATTAAAAACCTGTTGCGCACCTTCGTGTGTGTTTTTGGAATGGGAATCCAAAGCGAAGGAGCGCAACAGTGAGAGTATCTTGGTCGATTTGTGGGGT
>SIAF01000363.1 GCA_009691905.1 Planctomycetaceae bacterium | reverse complement strand
TTCCTTCCGTGGACTGCGGCTTGAATTACCAGCAGCTTCGCGGAAGAACGCCGTTTTTAGCAAGATCACTTTCGAGCTCCCCGCCGATCAAGTCCTATTGAGAGTCGTTTTGCGTTGTTTTTCGTGGGATTGAGTGAATCGCACCCGTAAAGATCAGACGCCGTTGCTGATCGAAGATTCGCATGTGCAGGCCGCGATGCGTGTGTGTAATCGCCTTGCGGTTAAGTTCGTCTTCAATTTTCGCCTCGTCGGGATAAAGCTGCTCGTAAGTCAGGGCGACTTCGCGCGCGTCTTCGACAAGCTGCTCGTCGGCCTCGTGCCAGAGAATGAACCTCAGGCCCTCGCGGACCCCCCACAGGGTAAACACGACCAGGAGCAGCACGACGGCGGTGTTCCATAGCGTCAGCCGCAATCGCAGGCTGCCGAACGTTTCCCGGACTGCCTGTTGAAAATTGAGGCGGTGAAAACTGGGAACGGGCACCTTGCGATCCATGAGGTTTGCCGTGCGTCGCACTGCGGACGTGCTCCGCATCGATCTTGACGGGTGATGGCTACGCGGTCGAAGCGGCCCGCAGAGCGTAACCGCGTCCCCGAATGGTTTGGATCAGCGATCGATCAAAGCCTTTGTCGATCTTACCCCGCAGGCGATTGATATGCACCTCAATCACGTTGGTGGCCCCTTCCCAATCCGATTCCCACAGGTGCTCGCACAGCATTTTTCGGGTCACAAGCTGCCCCGCATGTCTCAGTAGAAATTCGAGCAGGCTGAACTCGGTGGGGGTCAAATCGATTTCGGTACCACCCCGAATGACGCGGCGAGTCGCCAGGTCGAGACACAGATCGCCTTCTTGGATGGTCGGTGCCGGACGCAATCCCGAACGGCGGCAGACCGCCTTGAGGCGGGCCATGAGTTCGGCGAACGCGAACGGCTTGACGAGGTAATCGTCGGCGCCGGCGCTCAGCCCGGCGACGCGCTCTTCGACCGAACCCAGTGCCGTCAGCAAAACGATCGGGGTGCGAATTCCTGCGTCTCGCAAATCCTTGACGATGTCGAGCCCCCGTTTGCCCGGAAGCATCAGATCGAGGATCAAGGCGTCGTATTGCTGGGAATGGGCCAGCTCCCAGCCTTTGTCGCCGTCTTTGGCCCAGACGCACTCGTGCCCGGCCTCGCGAAAGCCCTGCCGCAGAGCCTTGCCGATGACCGGGTCGTCTTCGACAATCAAAAGCTGCATTCTGAGATCCTCGCGTCGCGATCCGTGGGGCGGTGCCGATCTTTAGATTTTAGCAGAGATCGAGGGCAGCCCCAAATCGAAATCGATCGAAACGGGGGGGGGTGATAACAGGATTGTAATCTTGAATTCACAAATGATTCAGGGCATAACAGTTGCGACGCGGGCTTACAGATTCTTAATGTCGTGCGGCTTGGACACTCGTCGGCGTCGTCCGTAAGATTCCGTCGCCAATCGCGATCCGCCGGCCCGGTTGATCAGTTCGCGTCGATTTCACGCTTACGAATGACACCCCACCACTGTCCCACTCTCGAAACACCTGTCAGTTCGAGCCCGACCCGTGACCGCACGGCCCGCCTCGATCGCCTCAGTTCGGTGATCGACCATGCCAGCCATTGGCTTCCGGCTCAGGGGCCGATCACTGTCTTCATCCATCACAATACGTTGCATGCCCTCGAAGAACTGCCCTTTGACGATGCGGTGAAACGGGGTTCGCGGATCTTCGGTTGCCACCCGTTTCTGCCCGAAGAAGATTACCGGCGGAAACTCGCCGCCGGCCGGATTCGACCCGCCGATCTGGAAATGGTGCTCCGCCAGGATCTGGGCGCGCGCGCCGACGCGCCGATACTTTCGCTGGGGACACGTCTCTCTCTGCGGCTGGCAATGCTCGAACACCCGTTTTGTCTCGGTCCGGCTGCCGAGTTGCGCTGGTTTGTCGCCGAGACCGATGCCCTGACTCGCATCCGCCGCGAAGCGTCGCCGGCGGCTCGTGAACGGCTGCTGGGCAACACGCAGCGGTGGATCATGCGCGACGTGCGGGGCAAGATTGCCGCACCCGGCGGTGCTGCGAACGGCTCGGCGCCCCCGATCGATCCGCACCTCAGGCAGCGGATGGCAGGTCTGTTCAAACACTTTGGTGAAGCGTCGATCGAACGCTGGAGTTCGCGCACCTGGGAGGCGTTCACTCTGCAGGCGCAGTGGCGCGTCTGCCACGAAGGGGTGCATGGTCTTCGCCCCGCGCCGGTGGTCCCTTCCGAAATGATCCGCCATCGAGACTGGCTGCTGGAAGCAACCGGGGACGACAGCGATTCGCTGGTCCAGGCGGTGATGATCCGATTTTGCGCACCGTTTCTCGATCAGGGGTTCGCGCATTGGCCTTTGCCGTATCGGGCCCTGGTTTTTTTCAGGGCCTTCAGCACGCTGTACCGTCAGGAGGCCGGTCCCCCCGATCTCTGGTTGCGGGATTTGCCGCGCGAGCTGGGTCGGCTGGAAGAGGCGGCCATCACCCCCCGCGAGTCGATTCTCGAGTCGCTCGAAATGCTGGGCGTCATGGACGGCGCGGCCAGCGACCTGCGAACCGGGTTGCCCTGGCAGATGGTCGAGATTCACGAACCAGTCCGCCTGTTGTTCGTGATTGAATCGACTCCCGCCAGGATGGAAGCCATCATGCAGAAAAATCCGGCGATCGGTCAATTGTGTCGCAATGGCTGGATCCAACTGACGGTGCTCGATCCCGAGTCGCCCGCAATCCAGGTGTTCGAGGGAGGGGCGTTTCACCCTTACGATCCCCTGGCCACGCGGTTGCCGCGCGTCGCCACGTCGACCGACTGGTATCGCGGCTGCCGCGACCACCTCGAATATGCCGAAATCACCGGCTGAATCCTCCTCGCGGGTCGCTTGAGACATGTTCGATCTGGATCAGACTGTCGAGATTCTGGGGCTGATCGTTCCTGGGGCGCCGGCCCTGCTGGTGTGCCTGCTGGGGGGCACGACTCTGATCGGCCGCCGCCTCTCAGAACGGGCCACGATCGGTTGCGTGCAGATCGCGATCACTGCCGGCATGATCGCTTCGCTGTCAATCCTGGCGATCATGCTGATCGGGGGCGATCGGCACATTCCCATTGAAGTCGGCCATTGGGTCGAGGTGCCGCATTATCACTTTTCGATCAAGTTCGTGTTCGATCGCCTGTCGGTGCCGTTCGCGATTCTGTCGTTCATGCTGTGCGGCACGATCGGTGCGTTTGCCAGCCGCTACATGCACCGCGAACCGGGTTACAACCGTTTTTTTGTACTCTATGCCTTGTTCGTGCTGGGGATGATCGCAACCTCGCTGTCGGACACCATCGAGACCCTGTTCGCCGGGTGGGAACTGGTCGGCCTGTCGTCGGCGATGCTCGTGGCGTTTTTTCATGAGCGGCCTTCGCCGGTCCGCAACGGCCTGCGTGTCTGGACGGTGTACCGCGTCTCCGACGCCGCGCTGCTGACCGCCGCGCTGACCCTGCACCACCTGACCGGCGAAGGAGATTTCGACCGGCTGATGGGTACGGGATCGTGGCCCTCGGGGCAGGCGACGATCACCGAACATCGGGCGCTGGTCGTGGGGCTGCTGCTGTTGCTGGCGGCTGCCGGCAAATCGGCCCTGATTCCCTTCTCGGGCTGGCTGCCACGCGCCATGGAAGGGCCAACCCCTTCGAGCGCCGTGTTCTACGGAGCCCTGACGACGCTGGGCACGCTCCGCACCAAAATGCGAAGGTTTTCGTTTTCGTTGTCACTGGCGTCCGAGGCGATTCGACTGGCGGCGTTCGGCTGTCGAACTCCGTGGGGAGTGATTGTGTTTCTGGCTCTGGAGACGATCCCCCCCTGGATGGAACTCCGCGCCCGCGGGAAATCAACCCGCGTCTACGCGCTGCACATGCTGCTGTTCGTGGCGCTGATGATTCTGGGCTGGGGCCTGGCCGATGCCGAGGGGGACGGCCGCGTGCATTCGTTGTGGGCTATCGTCCCGCTGCTGGCGGCCGTGCTGATTCGCAGCGGGGTAGCGCCGGTCCATTGCTGGGTCACCGATTTGTTCGAAAAAGCCACATTCGGCACGGCATTGCTCTACGTGGCCCCGCTCTCGGGGGCTTACGCCGTCGTGCGGCTGGTGCTGCCCATCGCCCCCGACTGGGTCATGCGCAGTATCGGGTTGTTTTCGCTGGTGACGGTGGTGTATGCGGCGGGAATGGCGCTGGTTCAGCGCGAGGCGCGGCGGTTTTTCTGTTATCTGTTTCTGAGCCATTCGGCGCTGGTGCTGGTCGGGCTGGATGTGGTCAACCCGATCGGGCTGACCGGCGCGCTGTGTGTGTGGCTGTCGATCGGCTTCTCGCTGGGAGGGTTCGGGCTGACGCTGCGTGCCCTCGAATCGCGGTTCGGCCGTCTGTCGCTGGCCGATTTTCACGGCTTGTACGAGCACACGCCGGCGCTGGCGGTTTGCTTTGCACTCACCGGCCTGGCGAGTGTCGGTTTTCCCGGCACGCTGGGCTTCGTGGGAGGTGAAATGCTGGTCGACGGCGCGGTTAAAGCGTTTCCGCAGTTGGGGATCATGCTCGTCATCGCGGCGGCGCTCAACGGCATTGCCGTCGTGCGGGCCTACTTCTGGCTGTTCACCGGGACGAGACATGCTTCCACCGTTTCGCTGGGGATCGGCCTGCGCGAATGGCTGGCCGTGCTCACGCTGGCCGCCCTGATTCTGGGGGGGGGCCTCTATCCGCAGCCCGGCGTCGTCGGCCGGTATCATGCCGCCGTCGCCCTGCTGGAACAGCGCCGCCGGCATCACCTCAACGAACCCTCAGAGTCCGACGACGACCACGACGCCGATCACCACAACGAAACCGACGTGGCGCGAGAAACGCAGCCGGCGTTGAAATCACACTGATGATTTGGGGTCGCTGTCGGCATTCGCAAAAAAGAGGGCAAGCGGCGGCAATCGACAATCAACCACTTATGTCGAAGTTCGTGAAGGCGACTTCACCAGAACTGCCAGTTGCCCGTCGCCAGGATATAGGCGCCCAGCAACCCATTGGTGACGGCATGCATCGCGACGCACGCCCACAGGTTTTGCGTCTTATGGTAAAGCCCGTTGATCAGCGCGCCCCACGCGACGGCGGCCAGAATTTCCGGATGGACGGCGGCAAACGCGGCCGTCACGATCAAAAAACTCGACCGGGTAAACTTTCCCTGCGGCACGTTGCGAAAATCGTCGTCGATCAGATACCGCGCTAGAAACCCGCGCCAGAACAGCTCTTCCATGATCGGCACGATCGCCGTCAGGCCGACCAGGCGGACGCAGACAAACGCCGCGCGTGCCGCGTAAGGCGCGTCGCCGGCAGTCGGGTCATACCCCGCGCGGCCACCCAGCAGCGAGTCGATCAAGGGCTGCAATCCCGGGGTGATCGCCTGCAGTCGCGCCAGCCCGACCCACAGCAGGCACCCCAGGCCCCCGGCGATCACTGCAAGCCCCAGTCCACCCGTTGCAAACCGGGGATACTCCCGCCGAAAACACCACAGCGCCCCGGCGACGGCGATCGTCTTCAGCGTGTACAGGGTTTCATATCGCAGGCCCAGCCAGCCTTGTGATTCGATGGACGTCAGAACCATGAACAGCGCAAAGGGGGCGATGTAAGGAATCATGCCCTTCAAGGCGTGTTCGCGCACAGGCATCGCGCCTTCCGGACCGCGGGTCATTCGCTGAGCCTGCCGTTTCGCGAAGAGTCAAGACACGAATCACAATCGACGGGTTCTGCGCCCGCCCGTTACTTATCCACCCGTTACTTCCCCGTCGGCGCTTCACAATACACCAGCGTCAACAGAACATACGCGGTCGCGAGGTTGGGGTCTCCCTCCATCCAGCGTTTCTCGGGGTTGACCCAACTGCCGTTTTCTTTTTGAAGCGACAGCAGGTGTTCGCGCAGTTCCCGGCGCCAATCGTGTTCGACACCGTTGTTGTCGGCGATACGTTGCATCTGCATCGCATCGAGCGCGCGGGCGATCGTGTGGTAGTAGTACAGCAGGCCCTGCTGTCCCATGCCGGGGTTTTCGTCGAGCGTGTAGTGCTTCTGGACCCATTTGACCGCGGCGGCGACGCGCGGGTCGTCGGGACCCAGCCCCGCATAGATCATGCTTTTGAGGCCGGCGTAGGTCATGCTGGCGTACGATCGCAACCCGCCGTTGTCGGTCGGGCCGGCCTGTGAGTTGCCCCCCGCCGCGGGGGTGTAATAGAACCCGCCGTCGTTGACCTTCGACGCAAAGGGAGTCGTGTTGTGCTCCGATTCGAGGTTCTGACAGCGCGACACGAAAATCAGCGCGTTCTGCATGGCGGGATCGTCTTTGTCGACGCCCGCCGCTTTGAGGGCCTCCAGCAGAAAGGCGGTGTTCGACAGATCGGGACGTTGCGAGTTGCCGTAGCCGGCTCCGCCGAACTTCGGGTCGTCGGCGGCCACCCCTTCACTGTCGTCCCATTGCAGTTTCTTGAGAAAGTCGCGAGCGTCAGCGATCCGCTGATCGTAGCGGCGATCGCGATTGGCGGCATGGAAGGCGAGCAGGCAGATGCTGGTTTCGTAGTTGCGATGGGCAGACTTCAGCTCGTAAATGCCGCCGTCTTCCTGCACGAAGCTCGACAAGTGCGCAAGCGCCCTGGCGACCGCCGGGTCGTCGGGTTTTGCTCCGCCTTTGATCATCGCGGCCGTCACCAGTCCGGCGATACCTGGGGCGGTCGGGCTGGTCCAACTGCCGTCGGCCGCTTGCGTCGTCCGCAGGAATTCCAAGCCCTTTTTGCGCGCGGCAGTCAGAGGGGCTGCTTCGTTCTCGAGTTTGGCCGTCACCTTGTTCGCCTTCGATTTCGGTTTGTCAGCCGCATCTGACCGGGCGCCGACCAGCACCAGCAGCGTGCCACACGCACCGACGAGCCACCGCTTGCGAATCAATGATTTCGACATTGTCACTCTCCCAACACCTGACAGCGGATTTGCAATGCAGAATACACTTACTACTTTACCGCCCCCCGATCGGGGGGGATAGCAGCCTGTTGAAAATGAGTCAGGCTCCGCCGAAACACATTTGAGCCTCGTCACCAGAATTCGTGGGTGGTTTTCAGAAGGGAAAGCTGTTTTCGTGCGGCAATTCAGGGTTATTTGTGCTGTTGAATGGCCGTGTGATTTCGACGTGCAAATTGCAGAGGGATTTTGGGGTATGTTTTCGGCGCCG
>SIAF01000362.1 GCA_009691905.1 Planctomycetaceae bacterium | reverse complement strand
TTCAACATCTGATCGGCACCCTCAATGACGCTGCTTTCGCGTATCCGGGGACCAAGCTGCAGCTCCATTTCACCTCCTTAGCACCGCCCGCCAATCCAAACTCGGTGCCAAAGCAAATTCCGCCAGATCAGGAGGTCTGAGCCTACCCGCTGAGGTTTCCCGCCTCTTGGAAAGGCAGTCAATGCATTCGTGGCGGATGGGTAGATTATTTCTTGCGTGCTGCCTTATGTCTTGCCGTGACTCAATATCCCGCGGCCCTGCCGTGTTTCCGCAAGTCGCTCGCCCCCCGCAACCCGTCGGGGCGCCGTGAAACGGCTTGCACCACGGCACTTTCATCGACCGGTCGCAGCGAATGCCCCAGCATCCTGAGCTGCTCTGCGACCGGCGATTTGAATCCCCGCTCGAGATCAAGCCGATCGGGCATCCACTGATGGTGGATCCGCGGCGCGGCGACCGCCTGCTCGGGAGACATCTCGAACTGTGTGAGATTGAACAGTACCTGTGCGGTGGCGGTGATGATCTTTGGCCCACCCGACCCCCCCAGCGCGAACACGGCCTTGCCCTCCCGGACCACGATCGTGGGGGTCATGCTCGACAGCGGGCGCTTGCCGGGAGCGATCGCGTTCGCCGCGCTTTGTTTGAGGCCGAAGGCGTTGGGGCGACCGGGATGCGAAGTGAAGTCGTCCATCTCGTTGTTGAGAATGATCCCGAATTTCGGCTCGACCACAAAACTGCCGAAGCCCAGGTTGATCGTATCAGTACAGGCCACGGCATTGCCGGCTGCGTCGATGATTGAAAAATGCGACGTGCCCGAGTCGTCTGCGACCCCAAACCGGCCATACGAATCCGATGGCTGCGTGCGGGCCGGGTTGATGCGGGCCGCAAGCGCCGTGGCGTGCCGGGTCGAAACAAGCCGCTCGACCGGCACGTCGGCGAAGTCGGCATCACCCAGGAACTCGGCCCGGTCGGCAAACGCATGCTTGAACGCCTCGGCCAGCAGGTGCAGCCGTCGCGAAGAGTCAAAGGCTGGCTTGCCCGCTTGCGGCTGGGCAAATCGGTTTTCAGCGGCGGTAAGGATGTTGATCGTTTCGAGCAAGGCGACTCCGCCGCTCGACGGGGGGGGCATCGTGAACAGGTCGAGGTCGTCGATTTTTGCCGTGAGCGGTTGGCGGACGGTGGGTCGCACGGCGGCGAGATCGTCGAGCGAGATCAGGCCGCCGGTCCGCTGCATCTCGGCGACAATCGCTTCGGCCACTGGTCCGCGGTAAAACCCGTCCGGGCCGTGGGCGGCGATTTGTTCCAGCACCGGTCCCAGCGGCGAGTGGAATTTGTCATCGGCCCCCCACGGCCGACCGCCGTTCAGATACAGCCGGTAGAGCAGGGCGAAGCGGTCTTTGAATTGAGGTCGCTTCTTGAAATCATCGAGAATCTCGGCCTGAACTTCGCGATCGTGCGCGTCGACGACGAATCCTTCCTGGCAAAGCCGCAGCGACGGTGCCAGAACTGTTTTCAAATCGAGCGTGCCATACTCCTTAAGTGCGTAGCACAAACCGGCCACTTCACCCGGCACAGCCACCGCCAGAGCGTCGAACCGGCTCAAATCGTCGAGCGTCTTTTGCGAATCGGCCGGATCGACGTACATGTCGCGCGACGCTTTGGCCGGGGCGGTTTCGCGATAGTCGATCGCCACCGCCCGCCCTTTCGCCGCGTCCCAGATGAGCATGAACCCCCCGCCGCCGATTCCGCAACTGGCCGGTCGCACGACCGACAAAGTAAACGCCGTCGCGACCGCCGCGTCGACGACGTTGCCCCCCTGCTTAAGAATCTCGACACCCGCCTGACTGGCGAGGGGATGGTCGGCGGCGACCGCGGCATGCGCGTAAACCGGTTCGGCCGCTGGTGCAGGTTTTCGCGGGTCAGCCTCAGCAGCGACGCTCGTCGCACACAGTACCGCATGCCATACGATGATCAGTGCCATCACCGAACGCAGGAATTCGGAATTCTTGAACATCATTCGTTGGCAGTCGGTCTGGCCTTTTGGTGCGTTTCCCAAATGGCGTCCAGGACAATTGTGACCTCGGGGTCAATCTGCTCCGGCTTGATGTGCTGGGCCAGGACGTGGTAATTGGACTTAACAAGCTGATTGTCCATGTTTAGCTTTTTGAAGAACGTGCGAAACAAGGGATTCAGAAAATCGTCGGTGACTTTCGTTGTCGGAGACCAGGGTGAACCCTTGCCCAACGTATTCATTGCCTGCTCGATATCCGCAATCGATGTTTCCATCGTCTTGATCCAGGGATCGACAAACAATGAGCCCTCGCCCTCCTGGTCGCGCGCAGTCGCTTTCGTCCACTCGATCAACACGGCGTTCTGGCACAGATAATTCTCAATCTCTCGTCGCGCCCACATCATTTCTTTAATGCCACGCTCGCTCTGTGGGCTCTGCTCGAGGTGGTCGAATAGCGCGAACCCCAAAAGATCGGTCTTGGCCTCCTTCAAACCGAAAAAGTGTGACCTGGCTCGGTTTGGCTGATTGCCGACGTATTGAACAAAGGGGCGCTCCAGAGACTCGCGCGCGGGGTGCTTCAACTTCTCGGCGAGCGAACACAAAATGGCGAGGTCGGTTGAGCCTTCAAGGTACAAAATCCAACCCGTCTGCTCGGCCTGAAAATACTGGTCGAAACCGATGTCTTTCAATGACTTCAGGACGTGCTGGCCGCGGTCGTCAATGCGGTGAGGCGAACCAACGAAGGCAACAACCGTATCGCGGCCCGCTGCGTCATTCAGGACAATTTCGGAATGGGTCGCGACGATCAATTGTGATCCGTGGTCGCGTGCCAATTCCGACAGCAGAGAATACATCTCTCTTTGACGCAAGACTTCGAGGTGCGCGTCCGGTTCGTCAATCAGGAGAATCGCGCCGGGATTCAGTTCGAGGTGCGCGATCAGCAAAAGCGTCTGTTGGAGACCGCGACCCGCGGCAGAAAGGTCGAGCCGAACCCCGCTGCTGTCGCGATACGTCATTGCGATTTCGCCGCGCTCCGGAATGTAGCGTGGTTCGTCCAGGTCAACGCCAAACAGAGCTTTAAGTCGACCGCATACCTCTGGCCATACGATTCGATTTTTGATGCGAGGTTCGTCGGCACTGTCCGCCGCACCAGAAATGCGATAGCAGAGATTTCGTAGAACTTCAGCCGTTCGCCCTTCACCCAGTCGTACGTTGATGGCACCGCGGTCAAGCCGGATCTCGTTAGCAGCCAGACCCGACATGGGGGGCAGGAAGGCAATGCTCAGGCTGGCTGCACCATCGGGAACCGACATTCGATCTGACCCTATCGCCGCTGAATTGCGCAAAGGGCGGCAATAGAACGATTCCTTGTTTCCGAAATCAAACTCCAGGCCGCACGTCCATTGCCGGCCGCCGGTTACCGCGTCGACGATGATGTCAATTCGAACGTTCTTGGTTTCAGTCTTCTTATTGCCATCCTTGTTGAGGACCGGTTCGCCGTCGTCACCCTTCACGACTTTTGTGTCACGGACGTGCAAGCCCTTCCACAAGAGGTTCGCATCCGGAACGGGAATTGCGATCAAATCGTGGCGGTTGATTGTGACTCCCGGGCGTTTCTTGGGCGCGTTCTTCTCCGAGCGCTTCTCCGCCCAGCGTTTGACACCGATATCCCAAAGCGCCAGCGCCTGCAAAGCCGTTGTCTTTCCCGAATTATTGGGTCCCACGAAGACAACCGGATTGCCTAACTCAATCTCTGCCGATTCGAAGCGTTTGAAGTTTCGAATGGTCAGTTTGGTAAGCATGCTTTTCCCTGGTGGAAACCCAACGCAACGGCCGATCCACCGACCGGTTCGGGGTCGCGGCATCAGCTTGAGTGAGAATCACAAACACGCTAACGGTTTCGATTCAGCTCCGCAATTCCAACCCCCGATCGGTGATTTCAAACGGCACGATCGAATCATCGCAGGCGCTGCCGCGATGTTTGGCGACATTCAGGGCGCGGCCCATTTTCGAACCGTCGCGCGTCTTGCCCAGCAGAATAATCGTGTTGGCGTTGGAGAGGACATCGCCGGTGTCGAGCGGTCGCCTGATCAGATCGTCGATCATCACTTCGCGCGTCGTATACAGCAAAAGGCAGCCGACTTGCGCGTGATCGTAGAGGTGTTGTTGCACACGCCTGGCCTGCGCTCGAAACTGCTCGCGGAACAGGTCGCGGGCCACCCAATCGGCCTCTTTGTGCAGAATTTGATGATAGATGTACTCGAACAAGTCGAACTGAAACGATTCGCTGGGCTTGTCGGTCGGCTCGACGCCGTCGATCACGCAGCGCCGGACGCCATGCACGAAATTGCCGTAGAAAAACCAGATCGCCAGTTGCAGTTTCTTGACGAGTTCGAGTTTCCACGCTTTCCAATCGTCGTATTCGAGGTCGTTGCGCGTCACGCGGCGGCCTGAGCGATCGAAGATGTGCAAGTAGTCGCGGCGGGCCAGTTCGCGGTCCCAGACGCGGGCGATCTCGACCTCTTTGTCGCCGGGCAGAATGGTCAGGTTCCAGTCGAATAGTCGCCTTGCGTAGTCATCCTGATTCTGCGAGTCGCCGCGCGAGGTCACGTCGAAAATGACCCCGCGCTCGCCTTCCTGTTTGCGGCCCTGCTCGGCGAAATGCAACCCGAGCTGGGTCTTGCCGATCCCGGTCGCCCCCGCCACGACGGTCAGCGTTCCGGGAAGCAGCCCGCCCCCCAGCAGTTGATCGAGGGCCGCGATGCCGGTCGAGAGGCGTTTTGGCGGTGCCGATGCAGTCATCGTCATCAAATCGTCAACCACCGATCTCTGGCCACCACGTCCCACTGGTCGATCAGTTTTCCCTGCGACACGACGTAAACCGACTTGTGCAGCGCAATCGACGGGCAGATGTGGCGGGGGATGGCGTACAACTCGTCGCCCGGCGCAAACTCGCTCGCGCGCGGTGTTCGCAGCACGAGATGTTCTTCGTTTTGCAACACCTGCTCGGCGTCCGGAAGATCGAGCAGCGTCAGCCGCTTCCCGGCCGGAGGATCTGAGGCCACCGCCTTGTAGCCCAGATCGAGGGTCACATGGTCGGCACTCGGGCGGCTGATGACCCGCGTCAAGATCGCCACGGCCGGCTGGAACACCAGGTCGGGAAAGGCCTCGCTGTAGCCGACATCGTTGAACACACAGGTGCCGGGGCTGAGCTCGATGGTCGGGTCGGTCTTCGCGGCGTAGATCGGGAACGAACCGGTTCCGCCGCAGACGATGCGCGGCACCGGCAGACCGCCGCGCACCAGTTCGTCGCGCAGTGCGACCACCTTTTCCCACTCGGCGTCGATGGCCGTCGCCCGCTCGGCACGCGACTTCTGATGTTGATGACCGTCATACACGTGAAACCCGCCGGCGCCCAGTCCCGGCGTCGAGGCGATCGTCTGGTACAGTTGCTTCGCCTGGGGGCCGGGAGCAACTCCCGTGCGGTGCTGTCCGACGTCGAGATCGATCAGCACGTCGATCGTTTGCCCCGCTGCCGTCATCGCCTTGCCGAGTTCGGCAATCGGCCGGGGATGATCGGCTTGCACGCGCAGCGCGACATTCGGGAACTTTTGCCGAAACGCAACCGCGCGGTCGATGTTGGGGCCGACGAGGTTGTACGACAAAAACACGTCATTGACCCCCGCGTCGGCCAGCATTTCAGCTTCGGCAAACGTGGCGCATTTGTGTTTTGTGATTCCCCGGGCCAGTTCCAGCCGGGTCACCTGCGGCATCTTGTGCGTCTTGCAATGCGGTCGTAATCGCGACGGGTTGCCGGCGATCGTCAACATCCCTTCGAAATTCGCCTCGAGCAGATCCTTGTACAGAATCAGTGCCGGAGAAATGATCTGGCGGGTGTCCTCGATGCGATACGCTGCGTCCATCAACTCCGACTCCGGGTGAGCGTGACTCATTCAGGCGAAAGCGCCATTATGAGTCTCTGCCCGAAGACCGGCAAGGACGAACGCGACCCCGCAGTTCAAGGCCGCGCTCACGGATAACCGCGAATGCAACCAAGAGCTGTCTCGTCTTCGCGCACTGCGTGGCGATTCTCCTGGTACGACGCGCAATTGCGCGGGCAGCCGCAATCGGGCCGCTTCCAAAACGGTCCGGGGGGACGATAGCGTGGCGAGTCAGAGCCATCACCGCAGCAATAGCAATTGCAGTTGTCCTCGGCTTTCCCGTATCCCCACCGATCGCAACAGCAGCAACCGGAGGCTAAAAGGCTGAGACCGGCCAGAGCCAGAAAAAATCGTCGCATGCTATGTCCACCCTTCCCTGAGGATCACGAGTTTCGTGATGCCAAGTCTTGCTGATGGCACTCGGCCCCGAATTCGCGGGGCTGTGGCGCCGAAGCAGAGATTTCCTGTCTTGATTATCGGGTCGAGTCTGCCGTGAATTCCACCGAACCTTTGTTCCATTTGACTCGTATATCAGCCCGAATCGTCAAAGTTTGCCCCTTTTTACATTTTTTGTCTCAATATTTTCGACCGCGGGGCGGCCTTCCGTCAGTACAGCGGCACCGCCCGGCCCTCTTCAGTTTCAGCCGATGATTGGACAATGCGCTTGCGGCCACCATTCATAGACGATAGTTTATGAGTGTATTGACCTACACTCCTGCGGTGTTGCGGGCCCGCGAATTGTCGATCTGTTCGATCGAGCCTTTCAGGACGATTCGATGCCCGATTTCGCACAGCAGCACAGCCGCCCGACGCCATTTGCCCTGCGTCGGCGAAGTTTCCTGCGGTTTGGCGGAGTCACGCTGGCTTCCACGGCCGCCCAATTGCTGGGTCTTCGCCGGTCTGAAGCCGCTGCCCCATCGAGAGATGCGACGGCCGACCAGGTCTTGTTCCTCTGGCTGCCGGGGGGAGTGACGCACCACGAGTCGTTCGACCCCAAGCCGGCGGCGCCCGAAGAGATTCGCGGCCCGATCGAGGCCATTGAAACCAACGTCCCCGGTGTTCGCTTTGCTGAAGTGCTGCCGCACCTGACGCGGCACATGGACAAGCTGGCTTTGATTCGCAGTTATGCCGCAGGAACCAACGACCACTTCGAGGGGCAGGCCTACGCCCCAGGGCTTCCAAGGTGAGGAAATTTGTCGTAATAAGTTCGCCGACCGGGGGATACATCGATTTCTTGGGAGGCGACAAGGATGTTGCTTGGATGCATGTTTGATAACTTCGTGAAACGGAAACCGTATTGTGTGATGGCTCGCGCC
>SIAF01000361.1 GCA_009691905.1 Planctomycetaceae bacterium | reverse complement strand
TTCAACATCTGATCGGCACCCTCAATGACGCTGCTTTCGCGTATCCGGGGACCAAGCTGCAGCTCCATTTCACCTCCTTAGCACCGCCCGCCAATCCAAACTCGGTGCCAAAGCAAATTCCGCCAGATCAGGAGGTCTGAGCCTACCAAGCTGTTGATGTAGTTCCGGCTGAACCCGCGCCCGATAAAATGCTGCTGGACGTTTCGTAGCTTGAGCGGGCCGAATTCCGCCACCGACAGGTGCTCATAAATCTCTGCGAGCGCTTTGAGCGCCTCGCGGATGCGGCCTACCTGCTTCGTTGGTTCGCCATTCTTGACGTACCATCCTTGAGCGAACCGGAGGTAATCAATGGCCAATTGGCCGACAGTATAGACGGTCGCGCCGGCCGCCACGGAGGCAGCAAGTCGGTTCCGCTGCCACT
This sequence comes from Planctomycetaceae bacterium, assembly GCA_009691905.1. Classification (GTDB taxonomy): domain Bacteria; phylum Planctomycetota; class Planctomycetia; order Planctomycetales; family Planctomycetaceae; genus SIAF01. Next base: position 6,869 of record SIAF01000361.1, on the reverse strand, counting down.
CGGCGATCTTTTCGGCGTATTTCGCCTTGGACTCGGACGAGCCGAACGGACCGAGATAGTGGTTCTTACCGTCGAGCGTGACGACGGCCAAACCACGGGCTTTGTGAAGCCGATACGACGGAACCCCTTGCGACTTCGACATGTGCAGCAACCTCCGAAAAACGGTACACGTACCGTGTGTTTCGGGTTTTTTCGCTGCACTGCCGACCATCGGCAGGTAGTCGTATCTCTAGATTCAGCAAACCGTTTACGCGAAGCGACTCCGACGGGACTTGAACCCGCGACCTCCGACGTGACAGGCCGGCGCTCTAAACCAACTGAGCTACGGAGCCGTGAACCCGTAATTGTAACGATTGTCGGCAAGCCGTCAATCATCTGAAACATCGCCTCTCTCGCCTTCCAATGCCCCCGTTTAAGCCGATTTTGCGACCGGGCCAGCCACGGCCGACGACGTGCGACTTGGCTATGGCCGACTGCGAAACCCGCAACTCGACCCGCTTGCAAAGACATCCCCGTTTGCCGAACATTTCCAGCATGGCCTTATCTGTTGCCGAGTTGTGCGACCTGCTCGATCCGGCACGTTCCCAGACGTTGGCTCTGTCGCGAGTCGCACCGGTCGGGTTTGTCGATCCGCACGCGGCGGTCGAACGGTTGCGGCGAGTGGCGACCAATGCCGAGCAACGGCGACTGCTGTCCGGCGGCCTCGAAGCCTTGCTCGTGGCCCTGTCGGATACGGCCCAGCCCGATCTGGCGCTGATCAACTTCGAACGCTTTGTCCACGCCGTGCCCGATCGCACCGCGTTGTATCGCGACCTGCGAGACCACCCGCGCGGGGTCGAGATTCTCGTGCGGCTGTTCGTCGGCAGCCCGTTTCTCACGGAGATCCTGTTATCGAACCCGGCCTATCTCAAACGCCTGACGCAGCACAATCGGCTCGCCGAACTCAAAAGTGTGCAGCAGCTTTACAGCGAAGCGCAAGCGGCTGTGGATGGCATCCAAGACCCCGAAGAGCAGCTCAATGCCTTGCGGCGCTTCCAGCGCTGGGAGTTGCTTCGAATCGGAACCTGCGATTTCTTCGGGTTGCTCGATTTCCGGCGGGTGACGGTGCAGCTCTCGCTGCTCGCCGATGCCTTGACGCAGTCCTGCCTGACGCATGCGTACGCCGATTCAGCCGACGCCAAGGGTTTTACCGTGATCGCCATGGGCAAGCTTGGGGGTGAAGAGCTCAATTACAGTTCTGACATCGACCTTGTGTTTCTGGCTGACTCGAATTCCCCCGCACATTGGCGGGTCGGGCAACGGCTGATCAAGTCGCTGACGGGCATTTCTGCGGCCGGCTTCATGTACCGGGTCGATATGCGATTGCGACCCTGGGGGCGGTCGGGCGAACTGGTTTCGTCGGTCGAAAGCCATCTGGCCTACCTGACCGAGAATGCCCAATTGTGGGAGAAACAGGCCTTGCTCAAAGCGCGGGTCATCGCCGGCGACGCAGCGCTGGGCATTAGTTTTCTAAAGCGGGCCCAGCCGCACCTCTATGATGTGCCGGCCGATGCCGTCCGCGACAGCGTGCGCGGCATGAAGCAGAAAATCGAAGAGAACCTTCAGAAAAAAGGCCGCGGCTGGGGCGAGGTCAAGCTGGGACAGGGTTCGATTCGCGACGTCGAGTTCGTGGTGCAGTACTTGCAACTGATTCATGGGGGCAAGCAGCCGAGCGTTCGCAGTTTCAACACGCTGGACGCACTGGTGCGTCTGGCGGAGGGCGGGTTTCTGCACGCCGACGAGTACCGCGTTCTGTCCGACGGGTATGTCTTTCTGCGAACGATCGAACATGCCTTGCAGCTCATGCACAACAAGCAGACGCACGAGCTGCCCAAAGACGAACAAGAGCTGTCGTATCTGGCGCGGCGGCTCGACTTCGGGAACAGCCTGCATTTTCTCGATCATTACCGCCGCCACTGCGAGGCGGTGCGGGCCGTATTCGACCGGTACCTGGGCGCGCGGGACAAGGCCCGGGTCCAGCCCGATGAACACGAAAAACCGGCGCTCAAAAAGCACCTGTCGCGACTCGAGCACGAGTACTTCGAAGCCTTCAGCGAACCCGACATCGAGCGCCACGCGGCGCTCGCCGAACAAATCAGCGAATCGAACCCGGTCATCGTCGAGGCCGTTCCCGCAGGCGAGTTGTGGCGCGTCACGATCGTCGGTTACGACTACCCCGGCGAGTTGTCGCTGATTTGCGGCCTGCTGCTGGTTCACGGCTTCGACACCATGGAAGGACAGGTGTTTACGTACGAGCGGCTCTCGGCGGCGCCCGAAGCCGCGAAGCCCGATCAGCGGTCGGGCTGGCGGCGGCAGCCCTACCGCCGCCCGCCGCGTCGATTGGAGGCGCCGCCGCTGCCTGCCGCACCTGTGCTCGACGATCGGCGGCAAAAAATCGTCGATGTGTTCACCGTCCGGGCCACGCGCCCCGACATTGCCCCCGACGTCTGGCAGGCCTACGCCGACGACTTGCGCGGGTTGCTCGGGCAATTGTCGTCTGGTCATGCCGGCGAAGCGCAGGGGGCGCTGGTCAAACGCGTCGCGCGCTCGCTGCGCGATCAGACCGGTGCCGCCCCCGGCACGCTGTATCCGGTTGAGTTCGAGATCGACAACGGCGTCTCAGAGCAGTTTACCGTCCTGCGGATTCGGACTCTCGACACCGTCGGATTTCTCTACGAACTGACGAACGCCCTGGCGCTCAGCGGGGTTTACATCGCACGCGTGCGCGTGCTGTCGGAAGGGAACGAAGTCTTCGACACGCTGCACGTCACGGACGCCCAGGGACAAAAAATCACTGACCCGCACAAACAGCGCGAACTGCGGGCGGCGACGGTGCTGATCAAGCATTTCACGCATCTGTTGCCGCGATCGCCCAACCCAGAGGCGGCCCTCGTCCATTTTCGCGAATTCATCGCACAACTGTTCACCCGCCCCGACTGGACCGACGAGATCGCTTCGCTGGAAGAATCGGCCGTGCTGGAGGCGCTGGCGCGGTTGTTGGGAGTCAGCGATTTTCTGTGGAATGACTTTCTGCGGATGCAGTACGCCAACCTGTTTCCAGTGGTGCGCGACGTCGATGCCTTGGCCGCGCCGCGCCCGCGCGACGCGCTGTCCGCCGACCTGCAGCAGGCCCTCGACCAGACGGGCGACCCGGCCACCCGGCGCGACGCGCTCAACGACTTCAAAGATCGCGAGATGTTTCGCGTCGACATGCGGCATATTCTCGGGCATATCCGCGAGTTCAGCCGCTTTTCCGAGGAGTTGACCGACGTCGCCGAAGTTGTGGTCGCCGCCGCGACCCAATTGTGTGTCGGCGAGTTGACCGCCCTGTACGGACAACCGCTGCTTAAGGATGGCAAGCCGTGCCTCTACAGCGTCTGTGCTTTGGGAAAATGCGGCGGGCGAGAATTGGGGTTCGCTTCAGACATCGAACTGATGTTTCTCTACGCGGGTGAAGGAAAAACTTCCGGGCGGCAATCGATCGCCGCGACGGAGTTCTATGTGAAGCTGGTCGAGGGGGTGACGCACGCCATCCGTGCTCGCCGCGAAGGAATTTTCGAAATCGACTTGCGGTTGCGCCCCTATGGCCGCGCGGGAAGCCTGGCGGTTTCGCTCGACGCCTTCGAAGCCTATTTCGGTCTTGAGGGGGCCGCCTGGCCATACGAGCGTCAGGCGCTCGTCAAACTCAGGCCCATCGCCGGTGACGCCCAACTGGGCGATCGAATCATTCGGCTGCGGGACGCGTTGACTTACGCCGGCGAACCATTCGACGTACCGGCCATGCGCGGGATGCGCGAGCGGCAGATTCGGCAGCTCGTCCAGGCGGGGACCTTCAATGCCAAGCTCAGCCGTGGCGGCCTGGTCGACACCGAGTACCTGGTGCAGGGTCTGCAGATCACGCATGGCGACCGGTTGCGGGCCTTGCGCTCGACCAATACGCTGCAAGCCGTGGCCGCACTGGCCGAAGCGGGAATTCTCACTCCCGACGATGCCGGGCGACTCACCGAGGCCTACAATTTTTTGCGACAATTGATTGGTGCCTTGCGCGTCGTGCGCGGCAATGCCAAAGACCTCACGCTACCCCCCAACGCGTCCGACGAGTTTGCGTATCTGGCGCGGCGGTTGGGATACGACGACGATTTGCCTCGCCTTCGAAGCGACCTCAATCGGCACGTCAACAACGTGCTGGAACTGAGCGAGAAGCTGCTGGGGTGACTGGGGGATTGGGTGGCTGGGTGGTTGGGGGACTAGGTGGCTGGGGGACTGGGGGACTGGCGACTCCTTCCCTGATTTGGTATCGATGATGCTATCATGAACAAACTCCTCGAAGCCCTGTTGCAACTGGGCACATCGCTGTGGGATCTGCTGATCGCCTCGCTGGGGGTGCTGGCCCCTTGGACGCCGCTGGCAGCGTGGGTCATTTTCTGGCTGCTGGCCGTGAACTGGGTCAAATACCGGGAAACGCTGGCCAAAGGGGGCTGGATCGGCGTGCTGCTGATCGGTGCCGTTGCTGTTCTGGCCTGGGGGAACATCGCCCCCGGTGGCGGCGGGTTTGATTTCTTCGGCCTGAAAATCAGCAACTTCGTCGAGAAGACGGTGTATGTCTCGGGGCTGGCGTGCATCATGTTCCTGGCCGGTGCCTTGCAGCTATCGGGTTTCTGCTCGAATCTCTGCCAGTTCGAAGAACCGATTCTGATTGCCGACACCCACGGGCATGGCGCTCACGGGCACGGCGCCGATTCGCACGGCGGTCACGGTACGCACGGTTAATAGCTGTTCGGGATCATCCGGTTTCGCCGCCGAGCTTGCTCGGCGCGTGGCGCACAAACACGTGTCGCAAGCGACTCGGCGAAACAGTATCGAGCGAACGCCTGCCTGCCCCTCACGCGGCGACCGATGAGACGACAATCACCCTCATGGCCGCGTGCTACCGAGAGCCTCCGCGAGACGCGTCACCAGACGTTGCGATTTCGGGCCGGTGGCGCTGAACCGGAATTCGCGGCTCGTGTCGCCGGTGGTTTTGATTTCGATGCGAAAGTGATCGGTTGGCAGCAGTTGCGTTACGCGATCGGCCCATTCGACGATGCAAACTGCGGCCGATGCAAAATACTCGGCGGCTCCCAGTTGCTCGAATTCATTGACGTCGTGCAGCCGGTACGTATCGAAGTGGTAAATCGGCCAGCGCCCTTCGTATTCGTGAACCAGCACGAACGTCGGGCTGCGGATTTCGCGGCGATCGACGCCGGCCGCTTCGGCGACAGCCCTGACCAGACGCGTCTTTCCCGCACCAAGGTTCCCCACGAGGGCGATCACCGTACCCGATTCGAGAACTCCCGCAAGCGCTGCGCCCAGGCGACTGGTTGCGTCTTCGTCCGGCGCGATGAAGAGCAACGCGCTTGCAGGCGACGAAGGAGCAGGTCGATGAGGATTGCAAGGCATCACGGTTTCACGCCTCACGACCCTTTTGTCTGCGCGGCGTCAAAACCATGCTTCCAACCCAGACCGGGCAGCGGTTCGAGTTGACCGTCGCGCGTCAGCAGGCGGCAACCGGCCTCGGTCGTGATTCTGCCGATGCGGGTCAGGGGCGTCCCCCCCAGGGAAAGCTCCAGCAGGCGCTGTCCCTCGTCGGGCGAGACCGTCAACAGCAGTTCAAAATCTTCGCCGTCCCCCAAGGCATGCTCCAACGGAGTGCGTCCGTCGGTGGTGTCGGCTGCGGCCGCCGAAATGGGAATGGCGGCCTCATCGACGATCGCCCCCACGCCGCTTTCGTCAAGAATGTGCCCGAGGTCGGCCGCCAGGCCGTCGCTGACGTCGATCATCGCGGTCAGTTGCGCGGCTTGGTGCAGCGCCTGCGCTTCGCGAACCCTGGGAGTGAAGTCGAGATGCCGGCCGGCGAGGCTTCCGCCGAAACTGCCGGTGGCCAGAATCCAGTCTCCCGGCCGGGCGCCCGAGCGCAAAACAGGGCCGCGGCCCGTCGGTTCGCCCAGCACGGTGATGCTGATCACGAGCGGCCCGTCCCAGGTGTTGGTGTCGCCGCCTGCCAGGGCGACGCCGAATTCGTCGGCCAGTGCCGCCAGCCCCTCGAACAGCCCGCGCCCCAGTTCCATCCCGCCGCGACGCGGCAGCGCCACGCTGGTGACGCACGCCACGGGTCGTCCGGCCATCGCGGCGATGTCGCTCAGGTTGACGGCCAGCGACTTGCGTCCGATCTGCCGCGGCGTTGCCTGAGGGATGAGAAAATCGACCCCCTCCATGAGCATATCGACCGTCACGAGACAATTGCCCGGTGGAGGAAACGCGATGAGGGCCGCATCGTCGCCGATCCCGACCGACAGCCGCTGATGATGGGCCGCCTGGCTGCGAATCCAGGCGATGTAGTCGAACTCGTGAGAGAGAACCGGCATGGGCCGATCATATCGCGGGACGGCGTTGCGACAAGTCCGTTGGAGTACAGCCTTCTCAGGAACATGCACTTGGAAAGTTTGGGGAAAGAGTCGCAAATCTCGCCGCAAGTTCCTGCCCGCCATAGGCTCGCGTCGCGTGCTGCCCTAACTTCAGGCTGCTGCCTCCTCCGCCCGCGGTCCAGTGCGTCGTTACGGGTCTCGCGTCGCGACGCATCGAGGCAATCAGCGACTCACTCGATGCGTGCGATAGGCTCGTTTGCTTCTTTGAGTACGGCAACCTGAAGTTAAGTCAGCTCGCGTCGCGAGCCTATGACGGACAGGAACTTTGGGCGGAAAGGTATACGATGGGGGCGTTGTTGTTCTCGGGTGCAGTTGACCGATCCAGCATTGGTGCTTTTGAGCCCGCCCTGAAGTTTGGTCGCGAAG
>SIAF01000360.1 GCA_009691905.1 Planctomycetaceae bacterium | reverse complement strand
CCTCGCAAATGCTGGGGCGATGCGAAGGCGAAGGTGGAGGGGGCGGCCCCCTTCTGTCGAGCCTGAGCTGAGCTCCGACGTCGCAACCTTCCGAAAGACGCTGCGAAAGAACCCGAAAACGACCCACGAATTCGGAAGAGGAACCTCATTTATAGTGTTGCGGAATTTTTATGAAACGCATATTCTGTTTGTTTTTTTGTTCGACTTCTAAAGTATGACCGAAGTTTGACACAACGGTGACATTGATTTCGGGCTATGGACTTAGAATTCCGCAGCATGTCAGTCTGCCAATCGAATCGCGGCAGTGACATCGGAATTCCAAGGACCAATCGCCCAATAACAATCGCCCAATAACAATCGCCCAATAACAATCGCGGAGTCACGACCGTGTCGCACGAAACGATCGAGAGTTACGAAGACGAATCCATTGCCGTTCTGGAGCGGCGCGGCAGTTCCGAAAGCGACGCCCAGTTACATTCAACCCAGTTGCATTCGACGTCGTCAGTGATTGCCCCGGCCCGGCGCTCGACCGCGCGCGAGGCGCACGACCGACTGTCAGACGATTCGGGCCGGCTCGCGCGGTTTCGCGACCGCTTCCCGCATGGCGTCAGTTGGACGATCACCGGCTGGATGGCGCTGATGCATGTCGGCGCGGTGGTCGCCTTGTGGCATTTCTCGTGGGGCGGGCTGGCGCTGATTATCGGGTTGCACTTTGTCACCGCCTGCTTCGGGATCACGTTGGGTTACCACCGGCTGCTGACGCATGGAAGCCTGGTTGTCGCCCGGCCGGTCAAGTATTTCTTCACGCTGTGCGGGATGCTCTCGGCTGAAGGCAGCCCCCTGATGTGGGTCGCCACACACCGCAAGCATCACGTGCACTCGGATGAAGACGAAGACCCGCATACCCCACGGCATGGATTCTGGTGGTCGCACATGCTCTGGTTTTATCCGGAGACGACGAAAGCCGAGTTGATCAACCTCTACAAGCGCTGGGCCCCCGACCTCTATAAAGATCCGGTGCAACGGTTTTTCGACAGGACGTTTGCGGTGTACCCGTTGATTCTGGGCGCCGTACTGTACGCCACGGGCGAGTACTTCTTCGGGCAGGGGCTGTCGTGGATGCTGTGGGGTCTGTGTGCGCGGATGGTCATGGCCTATCACTCGACATGGTTTGTGAATTCGGCGACACACATCTGGGGCTATCGCAACTACGAGACCACCGATAACAGCCGCAATCTGTGGTGGGTGGCGCTGCTCACCTACGGCGAAGGCTGGCACAATAACCATCACGCACACCAGCGTCTGGCGGTGCACGGCCATCGCTGGTGGGAGTTCGACGTGACCTACATGGTGATCCGCCTGCTGAAGGCCACCGGCCTGGCGACGAAGGTGCATGATACGGTGCCGGCGCAGCACGACGCGTAGGGTGGGTTGTGCCGCGAATGTCGAAATCCGACGGTCAAAACAATGACGAAGCTCGAATGTTGAAAGGCTGTTTCGTCATTTGAGATTTCGATTTTCGGATTTCATTCCCGGCGCGCCGGGATTCTGATTTCGACATTCGTCATTGATATCCGGCTCGACCGATTAATTCGCTGCTGGCTCCAGCGGTCTTTGCCGGCGCGGTACGATGGCTGTGATTTGTGCCCCGAGCGAGCCGTCGGCGATTTCGCGGCGGAGTTGGGTCGTCGTCAGCGACAGGGCTTCCAGCTTTTCGCGATCGAGGCGGATGTCGCCCAGGGCCTGTTCGAGCTGCGGAAACAAACCGGCCGAAAGTCGTGTCTGGGCCATGCTCCGCGCCAGTTCGGCGACACGTTCGATCAGGCCGACGCGCAGCCGACTGGTGAACACCATCACCAGCAGCCACGACCAGATCGCGACATACACCGCGCCGTGGATGTAAAAATCCGAAGAGATCAGCGGTAAACCGAGCCACGGATGCGCGTAGAAAAAGTTGTAGGCGGGCCATCCCAGGACGTAGGCCAACAGCAGGCACAGCAGCAATTCGTAGCCGGCGCGCGTCAACCACCCCGAGTGCCGGCCGGCAAGGTCAGAGATGATCTCGTCGACGCGCTGCCCGGCATCGCCGAGGAAGCGGTCTTCGACGCGCACGGCGGCATCCCGCAGGCAGTCGAAGCTGCCGTCTTCGATCAGCCGCCGGTCGAGATGCGCTTCCTGGATGAAGCCCGAGATCACAAACTGCGTTTCGCGCAGCAAAGCGTCGTCGAGGCCCAGCGCGGCCGCGCGGTCGATGCGGCTCTCCCCCTGCAGTTCCTGGGCTTTGGCCGAAATCCACCGCGCCCCCTGCACCGCTCCCACGAGGGCCATTTGAGCGGTACTGCGGGCACGCCACAGGCTGGCCGAGGTGATCAGGTTCCCCAGACTGTTGTAGATTCGCAGAGCCGCGGCAAACGGGCTGATGCCCCATCGACCGGTCACGGCACTTGACAGGCGGCGCTCCCACAGATTTCGGCTGGAAAGCAACTCCTCTTCGAGCCGCTCCGACATCAGGCCGAACAGCCGGCGCTGCTGCGACTCGAGCCCTTCGGCGAGTCGATCGAGCGGCGGTGAATGCTGTTCGAGATGCGTGCGGCAGTGATCGAGGGCGGCCTGGACCAGGTCGATCAGGTTGGCGCGGCGGATTTGCGTGCGATGCGACGCCGCCAGTTGCGACGACAGCAGATCCTGCAGGCGGCGGAACTCGCCGGTCGGTCGCTGATTGGTTTGCTGCTCGCGCAACGCACGCAGCGAATCGACGAAGAATATCTCGGGCACCTGATAGCGACCGTCGAGCTGGGCACGCCAGTCGTCGCGAACGTCTTCGTCGAGGTCGGCACAGGTCTGGACGAACACCAGCCGGCAGCCGGTTGCCGCCAGCGCCAGTTCGTCGACGACTCTCGCCGAACGGTACTTCTGCTGGGTCGACGTATAGATCAGCACATCGCAGAAGGGCAGCAGGTAGTGCAGCCGCGCCAGATTGCTGCCGGCGGTTTCGGTCTCGGTCGTATCGGGGTCGGGGCAGTCGATGAGCACTACATCGCGCAACAGCGGCGTGTCGGCCCGAATGACGTCGATTTCATCCAGCGGCAGCCCCAGCAGTTCCAACTCGGTCTGAGGATGGGCGATCAACACCGGGCGTGTCGTCGTCGGGCGTTGCCGGCCGCTGGGGGTACACTCCTGGCCGACGAGGGCATTGACCAGTGCGCTTTTGCCCGTGCCCGTCCCGCCGAACATGGCGACGATCAAAGGCGCTTCCAGGCGAACTCGCAACGTCTCGACCCGCGTCAACAAGCGGCGCAACAACGCCCGGCAGTGCTCGAGCGGCTCCCAGGGAGAGTCGGGCAGGGCCCAGCGCCGCAGGCGGTCGATTAACTGATCGACCTGCGCCAGCATTTCGAGCTGCGCGAGTTCGGGAGAAGGCATTGTGCGTTGACGCTCCAGGATTCCCGATACAGATCGCCGATTTACAGACGGAGATCCTCAGTGTCCTACCTGGTTTGCCGCTCGAGCCGTCAGGTGGACGGCCGACTGAGATTCGCCGCTCTCAATTCTACCATACGGCTTGCCGGCGGGTGGCCACCAGTTGCCTCGAAAAACGACGAATCCCGCGGCCGAGGTTCTCTGCACTGCAAACATGCATGTTCTTTCCACGGCGCGAAGAAGTTTATCGCACCGAATCGTGTGCGGGTCGCGCGTGCCCATTGTGGCCGACGACGATTTCAACCACGAATGGCTCGAATGAAACGAATAAGCGCCAAGAGATTTTCTCATTCGTGTGATTCGTTTGATTCGTGGTTCCCTGCTTTGGTTACGGCCGAAGGCCGCGCAACCTGCCTGAGGCCCAGTAGCTACCAGTCGTGTTCTCACCGATCCCTGCGCGCCGGGAGTGGAGAGCTGCCAGTAAGATTTGCCACACCCGCGTACAATCGCCAAACCCCGGTTGTCGACTCAATGCCGCAAGTCGGCCGGCATGCCTGCGTGCCCGGCGTTACAAGAACGGCCAGAAGTTTCGGTCGGCGAAGACGTCATCCAGCAGGTTGGGGGGGAATTTCGTCCACTCGATGCCGGCCGGAAAATCGAGGGTGTGATCGTTGGGGATCCCCACGTTGACCGTCGGCGGGTTGGGGATGCCGGTCTGCTGAACCTCGGCTGCGATGGGACTGACGAAGTTGCCGGTCAGCACTTTGCCTGAGCCGGTGATGAACAACAGCGACAACCCGGCTTGCTCGGTGTACGTGGGGGCAAACGAACCCGCCACGGTCCAGTTGCCCGACAGGCTGGGGAGCAGCGTCCAGACCGGGCCGTTGCTCCAGGTGATGACGTTGCCCGCGATCGTCGCCGTCCGATGGCTGCCGTCGGTCTTACTAATACTTGTGGGACTGACCAGCGTGCCGTGCGTCACGTTGCCGAACTGGTCGGTGAACGTCAGCTTTCGTTCGAGCTGATTGATGCCGGTCTCGCAGTCGTTCTGGTTAATGTACGCTCCCGACACGTACGGGATCTTCGTCCAAACGGCGCTCTCCCAGACGATCGTGTCTCCCACGATCGTGCCGTGCGAGTTCCAGTCGGTGGCGAACACCTCGGTGGGACTCACGAACTGGCCAGCCGAGGTTTGCCCGAACCGGTTGACGAACGTCAGCGTCTGATCGGCCTGCAAGGTGCGCGTATCGAGGCCGCCGTTGCTCGTCTGCCACAGCCCTCCGAGATCGGAGTAGCCGACCCTCAGCGGCGGAATCGACCAGACGGTGCCGTTGGTGAACTGAAGCGTGTTCCCCACGATCGTGCCGACGATGCTGCCCCAGTTGGCTCCCTGTACGACGTGTGTGGCGTCGAGCACCGTCCCCTGCGACGTCTGGCCCAACTTGTTCACGAACAGCAGCGTCGCCCCCTGCTGCTCGATGCGGGTCGGCAAGCAGGCGCTATTGACCCAGTCTCCCTGAAAGTCGGGGATCAGACTCCAGACGCGCCCGTTGGACCATTCGATCGTGAGGCCGTTGTTCGTGAGCACGCCGGTCAGCCTGCCGCCGGGATTGGCCCAGCCGTTGAGAATCAGGTGCGTCGCATCGACGAAATGCCCGGTCGTCGTGTCTCCGGCCCCGCCGGAGGTGTGGACGGTCAGCTCGGTCCCCAGTTGCCGGATGCCGGCGACCGTGCCCTTGCTGGTTAGCCACTGTCCGGCGATCTGGCGGACTTTGAACCAGACGCTGCTGTCGGAGAACGTGATCGTTCCGGCCGACTGATCGAACACGCCGGTCAGGCCCAAACCGGGAGCGTCGATGTCAGTGTCGTTGGCGATCGTGCCGGCCGACTGCACACCGGCCGCATTGATGAGCGTCAGCACGCTGCCATTCTGCAGGACTTCGGTCAACTGGAGCCCCGCATAATAGAACCCCGCCAGCCCGGTCTGGCGGGCGAGCTGCCGCATCGGTAACATGGCTTCGAACACGTCGATTGTGGTGTTGCTCGTCGACACGCTCTGGCCGTCGATGTCGTCGACTGTCACATGGATTGTGAACGGGCTGTCCTGGGCCGAGCCGGCTGGATACGTGGCCATTCCCAGTACTCGCCAGTTCGATTGGGTCGCGGTTCGCGACACCAGTTCGACCGTGACCTGTGCATCTATGACACTGGAGCCCCAGTTTACATTGGCGGTAAAGTCGCTTTGCGGCGTCAACGGATCGTCATCGCTGAACGTCATTAGCACGACGTTGCAGATCACGCCCCCCTCGGTTGCGTCGATTGTTGTGATTGGCGTCGTGTCGTTCAATTCGTCCCCGAAAGCGCCCATGAAGTCCTTGGCATGATAAGCCCTAGTTTGGAAATCCGAGTCGGTCAGTACTGCATCACCGCCGCCAATAATGACGATTTGAGCGACGTGGTAAGGACCGTCCACCTGGCTGGCGCGAATATCAGTCCCAACAAACTCAAAATCAAGAGTGTTAACTCCTGACGTCAACGAGACAAAGCCACTGGTACGCGCGGCCACATTCCCTAATGAGTCCACCAACTCGCCGCTGAACTGATACGTCCCGGCATTGGCAACTACGACCTCCAGCGAAACGACCAGGGAGTCAAAGCGGCCGTTGCCGTCAGGATCAGTGGGGCTCTCTGAGCCATTACCGGTCAGAGCGATAGAATCGTGTTCAAAATCTACAAATGGATACGCCGCTGTCGAGTGCACATTTGAAGCGGAAGAAATCGGCACGAAAATGGCATCCACGTTCTCGCGAAGGACGAGACTACCTATTGTATACGGGCCGTCTATTCCATTGGAAAAAATTAGCCGACCGTCAAAATCCAAGTCCACAATGCCGGAGCCTGGGCTCAAGCTCACATCATGAAACGCGGTTTGAATGATGTTGCCGGAACTATCTTTCAAGGAGGCTTCAAGCCGGTAGTCCCCCGCTGCCGTCGCGGTAACGCCGGCGCTCAGCCGCAACACGTCGAATAGTCCATTCGAGTTTGTATCCAGAACAGTGCTAGTTGGAGTACCGTCTAGCGAGGCACCCCCGGTTGCGGCAGATGCCAGGACTGAGTCTGCACGCGAGAAGTCGGTTGGCGAACTGCTCGTGGCACTGGCAAGAATCTGGTAACTGCCAGCCACCGCAGTCCCGGTAAACTCGCCGCTGTAAATACCGTCATTAGGAACAGTATCTGCACCCACACCGTTGTCTCGGAGGACGATATCAGTGATCGTTATTCGATCGGGCGCTATAACGCGCGCGTTAACGGTGCCCCCGGCCAACGGGGCGCCGCCGTTGGTAAGTGTAGCGTGAATGGTGAGCGTCTGACCGATGAGGTAGGAAGCGGCATCAGTCGCAAGAGCGAATTGGATGTCACTTTGCGCCATGAAGCCGGTCAACGTGTAAGACTCGGCGCCGGTGGGGTTAGTCACGTTAACACCCGCCACTTTCAAAGTCCATAGGCCGGTTTCGGCACCCGGATTGAACGCGTAGTATTCCCGCTTAAGGCCGTTAACACTCTCGTCAGAAATAAACTCGATGTTTGGGTTCGAAGTTGCGTGATTGATAACCTGCCCACTCGGAGATATGAGCGATAGGTCCAAGTCGCCCTGAGCGTATGTCAGAACAAATCCGATAATGCCAGTCGTATTATCGATAGGAATCTCGCGGACGGTTACGGCGGACTGGGCGACAGAATCTAGTCTTCAACCAAGCACACCCGATTTCGTCATTTCCGGCGTAGCAACAAAAAACTCGGAATCCCTGGGCGTTCTGTGGTGTTTCATGTGTGCGTAAACAATGAAGCACCTCGAACACAAAGGAATTTCGAG
>SIAF01000359.1 GCA_009691905.1 Planctomycetaceae bacterium | reverse complement strand
AATCCGTTTCACTCGAAATTCCTTTGTGTTCGAGGTGCTTCATTGTTTACGCACACATGAAACACCACAGAACGCCCAGGGATTCCGAGTTTTTTGTTGCTACGCCGGAAATGACGAAATCGGGTGTGCTTGGTTGAAGGCTAGACTGGCGCCAGCGCTCATCTGGCGGAGGTAGACCCGCAGCATGCCCCATTCGGCCGAGCTCACGACTTCCGACCGGAGGCAATGCCCGCGCCGGCTGTGGATCAGCCTCGCAACGCTCGCGTTGTCGTTCACGGCAGCAATTGAGAGCGAGCCTGACGATGATTTGGCCGGCGAGAATGTCCCGCAGCCGGAGCTGGAAGTCGTTGTTGTTAACCGGACTCCGCCTGCTTACGCCCTGGTGTTCGGGAACGGTTCCAACGCCGTCGCGGCGCGTCGGCAGTTGGACCTGCTCCTGCGCCGGAAGCTCAACACCGTCAACTCGATTTGTCGATTGACCGACTCGCAGAAGCAGAAGCTGCAACTGGCGGGTCGGGGCGATATGAAGCGGCTCCTGGATCGCCTCGAGGAAATCGGACCGCAATTTCAACTCGCCGGGAACGACCAGAACAAGTTCAAAGCGCTGGTCGACGAGGCCCGGTTGCTGCAGCGCAGCCTCAATCCGGCAATTCATGACGACAAGTCGTTATTCGTCAAATCCCTGAGGGCGACACTGAAGGACTATCAGTTCGCCAGGTACGAAGCGCATCGAGTCGTTACCGTCGCGGGGGGCGCGATTCAGTCGCGGCTGCACGGGCCGGATGAAGTTGTCGAGATCAATTTAGCGGGAAGCACGATTGCCGATGGAGACCTGGAGCGCCTGGGAAAATTGTCGGGGGTGCAGGTTCTCGCTCTGAACGGCACGCGCGTCACCGATGCCGGGCTGTTGCATTTGAAGGCGATGACCGACCTGAAGTCGCTCACTCTCGATGATACGCAGGTGACCGATGCGGGGCTCGCGCACCTGTCCGGGCTGGCCCGGCTGGAATGGCTCTCGCTCGCCAACACTCGGGTGACCGGCGGCGGGCTGGCCCACCTGAAGGGACTCACCAGCCTGCAACACCTCGATCTCGAGCACACGCAAGTGACCGATCCGGGTTTGCTGCACCTGACCGGACTGGTCGGTCTGAAACACCTGGACCTCGCTCGGACGCTCGTGACGAATCGGGGGCTTTTGCACCTCAAGGGGCTGGTCGGTTTGCAATGCCTCTGCCTGATCCACACGCGGGTGACTGATGCCGGGTTGGAACATCTTGAGGGGTTGACTGGCCTGGAAGAAATTTGGCTCCCCAACGGGCGGGTGCAGTCTGGAAGGCCGCGCAGGGATGAATCCGCCCCGGCGGAGACGCCCTCCGCCGATCCGATGCTCGGCGAAGAGCCGGGGAAGATGCGAGACGATAACCGGCTGAAGATCAAGCTGGTTTGGTGCCGGCCTGGATACTTGAGAATGGAGAACCGGGCGAAAAGGGTGGACGACGGCGCCCTGGCAGAGAATCGATTGGCCGACCTGCAAAATGTCGAAGACGGCAGGCCGGTCAAAGTTCTCGTCAGCCGAGGTTTCTGGCTCGGTCGGTACGAAATCACGCAAGGCGAATGGAAGCAGATGATGGGGACCGAACCGTGGAAGGTTCAACCGACGATTCCGGAACAACCTGACGTCGCCGCCACACATATCGTCTGGAACGACGCCATGGAGTTCTGTCGTCGCCTGACGGCCGACGAACGACAGGCTGGGCGCCTCTCAACCGAGTGGGAATACACGCTGCCGACCGAAGCGCAATGGGAGCGTGCGTGCCGGGCCGGCACCGAGACGCAATTCAGCTTCGGCGATGACGTGGCGGAACTCGACGAGTATGCCTGGTCCCAGACAAATTCAGGCGGGAGGCCCCATCCCGTGGGTCAGAAAAAGCCGAATCCCTGGGGCCTGTACGACATGCACGGCAACGTGCGAGAGTGGTGTCGGGATGTTTTTGTCGAGAGGCTCCCCGGAGGTCGCGACCCGGAGGTTCAGGCCGGCGGCGAAAACCGGGTTTGCCGCGGCGGCAATTATTACTTGCCGCCGGCGAGTTGCCGCTCCGCCAGCCGCGACTCGTACGCCCCCAATGGCCCGATTGCTTTCCGTCTCGCGCTCAGTCCGATCGGGCGGGGGAACGCACACGGCACGATTACCGAAAAACCGAAGCGCCCGATTGCGCTGCCGCCACGGTAGGCTGGCGCACGGCACGGCCTCTGCTCGCTTCACTGAACGCCGCCCAGTCAGACCGCTCGCGAGAACGGTATTGCCTGACTTTACCGCACGCTACAAAGCGCGACGCGAAAGCCTAAGTCGCCGCCCCGGACGGCAGCGGCACGTCCGAAGCGGTATGCCGACCGGCAGAGGATCGCAAGGTCGCACGACGAACCACCCCGCATGACCCTACGCGATTCCTCCCGCGACACCTCCGGGTCACGTCCTCCTGGCAGCTTTTCGCACCAGGAGTCGCGGCACCACTCCCAGACGTTGCCATGCATGTCATTCAGGTTCCATGGGTTCGGTTTCTTCCGGCCGACCGCGCGCGGAAATTGTTCCCCGGCTTTCCACGCATTTTCCCAGAACCACGCATACTCGCCGACGTTCGATTCATCATTTCCGAAACTGAATACCGTTTCAGTCTGCGCCCGGCAGGCCCGTTCCCATTGTGCTTCGGTCGGAAGGGTGTATTCCCAGCCGTCGGGCAGTCGGCCGGATTTTCGCTCGTGTTCCGTTAACTTTTTGCAGAACTCCATCGTCTCATTCCAGTTGACATAAGTGGCCGGAGAATCAGCACCTTCTTTGACGTAATTCTGACCCTTCCAAGGCTCGGTCCCAACGATCTTAGTCCATTCCGCTTGCGTAACTTCGTACCTTCCCAGCCAGTAACCGCGCGTTAGAAAGGCCTTCACCGGGGTTACTTTCTCACGCGTCACTGCATCGGCGGCCTGCGACCCGGCATCGTCTGCCTCGTTGCCATCGTCCGGTTTGGAAACCGGCTCCATGACCTGCTCGACCTGTTCCATCGAGACAAATCCGCGCGGACACCAGACAAACGTCATCGCGAGCCCATTATCTTCCCGCTCTTCGCCGGCACGCTCGCCGAACATCGAATCAGCGCGCTTGTCAGATCTTGCCGGTTCGTCGGCGCGAGACGTGGTTGCCAACAAAACCGCAAATCCTGTGGTGATCGATTCAATGAGACGACGAGCTGTCATGGCACTGGTCCGACTTTCGGAAAAGGATGTTCGGCATCTGATGAGAGGATATTACCACTAAACGAGCCGCGAGGCAGCGGGTATTTGCCGTTTTCGATTTCATACGCGAGGACTCTTGATATAAATGCTACGAAGCGCCGTGAGGCGCAGGCTCGTTTGGCTGCCGTTAACACCAGCTTGGACACACACCATGAATCCCAAATCCGGCACGGAGCGGATGAGCGACGACGATGTGCAGGGTATTGACCGGCTGCGTGCGACCTACGCAAAGCTGCGAGCCGAGCTGGCGCGGGTGATCATCGGCCAGCAGGGGGTGATCGAGCGGCTGGCGATTTGCCTGTTCGCGCGGGGGCACGCACTGCTGATGGGGGTGCCGGGGCTGGCCAAGACGTTGCTGGTGAGCAAGCTGTCGGAAACGCTCTCGCTCAAGTTCAACCGCATCCAGTTCACCCCCGACCTGATGCCCATGGACATCACCGGCACCGACATTCTGCAGGATGTGGCTGGGGGGCATCGCGAGTTTCAATTTATCGCCGGACCGGTCTTCGCCAACGTCGTCCTGGCCGACGAGATCAATCGAGCGCCCCCCAAGACCCAGGCGGCGATGCTCGAAGCGATGCAGGAAAACAAGGTGACGGTGGTGGGCAAGCCCTTCAAGCTCGAGCTCCCCTTTGTCGTCCTCGCGACGCAGAATCCGGTTGAACAGGAAGGAACCTACCCGCTGCCCGAGGCGCAGCTCGATCGGTTCATGTTTCTCATTGAGCTCGACTATCCGTCCGAAGCCGAAGAGATCCAGATCGCCCGCACCACCACGGGCGACGCCTTGCCCGAGTTGAACCGGCTCCTGGCCGCGCAGGAAATTATCGAGTACCAGAACCTCGTGCGCCGCGTGCCGGTGCCCGACCACATCTACCAGTACGCGGCGCGGCTGGTGCGCAAGACTCGCCCCAACGATAGAACGTCGCCGACGTGGCTCAGGCCGCTCGTGGCGTGGGGCGCCGGACCGCGGGCCGTCCAGTACCTGATCCTGGGGGCCAAGGCGCGGGCGGCCCTCCTGGGGAGCTACATGGCGCGGCTGGAAGACGTGCAGGAAGTCGCCGCCCCCGTGCTCACGCATCGTGTGATCACGACCTTCACGGCGCAATCGGAAGGGGTCGACGCCCGGCAGATCGTGCGCCGGCTCATCGAAGAGACCGGGACAGGGGAATGAGTGTGTCCATGTTTCCCGACCGCCGCGCCCGCAGCTTTCTGGATCCCCA
Organism: Planctomycetaceae bacterium; assembly: GCA_009691905.1. Lineage (GTDB taxonomy): Bacteria > Planctomycetota > Planctomycetia > Planctomycetales > Planctomycetaceae > SIAF01. The sequence goes on along the minus strand of SIAF01000359.1, from coordinate 2,803 downwards.
CGTGCTCTCGCGGCTGGCCGGGGTGCCACTGTTCGCGCGGCGCCCCATGCAAGGGACCGTCTCGGGGAGGCATCCCAGCCCGCACCTGGGGTCCAGCGTCGAATTTGCCGAGTATCGCAAGTACGTGCCGGGAGACGATCTGCGGCGGCTCGATTGGCGCGCCTACGGACGTTCCGACCGGTTCTACATCAAGGAGTTCGAAGCCGACACCAACCTGCGGTGCTGCCTTGTGCTCGACACCAGCGGCTCGATGGATTTTGGATCGGCCGGCACGACCAAACTCGACTACGCGCGGCGCATCGCCGGGGCGCTGGCCTACCTGGCGCTGCAACAGGGAGACGCGGTGGGGGTTTCGTGCGTGGCGACCGGCGTCGTGCGGCACGTCCCGCCGAAACGCAATCCGGCGCATCTGATCGCGGTGCTCGACATTCTGGAACAGGCGCGGCCGCAGGGGGAAACGCAGCTTGTGCCGGTGCTGCACGAGCTGGCCGAAACGATCCGCCAGCGAGCCCTGATCGTGATCGTTTCCGACCTGTTCGTGCCTCCTGACGAGCTGCGCGGCTGCTTCCAGCACCTGCGGTTCCGCAAGCACGACGTGGCGGTCTTTCAGTTGCTCGATCCGCAGGAGCTCTCCTTCGACTTTCGCCGCCCGATGCGGTTTCTGGACATGGAGGGAGGGCCGGCGATTTTCGCCGAACCGAATGAAATCGCCGAGCGATACCAAAGCGCCTTGGGAACTTATTTCGGCGATCTTCGTCAGGTTGTGTTGGAATCCGGCGTCGACTACCAGCGGGTCACGCTCGACGAAGACTACGAGCGCGTGCTGACTCGCTTTCTCGTGGGGCGGACGCGATCGAAAGGGGTCCGATGAGCTTCCTGCAGCCCTGGCTGCTGGCGGCGCTGCCTCTGGTGGCGGTGCCGGTCATCATCCACCTGATCAACCAGTGGCGTTACCAGACGATCCGCTGGGGTGCGATGATGTTTCTGCTGGCCGCCAACCGCATGTCCCGCGGGTACGCGCGCCTGCGGCAGTGGCTGATCATGGCCTTTCGCATGCTGGCGATCGCCGGGCTGGTGGTGGCGGTCAGCCGCCCGCTGGCGGGGGGCCGACTGGGGCTTCTGGCCGGCGGCCGCGCTTCCACGACCATTATTCTGCTCGACCGCTCGCCCAGCATGCAGCAGCGCCTGGGAACCGCGGGGCGCTCGAAGCTGGAGTCAGGGGGGCAGCGTCTGGTGGAGACGCTCAAGACGTTGGGTTCCGAGCGGTGGGTGCTGGTCGACAGCGTAACGTGCGCCGCGCGAGAGATGGAGAGCCCCGCCGACCTGCTGCACGCCCCCTCCACCGGGCCGGCCAGCGCCGCCGCCGATCTGCCCGCGATGCTCCAGTCCGCCCATGACTGGATCGTCTCTAACAAGACGGGACGCACCGAGGTCTGGATCTGTTCTGACTGCCGCGAGAACGACTGGGCGCCCGAGAGCGGCCGCTGGCAGACGCTGCGCGAGGCCTTTCTCGAGTTTCCTCAGGGTGTGCGCTTCCATTTGCTGGCTTACCCCCAGGCCGCCGCGGCCAACGCCGCGGTGCGCGTGACCGACGTGCATCGGCGGCAAACGGGGGACGAGGCCGAGTTGCTCGTCTCCCTGAAGCTGTCGCGCGAAGGGGACGACCGATCGCCCGGCACCGTCCCCGTGCAGTTCGAGCTGGACGGGGCGCGATCCGAGTTGGCGGTCGAGATCGAAGGGGCCGCCAGTGAACTGAAAGAGCACCGCCTTCCGCTCCCTGCGGGTCGCCGGCGCGGCTGGGGACGGATTTCGATTCCGGCCGACGCCAATCCAGCCGACGACGACTTCTACTTCGCGTTTGACGAACCGGTCCTGCGCCGGACAGTCATCGTGGCCGAAGACGAGCAGCGTCGAGCGGCTTTAGAGCTCTCCGCCGCGATTCCACCCAATGCCGCGACGACTTGCCGTGCCGAGGTGATCGAGCCGGACCAACTCTCGACTGTGGAATGGGAAAACACGGCGCTGCTCCTGTGGCAGGGGCGCTTGCCGAAGGGCGAAGCCGCGCAGGTCGTGCGGGCCTTCGTGGAGCGCGGAGGGTATGCGATCTTCTTTCCCCCGTCCGCGCCGTCCGCAGAGGAACTGCTCGGCGTGCGGTGGGGCGAGTGGCATGACCCGCCGCAGGGAGCACTCGTCGGGAACTGGCGCGGCGATCAGGACTTGCTGGCCCACACCGCCAGCGGGGCGCCGCTCCCGGTGGGGCAGTTGCAGATCCGCCGGTATGGCACGCTGACCGGCGAATTCACGCCGCTGGCAACGCTGTCGGGAGGCGCTCCGCTACTGGCTCGCGCCGCTTCCCGTCGGGGGGGCATTTACTTCTGCTCCACGACGCCGGCCACGGGCGATTCGTCGCTGGCGACCGACGGCGTCGTGCTCTACGTGCTGGTGCAACGGGCCCTGGCGGCGGGAGCGTCCGCCCTGGAGAGCACTCGCCAGTTGATCGCAGGAGATGACTCCCGCGGAGATGCGGTAATTTGGGAACGCATCGTGGGAACCGACGAAGCGGTCTCGACCGAGTACCGGTTTCAGCGTGGCGTGTACGTGACCGGCGAGCAGCTCGTGGCGGTGAATCGGTCAGCGGCGGAGGATCAGGCCTTGGTCCTCGACGACAAACGGGTTGCCGCGCTGTTCCAAGGGCTGGACTTCGCGCGCATCGACGACTCGTCCGGCGGGGCGACCTCGGTGCTCCAGGAAATCTGGCGGCTGTTCCTGGCGTCGATGATGGTCGCCCTGATCGTCGAGGCGG
>SIAF01000358.1 GCA_009691905.1 Planctomycetaceae bacterium | reverse complement strand
TACCGTGTTCGGAACAAGGATCAACTTCACGGTCGAATCGCCCTCGACATGGTTCGTGAGGAGCATGCCGCATCGCGATCCGAAACTGTCAAAACCCTGCACCACGCTCGCGCAGGGTGAAGAAACCCGGTATCGTTGCTACAGTCTCCGTATTAAGGTGTATTTTCAGTGGCCGCGTCGGACCGAAGAACCTTAGCTGGCTGCGGGCTCGACAAGCCGGTTTTTTGCGGATTGTGACAATCCCGACGCGGCACGCGGAGGGTTTGCTTCCGCTTGTTAGGCCACGCAGCTTCACTGTCAAAGTCGCTGAGCTCCTGAATCGGCGAGTTTCGAACGACTCTTTGAAGCGTTGCGTTCTGAAAGAACCCTCGCGGTCGATCCGAACTTGGCTGAAGCGACCGCCATCTTCGTCAGTGATTATGAAACGAGCCGATTATGTGGCGTGAATCCTGGATGGCAATCTGCACAGCAGGTTGCCGTTTTTCTTTGAGTTTTCAAAGGGCACCCTGCAGGGCGTTGCAGGTCTTGAAATCAGGGCGTGTTTTGCAAATCGACATCGATCGCATCGATGCAGGTAATCCTTGCTGAAGCTCATGATTCCTGGTGAGGGGACAGACCAATGAGGCGGCTCAATTTTAAATTGGCGGGCATTCTACTGGCGAGTCTGCTGGTGTTTGGTGGTGTGGCATATGCCGTGCATGGATTTCAGGTCAAACGTAATGCTGTCATGCTTTTGCGTGAAGCCAAACGGGCCAAAGACAAAAAGGAATTCAAGACCTCAATGGATTTCTATTCCCGATACGTGCAATTGGTGCCCGGAAAACAAAGCGCCGAGTCCCTTGCGGAACTCGGGTTTCTGCAAGCCGAAATCGGGCGGATCGGCCAGGCCTATCGCTCGTTCGACGTGTCGCTCCGCCGCGAGCCGGCGCAGGACAAAGTGCGATGGCGACAGGTCGAGATTGCGCTGCAACTGCGTCGATTTGTTGACGCTCGCCAACACGTCGATTTTCTGCTGAAGACCCAGCCGCAGGACGGCCAACTGCTGGAATGGCGCGGCGACAGCGAACTGGGCCTGAAGCACTATGTAACCGCCGATGGCGATTACAAGCAGGCAATTGAAGCGGCGCCCGATCGGGTCGACGCCTACGCGAGGCGGGCGTGGATCCTGCACAATCATCTGAAAGCCTCGCCCCAGGCCCTGCAGATTCTGAATGACATGGTGACCGCCAACTCCGACAATTCCAAGGCCTATTGGCTTCGAGGGGTGCAACGCCTGGCGTGGCTGGACGGAGTGCGGCGTGGGGTTTTTACCCCCGCCGCGGGCGACGAGGCAAATCCTGCCGTGCCGGCGAAAATTCTGACCGAATCGCAGGCGGTCGACGAACTTGTCGAAGACGCCCGCACCGCATTGCGTTTGTCGCCGGATGACCAGGATGCAATTCAGTTCGGTCTGTCGGCGCTGATCGCCGACGCCGGTCGCCGAGGCGGCGGCGATGTCAAGTCTGCGATTGATAACGCCCGTAAGCAAGCCGACGAGATCCGCCGGGAAGCCCGCGACCTTGGCGCACGCGGCATCAAATTGTCTCCTAAGAATGTCGCGCTGTATGCCGGGCTGGCCGAAATTGAACTTCAAAATCTTGATAGAGATTCGGCAATCCAATGGATGAAAATGGGGTTAGACGCCATTCCGAAACAGCCGATGCTCCTGTGGAATCTGGCGAATATGCTCGCCGAATCCGGTCGGGTCGCAGAGGCCGAGACGTACCTGGAGGAGCTGAAAAAAACGAATTATCCCCAGGCTCAGATTGGGCTTCTCAAGGCCCGCCTGCTGATGGGTCAGGAGGAGATGGGTCAGGAGGAATGGGCTGTCGCCAAAAACAAACTGGAGGAAGTGCGGGCATCGCTTGTCAATTGGCCGTCCCTGCTGAAGCAGGCCGACTTCTGGCTGGGGGAGTGCTACGAAAAGCTGGGCGATCACGATCTGCAGCGCAATGCCTACCGCGGGGCACTGGCGATCGATCCCGACTGGATGCCGGCTCGCATTGCGATGGCCGATTCTCTCGAGGTCAGCGGCCGCATTGACGAAGCCATCAATGAGTACCTGGCGGTTGCCCGGCTTCCGAACCCCCCCGTTGCAGTGCTGTTTAAGATTCCGCAATTGATCCTGTTTGTGAATCGACGTCCCAATGCCGCCGAACCGAACTGGACGATAGTCAATCAGATCCTGGAGCAACTCGAGGAGCGCGTGGATCCGGATTTGCTGCAGTTGATCCTGCTCAAGGCTGACGTTTTACTCGCCCAGAAGCAGGTCTTACTCGCCCAGGAGCAGGTCGATCGAGCGCAGCGTCTGCTCGAGAAGAAGTTCGAAAGCGATCCGACCGCGGTGGAGATATGGCTGGTGTTGGTGACGCTCGCCGAGCGCGACAAAAAATGGGCGCGCGCTCTCGAGTTGCTGGATGAGGTCCGTTCCAAGGCGGGAGACTCAGTCACCTGGCGGCTGGCGATGGCGCGGCACGAGGTCAATCAGCACAGTCGCGGGGCGAGCGCAGCAATCCACGATCAGGCGACGCCTCTCGACAGCTTCACTCCCGATGAAGTGCGGCAGTTGTCGATCGGCCTGGCGAGTCTCGCGTTTTCTATCCGCGATTTCGAGCAGGCCGAGCGGTTAAGCCGATCGGCCGCCGAGGCTGAGAAAACCGATCTGCGTCCGTGGCAATTGTTGCTTGAGATCGCCGTGGAAGGCAACGATGCGTCCCTGCTCGACGAGGTTCTCAAAAAAATCAAGGCGATCGACGGCGATAGTGCGTTATCGCGGTACGCTGAGGCAACGCAATTGGTCATCCAGGCCGCGGCGCTGGATCGTCAGGACGAAGATCGACACAAGAAGTTTCTCGATGCAAAGCAGCTCCTGGAGAAGGCCATGCTGGCGAGCCCCACATCGTCGCGTTTGCCGTTGCTGCTTGCAAAAATCGATGATGTCGAGCAAAACGAACCCTCGGCGATTGCCAACTATCAAAAGGCGATCGGGCTCGGCGAGCGCAGCCTGAATGTCGTCGGCCGAACCGGCGAATTGCTTTATCGAACCGGACAATTTGCAGAAGCGGACAAAATGATTTGCCGGCTTCAGGAACAGCAGGCGCAGTTTTCGAGCGAACTGAAAACCATTGCGGCAGATATCGCCCTGCACCTCGAAGACAGCGGCCGCGCGATCGACTTCGCAAAGCAGGTGGCCCTCGGTTCAAAAGAACCCAGGGAGCTGGTCTGGGCCGGACGGATTCTTCAATCTCTCGAAAAGTATTCTGAAGCCGAAGCGAGTTTTTTGCGCGCGATTGAGCTGGATCCCTCAGCGGAAGAGCCTCGAATCGCTTTGATCCAGTATTACAGCCGCCGTGAGAATACGCTGAAAGTCGACGAGGCCATTGCCGCGGCCGAGCAGCACATCGATCCCGAGCGAGTCGACTTTGCCCTGGCCGAGGTTTACGCGTCGATCGGTCGCCTCGCTCAGGCGGAAGCCAGGTATCAGGCCGCGTCGGAGGCCGCCAAAGACGACCGAACAATCACCCTCCGATTTGCAGACTTCCTGTGGCGAATCGGCAAATCCCAGGAGGCGATACCACTTCTCAAACAGCTCACGGAGCGCTCTGCCAGCGTCAGTGCCGACGTCCGGGTCGTGAGCCGGCGAAAACTGGCTCGGGCCCTGGCGGCGCGCGGTCACAAGGAAGGTTTTGATGAGGCCCTCAAGCTTCTGGACGAAAACCTGAAGGAAAAGCTGCCCGAACCCCAGGCCGAAAAGTCGAAAGAAATCGATTTGCGGGAAAAGGCTTTTCTGCTGGCGAACCGCGGTGAAGAATTTCGAAGGGAGGCGATCAAGATTCTAGAGCACCTCCTGGAGAAACGCGGGGCGAAGGCCGTCGACGAACTTCGGGACGAGCGATTCCTGCTGGCCCAGCTCTATTGGTTGTTGAAAGATCGAAGTTCTCGCGACTTGGCAATGTTACAAATGAAATCGCTGGTGGTGACCCATAGCCAACAGCCAGAATTCCTGGTCAAGTACATTCAGTATCTGCTGGAAGTCGAAACACCGGATGTGGCCGAGGCGGACGTGTGGTTGACGCGATTGCGGGGGATCGCCCTCGTGCCGCCGCCCGATCGTGCGGGCGTCGGGATCGGCAAACCAGACAAAGACTCCCTGAGGGAGGAGTTCAACCGGCGGCGCGAGCGTCTTGAATTCGAGAAAATAGGAATGAGCGCCTCAGTCCGTATGGCGCAAAAGCGATACGACGATCTGCTGACAATGGTTGACGATTACGTCGAAGAGGCCGGGCTCGAGGCGGCTGATAGCGACGTGCGAGTCGCGAATGCGGCCAGGCTTTTGGAAACTCAGGCCGTATTGCTCAATCGTCCGGGGAATGCTGAAACTTCTGAAGAGCGCAGCACCTTCGTCGCGAAATTTAACGAACGATCGGGAACATTTTATGATAAAAACGCGCAGCAGCGGCCCAAAGAGACCTTGGCGCTTGCGGCCTTTCACGCCCGGCAGGGACGCTCCGGCAAGTCACTCGATCTGCTGGAGAAAGAATGGCGAGGCGCTCGCCCAACCGAGATCATGGCTGTGACGTCAACGTTGATTACGTCCGGGGCGACCAGCCCCGACGATTCGGCCCGGGCGGAAAAAATTCTGCGCGATGCCTTGACGGTCTGGGATCGGCCGGTGGTCTTGCTGCTGGGTTTGGCTGATCTGCAGAGTTGGCGGGAAGTCATCCCTGCCAGCGAAGAGAATCAGACCTATGACGATGCCAAGAATCAGACCTATGACGATGCCGAAAATCTTTACCGGGAAGTCCTTGAAAAGGAACTGCGAAATCCCGTAGCGATGAATAACCTGGCCTTGTTGCTGGCGCTGCGCGGGGGCCACGATCAGGAGCCGCTGCAATTGATCAATCAGGCGATTGCCTTTGTCGGAAATGACGCGGCATTGCTCGATTCGCGAGCCACGATTTATCTGGCGTTAAACAATCCTCAAAAGGCCGGCGATGATCTGCTCAAATCGCTCCAGGGGCGCGAGACAGCGCTGAGCCTGTTCCACATGGCGCAAGTCAAGCATCGACTGGGGCAACTCGAAGACGCTCGAGATTCCATGGCGAAGGCCATCGAAGCGAATCTCAAAATGCAAGATGTGCATCCTCTCGAACGGCCGGCCCTCAAAGAATTGCAGGATCAACTGCAGTGAACGCGGTCAAAGAAATGACACGGCCCCACTTCAAGCGCACATGGTGCGGGCCAACGCCACATGACGACAGAGGGGGCCGTGTCGTCCGAAATTTTACGTCCGATCCGGATGCAAAGCAAGTAAGTCGAGTTCATTTTTTTTAAAATAGGGGTACGCGCTCAGCGAATCGAAGCCTTGAGCAGCCGCACAAACTCTTTCATAAACAGGGTGTTGTCGTGCCAGGTCCGAGCACTGACCAGGTTGCCATCGACGACGCAGGGCTGGTTGACGTAGGTTCCACCGAAGCGCGTGACGTCGAGAGCGCACTTGGCGACGGTCGTCAGCGTGCGGCCATTGAGCATGTCGGCGGCAGCGGCGATCTCGACACCGTGGCAGACGACGGCGACCGGTTTTCCCGCCTCAAAGAAATGCCGCGTGATCCGCAATAAGTCCTGATCGTAGCGCAAATACTCCGGCGCCCGGCCGCCGCTTAGAAACAGCCCCGCGTACTCGTGCGGGTCGACATCGCGAAAGGCGACCGTCGCGGCGATATGATAGGCCGGTTGCTCGCGCGTGATATCCCACCCGATCGCCTCATTCGGTGGGATTTCGTGCATCACGCCGTGGTACAGCCGCGCCTGGGGGCCGGCTACGACAACCTCGAATCCGTCTTCGGGCAGGCGGAAATAGGGGTACAGCGTGTCGAGCACCTCGGTCGCGTCGCCAATCGGCATCAGGATTTTCGGCATGGCAGCGTTCCTGTCGGGAAGGGAATCGGCAGTGTGGGCTTTGGCCGCATCCACAGGATAGTCGACGCGCGCGAGCTGAGGAAACCAGGCGGAGCGTCACTTTGTAGGTTCCCTCTGCCGGAGGGAACCTGTTGCGGGTCGAAGCGCCCCGGCCGCGCGAGGTCCCGCCCGGCAGGCGGGACTTACTCAAGGTGCGCCGTAGTGCGATCATCGCCTCGGCAAAAGTGATTGCAATCGCCTGACTCGCCGCGTACTCTTGTGATGCGTCGGGAACGAGGCCCGCCGCAAAGTGCGGCGGCGTCTTGAATCCAAGCGACCGCCTGACCGGCCAGAGGCCGAGACTTTGCGGCCGTGGCGTCTGTTGTCTGACGTTCATTTGTTTCTCGAACCAGGAGGCGGGCCTCGACGATGAGTATCGACTGCGAAGTTTTTTCCGGGCCAGGGACGTCCTGGGGCGCGGGGTGCGATAATTCGGGGGGCCTGTGATGGAATCGTTCTTCTCGATCATACTTTCGTGCCTAATCGGTGTTAGCCTGGCCGCCGCGTGCGGCTTCCGGATCTTTGTCCCCTTGTTGGTGATGGGCATTGCCGTCAAGTCGGGTCAACTGCAACTCGCCGATGGGTGGGATTGGATTGGTTCCTGGCCAGCTTTGAGCGCATTTGCGATCGCGTCAGTGACGGAGTTCGCCGGGTTTCTGATCCCTGGATTCGATAACATTCTGGATACAATAGCGACGCCGGCCGCCATCGTGGCCGGCACGATTGCCACAGCCGCCTGCGTTTCTGAAATGGACCCATTGCTGCAATGGTCAACGGCGATCATCGCCGGCGGCGGTGCGGCCGCGGTCGTTCAAGGGGCAACGGTCGTGGCTCGCGGAGCTTCGACGGTCACCACGGCCGGCCTGGGGAATTCGCTGGTGGCCGTCTCAGAACTGGTGATGTCATTTGTCCTATCGGTGCTGGCGGTCGTGGCCCCGATTCTGGCCGGTCTCATGTTGTGCGTTGTCGGGTTTTTCGTGATTCGGCGTTTGCGGCGGCGGCGGGCTAAGGCGGCTCTTCCGTTATCGATTTGACTCGGTTGTTTCACTACATTCCGGCGATCTCTACGCTAAGGAACCGTAAAGGAATGACTCGGCGGGAGAATGTAGTCCGGGTCGCCGAGCCGGACCAAACGCAGTGCGGGTCGGCGACCCGTACTCCGGGAGGAATTCATTTACGTTTCCTACTTCTACTGTCGATTGTACTTGACGAGTTGCAACCTGTTTTATAGAGACCCCTTGCGGGAAATGGATTTCCTTTAAGGAGATGCACGATGGAACGGCGATTCGAGCTCCGAAAGCAGCGGCTGTTGGCCGATGCGGAGGTTGGTT
>SIAF01000357.1 GCA_009691905.1 Planctomycetaceae bacterium | reverse complement strand
ACCGGGGAATTCGGCCGCACCCCGTTCGCTCAGGCCGGCACCGGCCGCGACCATAACCCCAAGGGGTTTTCGCTATGGCTGGCGGGCGGCGGGTTCCGCGGCGGCACGATCTACGGCGCGACGGACGAATACGGCTATCACGCGATCGAAAACGTCGTCACCGCCTACGATCTGCACGCGACGCTTCTACACCAGCTCGGTATCGACCACACGCGGCTCACATTTCGGTTCGGCGGACGCGATTACCGCCTAACCGACGTTCACGGGAACGTGCTGCGCCATATTCTGGCGTAACGCCGATTCAATCGGCACGCCGGCCCGAACGACGGGACGGTCGCCGTTGCGCCGTTCTTCATGCCAGAATCTCATTGACGACTCGCCCATGCACGTCTGTCAGGCGGTAGTCGCGACCTTGGAATCGGAACGTGAGCCGAGTGTGGTCGAATCCCAAAAAGTGAAGCAGCGTGGCATGCAGGTCGTGGACATGGACCGGATCGGCGGCGACATTGAAACCCAGCTCATCTGTCTGGCCACAACAACCTATGCCGATGGTACCGCCGAGCGTGGTGCAGTTTCTCACGGTCGCTTCGCTGGTCCTCTGATTCGGGCGAGCCCATTTCAAACGCGCCGGGCGGAATGTAGACCAGCTTCATCTTTGTCGAGTTCTCGATTGCATCCTCCGCCTTCGGCTCGGCCGAATTCGCCCGGGACCCCGCGGTTGCCGCCAATAAACCGAGCGCAAAAGCCAATCGCTGCACGGTTACAATAGTCTTCATGAGAGAACCTCCCACGGTCGGTTAAATGGTGGCAATTCGGCGATTGGATTGTCACACGGCCCATTGGCCAAAGCCAGCCTGCGCAGTTCATCGTACACCAGCGGAAGCAGTTGCTCGGCCGCCGACGGATCGCCGAATTCGATCTGCGACAGGATGTGGGTGACGTCGGACATGAATTGCGATTATAGCCGGATTTCACGTGCGATTGCTAAGCGCGCGTCGGTCACATCGACCGACGCATCGAAGCTGCACGGGCGGCCAAGTCAACATACGTTCGTATTCTCGAACGGTCATCCCGCCCGCCGTCTGAAGCAGGATTCTCAGCTATGGCAGTCCCATTTCGCCGTCTCGGAAATCAAAGTGTCAAGAACTCGTCATACAGCCAGTTGATGGCACATCAGGCTACGGGTGTCACGGCACCGGACTCGCGACCCTTGGGACGCTTGCGGCAACTGCGTCCGTGTTGCCTTCCCTTCCGTCTACCCCCGAGGTAACTGACCCACTCCCGTTCCACCACCCCTCGGGAGTCAGCCATGCACCTCGGCCCTTCGATCCGCGTTGATTCGACCAAAATCCTCACCCGCCGCGAGCTTCAACTCGTCCTGGCCGACCTGCACGCCAAGGCCCCGCGCTCGAAGAACGTCCACCTCAACCTGATCCTCGTCCGCCTCGCCTGTTGCTGCGACCGCGGCCTTGAAGGTGTCCCGCTCATCGGTCACCAAGCGGGCTGAATCGCGTTTGAAATCCTCCGAAAATCGTCGCGCCAGGGGCGATGTCGAGGTCGGTTCCGTGCCCGAGGAAACGTGCTTGTTGCTCATGGTGAACTCCTTTCAGGGGACCATTCTTGTGCCCCCGCCGGAATCGGCCATTCCTGGGCCATCGCATCCACGGCTGGCACGGAATTCAACTCTTCTGCACGCCACCTTGTCAAAGAGGTCGCATCGGGGGCGCACAATAGGCGATGCTGTGAATCCGAGGGGCTTGAGATGCAACACCCGGCAGAAAACGCGGCCGATGGACGGGAAAGTAGAAGAATGGCTGAATCAGCGTTTTTCTCGCCGCGGCTCATCCCCTGGGCCTTCGTTCCACCAGAGAGTCAGTTCCGGCTGCGTGGTGGCGTTCCCGAAACCGCCGACGGCGATGTCGAGGTCGCCGTCGGCGTCGAAGTCTCCCAGTTCGAGTGCCGCGTGGTTGCAGTTTCCTCGCTCGATGCCGTGACGGATGAATTTTCGAGGGGTGGTCTGTTCCAGCCACAGCACACCGTCGAACCGGTCGGTCGGCTGGCCGCCTCGCAGTTCCCTGGGAAAGAGGGCACAGGCGGCGATGTCGAGGTCGCCGTCGCCGTCGAGGTCGCCGGCAACCGCGCGATGTGCTCCCGGCATCGCCGCCAGTTCGTGCAGATCGAACAACGCATCGCCACGGTTTTCCAGCCAGCGGATGCCGTGGTTCGGTTTCAGGTAGAAGCTGTCGAAGGTGTCGCCGCTGGTGTGCAAGACATCAAGGTCGCCGTCGCCGTCCAGATCGACAAGCTGGATCCCACTGGAACCGAACGCCGGATCGCCGGCGTTGAAGACGGTATGCCGCAGGAACCGGCCGTTTCCCTCGTTGAGAAAGACCTCAACCGTTTCATGCTCTTGGCTGATCAGGGCCACAAAGTCGGGACGGCCGTCACCGTTGAGATCGGCCACGGGCACATGAATTGCGCCCGGCCGCGAGTCGATCACACTGACTTCGAACTGTGGCTCTCCGCCGGCCTCGGCGCGGTTCTCGAGCAGCAACACGCGCCCCGTCGTGTGCCAGCCGAATTCGGCAACAACCAGATCGACGTCGCCGTCGCCATCGAAGTCGGCCGGTTCGACGTCCGCCACCCGTCCCAGCCCCGCCTGCAGCACGATCGGCTCAAACTGGCCGTCGACCGTCCGCCGCAACCACGTCACGCGGCCTTCGAAATGATCGTCGGGAAGAAACCGTCCGAGTTCGGCGACGACCAAGTCCAGGCGGCCGTCGCCGTCCAGATCGACGGGCACCGCATGCGGGGGATTCAGGAGCTGCGCGATCGGTTGCAGCACCATTTGATCGCGGTTGGGACGCGCGGTCTGAATCCTGCCGGTCCAGATATCGCACACCAGCAACTCGGGTCGTTCACCGGTGACCAGGACATCCCATCGCACAGACGCGACGAAAATGTTCTCTGAACCTGTCGCGGCCGCCGAACGGGTTGGCCGAAATGTTACCGGTGAGGGGGAAGCCTCGTCCGGCACGCTGGCCAGCACGATCTCGTCGGGCGCCTGGCTGCGGAAAAAAGTCACGACCTTTTCTGGCCGCGGAACCACAAGATCGTTGCGCCCGGAGTCGGCATAAAACTCGTATCCCCGTTGCACTTCGTCGAGCCAGGCGGCTTTCGGAAAGCTGCCAGGCAACGGCATCGCGTGGCAGTCGCCGCAAAACGCCGTTACTTCTGCTCGTAAGGATTCGATCTCGTCGGGTGTCGGGCTCACAGACGCGCGCTAACGATGCGGGGCGCGCGCACTCCACGGCGAAAATTGGAAGGCAACTGCCACGGCGACCACAGTCAGAGCCAGCACCACGACGACGATGACCTGCAACCGACCGCTGCGCCCGCGCGAACTTCGATCGCGGCGGCTTCCGCTGGGCAGGGTTTGGCGATGCATCCCGGTGATTCCTGGGAACAGCGTCTACTATAAGGCCGGAATGATTGACGCGGGCGGCACAGCGGACACGCAAATTGCTGGCCGAGAAGGATTCATCTCCTGCGGCCACCGGCGGCTCGCCCTCTCATATCCAACGCGCTTGCCGATATTTCCACCAGATTTCTGTCGACCGGCGAGCCTGAATGAATTACGGATCTGTACTTGAACAGTGATTGTTCAGTGATTATCACATATAATCGAAATCGTTCAATCAGCTCTTGAGGAGTTTTCAAGTGACGACACAAGGCATGTCGGCGGCCAGGTCGACGAATGGTGTCACGTCGGTCCTGGATTCGATCTGGGAGGTCGTCCGCCAAAGCGGCCTGGAAGTGGGCGATCAGATTCCTTCGATTCGTGAATTGTCGGATCGGCTGCATGTCAAGCAATCGGCGGTCCGCGACGCGATTCTCAAGGCCGAGACGATGGGGCTGGTCAAGGTTCTGCCGCGCGCCGGGGCCTTTCTGCAAAACAGCGCGCTGCCGATCGCGTCGGCTCCGGCACCGCATGACGGGTCATTGTCGGGTATTATTCAAACGTCGCTGGCCCACGACGAGCCGAATCTGTTTTACCTGCTTGACGCCCGGAGGGTGATCGAAGTCGAGTTGGTCGGTCGAGTTGCCGAACAGCGGCGCCTGGAAGACCTGGTGCCGAGGACAGGGCACGACGGCCGTGAGCATCATTTCCGGCTCGCCTGGCCTGCCGCGGTTACGGCGAATGCAGGTCTTGCAGTGCCCCCTGGCGAGTTTGCTCAGCGGCCTGCCGCCAGTGGGCCGCCTCGTCGGTCCTGCCCAGTTGCTCGCAGACGCGGGCGAGATCCAGGCGAACGTCAGCGTCAGAAGGCCTGTCGATCACCTGGGAGTACAACTCGTCGTGTCGCTGGTGCAGTTTCTTCGATTCGAGCATTCGCTCCGACTCCGCTTTGCCGGCCGCCGAATCGCCGAGGCTTTGGTAGGCCAGCGACAACTGGTGACGAGCTACGTAGTGGTGCGGATCTTGCTCCAGCAGTTTTTTGAGTCCTGGCACCGCGGCCTGGCCATCCCCGCGGCCGATCGCCAGGATGGCCCCCAGCAGCAGCACACCCTGATGTTGCGGCTCCGTCGCGGCGAGCCGATCGAGCACCCGCTGCGCCTCGTCGAACTCTCCCAATCCGCGGTACGACTCAACCTGGAGGAGCTGTTTGAGCGGCCCGTCAGACATCCCCTTCAGGACGTCGAGCGCCTCGGCGAACTCCTTCAACAGCACCAGGCACTGCGCGAACTCGCGAATGATGTCAGAACGGTCCGGCTCGGGCGGATTCCGTTCGAGCGCCAGCCGGTATTGAACGGCCGCTTCGTCGAATCTTCGATAGTCCCCGGCGTAGGTCCGGCCCATCAGCCGATAGGCGAGGAAATCGCCGGGACGCAATTGTGCAAGCCGTTCGAGCTCGGCCATCGAGGAGTCGATCGACCCAAAGTCGTGGTAGATCGTCGCCAGCCAGCGGTGGACTTTGGATTCATCGGGATGCTCCTGGGCGAGGTTGAGAAAGATCGATTCGGCATCGGCCAAACGCCCTAGCCGGTACAGCGCTTCGCCCCCCATCAGGAAAAGAGAAACGCGGAGCCTGCCATCGTTGCGTACGGAATCGAAGGCCTGCAGTGCGGCCGATGGATCGCCCCCCCGAAGCAGCACGCCCCCTTCGAGCAATCGCAGTTCCGAATGCCAGTCGGGCCGGCCCACGAGCTGCGCAATTGTGTCGTGGACCACATCGAGAGAGTCTTCTTCCCGCAGAGCCGACAATGCCAGATCGATGCGGTGGTCGAGGTCTCGACGCTGCCAGACCTGCCAGGCGTACCAGACAGACGCGGCGCCGCCCGCCAGAGTGCAAAGCAAAACAAGCCGCCAGCGTCTCTTTCGAACCATTGTGGTACCAGGACTGCTGTTGCCGACACGTCAGTCGCGCCGGCGTCGAGTCGTTCCCTATCAGAATCTGTTTCAATGTCGATTGCAAGACCATTTGACCAGACCTTTTTACCAGAAACGACGACGTCGGCTCACCAACCGCGACCGGGCCGCCGCCGGTCGCCGCTGAGGTCGGTATTTGCTGTTTGCATTTCATTTTGCGATTTGTCACAGTTCATTCTGCTCCGGATGCCTTGATCTAATTCTGAACTCTTCGTTCTTGAGCGCAAGATGCCCTCCGTGCCACGCCATCCTGGCGTCCTGGTCGCCGGTCGCACCGTAGCGCTCTCCATTGTCTACGGCGTCGTTCTGGCGGGCTGCCACGAAGCTCCACCGGCCTCCGACAGTCGATCGGCGCAGAAGTTCACGGACCCCCAGGAGGATCGGAAGGCCTTGCCGATCCAGCCCCAGAAGCTTCCGCGAATGCACGAACCGGTTGACGCGTCGCCCGACACCAGGGGTGTTTCGTTCGTCGACGTGGCCCACGAGTGCGGACTGCATTACGCCTGGCCCGAGCAACCGCGCCCGATCCCGATTCAGCAGACGTTCGGTTCCGGCTGCGCCGCGTTCGACGCCGACAACGACGGCTGGCAGGACGTGCTGCTGGTGGGAGACCCGCACCCGGCCCTGTTCCGCAACGAAGGCGCGGCCCGCTTCGTCAATGTGACTTCTGAAAGCGGCCTGTCGGAGATCCAAGGTGATTGGACCGGCTGTGCCATCGGCGACTACAACGGCGACGGCCTGCTCGATATTCTGTTGACCGGCTTCCATCGGCTGGCGCTCTACAAGAACCTGGGCGCGCTGCGATTCGAAGCGGCAACTGAGAAAGCCGGTCTCAACCCCGACAATCGCGATCGCTGGGGCGCCAGTGCGGGCTTCATGGATCTCGACGGCGACGGCTGGCTCGATCTGGTGATCCTGAACTACGTCGTCTACGGTCCCGACTCAACGAAGCACTGCGAATTCAAGCCCGGCGTCATGTCGGGATGCACGCCCGGCGATTACGCTCCCGAAAACGGGGAAATCTGGCGCAACATCGGCCGCGGGCGCTTTGAACTCGTCCCCGAGACGGACGGCATGCAGCAGACCCACGGCGCGGCGATGGTGCTGGCGTTTACCGATCTCGACGGCGACGGGCGCATCGATTTTTATATCGGCAATGACGGTCGCGCCGCCGATCTGATGCACAACCTGGGGGAGATGCGATTCGGAAACATCGGTCTGATCTCGGGGCTGTCCGTCTCGGAAACGACGAACACGATGTCGGCCATGGGCGCCGACTGGGGCGATTTTAACCGCGACGGCCTGCTGGACCTGACCGTGACGAACTTTCAAAAACTTGGCTTCGCCCTCTTCCGAAACATGGGAAACAATTTCTTCACCGACGTCGCCATCCGCGCCGGATTGACGGCGGCGACGAAAAGTCATCTGGGATTCGGCGCGAAATGGCTCGACTTCGACAACGACGGCTGGCCCGACATCGCCTACGCGAACGGCCATGTCTACGACAATGCCCCTGACGTCGAAGGCCCGGAAGCTCAGTTTCGACAACGGCTGTCGTTGTTCCACAACCGCCAGGGGAGCCGGTTTGTCGACCTCGTCCCGGCGCTGACGCCGGACGTTCAGCGGACGATGGTCGCCCGTGGCTCGGCGATTGCCGACTTCGACAACGACGGTCAAGTCGACCTTCTGGTGGTGGACCACGAAGGCCCGGTGATGCTCCTCGAAAACCGCACCGAATCGAATCATCATTGGCTGAAGCTCGACCTGCGTGGCGCGGCACCGAACATCTTCGCCTACGGCGCCCGAGTCGTCGGCAAAGCCGGCACCCGCACTTGGCTGGCCGAGGTCGCCCCGGCATCGAGCTACCTGTCCTCCAGCGACCCGCGAATTCACTGGGGTCTGGGCGAATTCGCAAAACTCGACGTGCTGGTGATCCGCTGGCCGTCGGGTGACGAGCAGACGCTGAACGACGTTT
>SIAF01000356.1 GCA_009691905.1 Planctomycetaceae bacterium | reverse complement strand
CGGGCCGTGCCGCGTTAGTTTGGGCAAACTGGTGTCAAAACGGGTGTCGCTACGATACCGTCGCTCTTGGAATAGAGTCAACTCACGCGATAAAACACGCTATATTTGAACCTGTGCGAAGTCGTACAACACCGTAGCGTGGGAACGAGTCGCGCGCCACGCGTTCGCCTTACGACGAGAATTCGGGGCGGCGTTTGTGGAGTTGATCTTTCAGGCGGGCGACGATGCTCGAGTGCATCTGGCTCACGCGGCTCTCTGAGAGGCCCAGCGTGTTGCCGATTTCTTTCATCGTCATCTCTTCATAGTAGTACAGGATGATGATCAGTCGCTCGTTGCGATTGAGGCCCTTCGTCACGAGCTTCATCAGATCGCGCTTCTGGATGCTGTTGGTGGGGTCGATCCCCTTGCTGTCTTCCAGAATGTCGATCTCGCGAACATCCTTGTAGCTGTCGGTTTCGAACCACTTCTTGTTGAGGCTGACCAGATTGACCGCACTCGCCTCGCATTTGAGCCGTTCGAACTCTTCGGTCGGAATCTGCATCTTCTTCGCGACTTCGGAGTCGGTCGGCGGGCGACCGAATTCGGCTTCGGCGGCTTTGCGGGCCGCTTCGCACTTGCTGGCTTTGCTGCGCACGAGGCGCGGCACCCAGTCCATCGTCCGCAGTTCGTCGAGCATCGCCCCGCGGATGCGCGGGACGCAGTACGTTTCGAATTTGACGCCGCGCGACAGGTCGAAAGCCTCAATCGCATCCATCAGCCCGAACACACCGGCCGAGATCAGGTCGTTGAGGTCGACGCCGTCGGGCAGTTTCGACCAGACCCGTTCGGCGTTGTAGCGAACCAGCGGCAGAAACTTTTCGATCAGCACATTCCGCAGTTCTTTGCTGGACTGATCCTGTTTGAATTCCTGCCAGATTTCGGCGATGTCGCGTTCGACCTTGGCAACCATAAGACCCTCCGTGGTGTTTGGTTATCAGTGATGTCGTCTCAACGATTCGAGATCAGGTTCAGGGAGACCGCAACTACCCCTGCAACATAAATCGACCGTTGCGATCGGCAACTTGAATATTTCTGTTACAGACGGAAAAGTCCGAACCGGGCGAAAAACGGTGCGCGGTCGGCGGGGGGCGGGGTCAGGTTAATCACGCGGCGAGCGAGCTGTTCGATGGCACGGCCCGCGGGTGATCGGACGTTCTGGACGAGCAGTGGCACGCGGTCAACGACCGCCTGGGGTACCGCAAGGTCGCGGGGGATAAAGCCCGCCGAGGCGACGGTCACATGCAGAAAGGTACGAGCCGTCTGTTGCACCCGGGCGATAATTTCGCGGGCCTGCTCGGGCGAATCGGCCTGGTTGACGAGAATGTGCGGTTGCCCGAGTTCCTGTCCGGTGGCGAGTGTCTTGAGCGTGGCGTATGCGTCGGCGATGGCCGTCGGTTCAGGAGTCGTGACGACCAGCACGGTCTCGGCCGCCGCGACAAACTGCCTGACTGTCTGGTGGATGCCGGTTCCCGTATCGAGAATCAGATAGTCGTGTCGTTGTTCGAGTTCTTCAAGGTGGGCCAGAATTTCGCGCTGGTCGGTGGGTGAACTATCGGCCAGGTCGAGCAGGCCGCTGGCGCCGGGAATCACATGAATGCCCGCCGGGCCGTCGAGCATGATTTCGGCCAGCGACCGGGCGCCGCTGATGACGTGCGAAAGGTTCCAGTAACCGTTGAGCCCACATAACAGGTCGATGTTTCCCAGGCCGAGGTTGGCATCGAGCAGACACACCGACTTGTGCATCTGCTGCAGGGCGATCGCCAGGTTGAGCGCGATGTTGCTCTTACCGACCCCCCCTTTGCCGCTGGTCACAGCGATGGTGCGCGCGCCGGACCGACGCGGTGCCGACGGGCCCAGCGGGACGTCGCTGCGCCGTTCCATCAACCCGCGCAGGATTTGTGCTTGATCGTACATGGCGTCACCGGCTGATTTGAATGGCCCGTACGGCAGGAACCTGAGAAACGTGTATCGAACATGGAGTCCGCCGAGTTGATCCCGGCAGTGGATTTGAGTGATAGACGTGGGGGCTGATGGACCAAACGTTACGTCGTCGCGCGGTGCCGGGTGAAAACGCTTTCCTCTCCGAGAACGAGGCGGCTGATCCACCGCGCCTGGGCGTGTTCGATGTCGTCGGGAACATCCTGCCCCGTCGTCAGGTAGCTGACCGGCAGCGGGACGCGGCGCGCAACCGAGAGCAGCGAACCCATCCCGACCGCTTCGTCGAGTTTCGTCAAGATCACCGAAGTCGGGCCGGCAGGGGCGAATTTCTCAGCCGTCGCCTCGAGACTCTTGGCGCTGGCTACCATGCTCAGCACGAGGTGTACCTCGTCGACCTGGGCTTCGGCCAGCAGGCTTTTGAGTTCCTGAATTTTCAGTTCGTCGCGGGGGCTTCGGCCGGCCGTGTCGATCAGCACCAGGTCGAGTCCCGACAGTTCATCCAGGGCCCGGCGCATTTCGCGCGGGCTGGTGACGACCTTCATCGGAAGGTCGATAATTTCGGCATAGGTCCGCAGTTGCTCGACCGCCGCGATGCGATACGTGTCGACAGTGACCAGCCCCAGGCGGATGCCGTCCCGCAGCCGAAAATTCGCCGCCAGTTTGGCGATCGTCGTCGTTTTACCGACGCCGGTCGGCCCGATCAACGCCACGACGCGCCGCTTGCCCGGCGTCGTACCGATCGGCTTGCTGCAGCGGATTTCAGATTCGACCATCTTCTGCAGGCGCGCCTTGACCGCCGCCGGATCGGGCAACTCGTCGGCGGCCGAATCCTGCTTGAGCCGGCGAATCAGATCGCGCGACAAATCTTCGTCGACTTCGGCGTCGATCAGTTCGGTGTAAACGCTGAACAGCTCGCTGGGAATTTCGTCGCCGCGCGACGCGGCTTCGCGGGTCAATTGCGCGACCATTTGCTGGATCGAGCTGAGCTGCCTGGCGATCGACGCCTGCTGGTCGGTCAGTACGGGAGGGCCACCTGCGCTGACGCGGGTTTGGGGCAGCGCGGAAGGCAGCGGCGCGCAGGGGGTTGCAGACGTTGCCGCGCTGCGCAAAAAGGGCTCGTACGGCTGCTGATGCACGCCGTTCTCGAGCGCCGCACCGACGCGTGGAGAGGCGAGCAGCGCCGGCGGGGGAGCCAGGTTCGAGTCGAGCGGTCGCTCGGCCGTGGCCACGCCCGATTGTGCCATCCCGGTTTGCAAGGCTCGCGGCGTGCGGACATTGACCCCCAGCCCGGCGGTGACTTCGACCCGCTCGGACGAGTCTTTCCACCGGAAGAAGCGCGGTTTGGGCAGCTCTCGCGTCTGAAGAATGACGGCGTCCGGACCCATCTCGCGACGAACGGTCTCGATCGCTTCGTGCATCGAGGCGGCTTTGAACGTGCGTACGTCTGTCTGGCTCATTCGGTTTTCCGATCTATTCCAATCGCCCTTGACTAACGAATACTGACGGGAAGAGTTCTGATCGATTCCTGACGTTTCTGTTTCGAAATTTGGCTGCTGACGAGTCGTTAAGCGGCAGCCCCGACCAGGCTCCGCTGGCTGTCCCTGGTCCACGGCTCGAGCGACACCTGTCCCAGCGATTCGACCTGGGTGTCGCGTGTGATTTCATTCAGACTGAGCACCGCCAGCGTCGGCAGTACGCCGGCCGTCATTTGCTTCAGTGCCGCGCGAATTTGCGGCGGCGTGAGCAGCACCAGCGGCCGACCCGGCGCCGAGGCGGCTTCCAATTGCCGGGCGATGCCCCGCGCGATCGTTTCGACGGTTTGCGGAGCGAGCTTGACCGACAGACCCCGATCGTCGCGTGCCAAAGCCCCTTCGATCAGTTCTTCGACCTCGGGGGCTAGCGTCACGACCCGCAAGACCTGATGGTCGTCGCGATACTGTTGACAAATCGTGCGGCTCAATGCGTGTCTCACAAATTCGGTCAGCACCAGCAAATCGTTGGTTCGGTCGGCGTAATCGCCCAGTGTTTCGAGAATCGTTTCCAGATTGCGAATCGGCACCCGCTCGCGGAGCAGGTTGCACAATACCTGATGCACCTGAGCCGGCTTGAGCGTCTGCGGCACGAGTTCTTCAACAACCTTGGGCGAATGCTGCCTCAGGTTTTCGAGCAACTGATGCACCTGTTCGCGTGAAAGCAGCTCGTCGCTGTGCATGCGGACGATCTCGGTCATGTGCGTGGCGATCGCCGCCGCAGGAGAGGCAATGCGGTACCCCAACTTCTCGGCCCGTTCGCGCTCGGCGGCTTCGATCCAGACGGCGGGGCGGCCGCTGGCCGGTTCGATCACGGCGATTCCCGGCAGCCGCCCGCCGGCGCTGCCCCCTCCGACCGCCAACAGGGCTTCGGGAAACGCTTCGCCCCAGGCGACAGGCACGTCGTGAATTCGAATTCGGTATTGCCGCTGGTCGAGGCTGACATTGTCGCGAATCCGCACCTTGGGCAGGATCATCCCCAGTTCTTGCGCGATGCGGGCACGAATGCGGTTGACGCAATCGAGCAAATCGCCCCCTTGCGACGCGTCGGCCAGGCGGATCAACCCGTAACCCAGCTCGAGTTCCAGAGGATCGACCAGCAATTTGTCTTCGGGACGCGAAGCGGCTCGAGCCGCCGCGGGCACGTTGGTCTCTGCCGGCGATTCGATGTTGGCCGCCGGCTTGCCTCTTCGCGACAAGATCAACGTCACAACCCCCAGCCCGGCCGCCAGCAGCAGCAGCGGAAATCGGGGCAGCCCGGTAAACGACAGCGCGGCCAGAAACGCGGCAGAGACACCCAGCGCTTCGGGCCGCACGAACATCTGCCCGATCATATCGCCGGGCAGGTCGCTGTCGGTCGATGTCCGCGTGACGAGCAGTCCCGACGCCAGCGCGATCAGAAAGGCGGGAACCTGCGTCACCAATCCATCGCCGATCGTCAGCTTCGTGAACACCCTCAGCGCCTCGCCGATCGGCATCTGTTGCTCGACCACTCCCATGTACAGGCCGCCGACGATATTGATCAGCGTGATCACGATGCCGGCGATGGCATCGCCCCGCACGAATTTTCCGGCACCGTCCATGGCGGCGTAGAAGTCGGCCTGGGCCGTGATCTCGGCCCGGCGCAACCGTGCTCCGGCCGCATCGATCACGCCGGCATTCAAGTCGGCATCAATGGCCATCTGTTTACCGGGCATCGCATCGAGGGCAAACCGGGCGGCGACTTCGCTGATGCGCGTGGCTCCCTTGGTAATCACCAGAAACTGGATCGCCACGAGGATCGTGAAAATGATTAAACCGACGGCTACCTGACCGCCGGCGACGAATTCGCCGAACGTCTGGATCACCCCGCCGGCGGCTTCGGTTCCATAGGTACCGGCGCGGGTCAAAATCAGGCGGGTCGAGGCGACGTTGAGGACGAGTCTCGCGAGTGTCGTGCCCAACAGCAGCGACGGGAACACGCTGAATTCCAGCGGGCGTTTGACGTACAGCGTCGTCAGCAGGATCACGACCGAGATCGTGATGTTGGCCGTCAGCAACAGGTCCAACAGCGCAGCCGGGAGTGGCACGACGATCACCAGGATCGACGCGGCCATCAGAACCGGTACGATCAGGCCCCGATATCGAAACCAGTATCCGCGCACAGCGATTGCTGCCGCTGAAGGCATCCGTGCCTCCGCAGGAAGGATGATGAGGAAGGAACTTTGAGAGGGATTTGTGAAGACGTGAGTGCGGGGTTTGATACCCCAAGCGGGCAGATGTGTCCAGAGCGGTTGGGGTCTCAGTTTTGTGAAATTGTAATTGAGGCCGGAAACGATTTGACTGCGGCTGGACACGACGATATGTTCTTTTGTATACTGTTGCTTCAATGCCCGTCCGACAGAAAACCATGCCGCCAAAAGCTGATCATCTCACGGACTTTGTGCCCGAAGAGTTGCGGTGTCTGCGTGATCCGCAGACAGATTTGCCGCGCATCGCGAAGGACCGAAGGCTGACCGGGCTGATTGAATCGGCGCTGCATGACATCCCCACGACCCATGACATTCGCCAGGGGGATGCGCGCTCGATGGATTTCGCGCCCGAGAGCGTCCAACTTGTATTGACTTCCCCCCCTTACTGGACGCTGAAAGAGTATCGCGATTCAGAGGGCCAGCTTGGGCACGTTGAAGACTACGAAAAAATCTGGCAGGGATTGACGGGGGCCTCCACGAAGAATCACCCGGCACCGTTTCCGATTGAGTTGGCGCAGCGATTGATTCGCATGTTCAGTTTTGTCGACGACACGGTGCTCGACCCGTTCATGGGAACGGCTTCAACGAACATCGCAGCCAGCCGTTGCGGGCGGAATAGCATCGGCCTCGAAATTGACCCGCACTATTTCGAGTACGCCCGCAAGCGCCTGGGCGAGGCTTCGCAAACGCGCAGGCCCGAATGTGAATGACGCGGTCGTCGCGGTTTGCGGCTCAAGCCCTCGGGGAGTCACGGCGGCTGGAAGCCACCGCTACGGGGCCGCTCACTATTTTGATTTGTCTTTTCCAGATTTGCGCACCGCAGTCTTATCGGGGTACCCCGCGGTGTGGTAAAATACAGTGCGGCCGATTCGAAGTGAACTTTGCGAGTGCCCGCGATCAAAACGCAACGTACCGAGAGAACGCTCGCAACAACCAATCGGGTAATCGCACAGATTCCATTACCAGGATTCGGTAAAACAGCGCACTTTCATGTAGGTCAGGCTTTCGAGCCTGACGCGCACGGTCCGATGTCGCTGAAATCGACGTGATTCCGTCAGCCTGGAAAGGCCGACCTGCGTCAGGTGCGCAGTCGTACTGCGTCCCGTTGCCAAACAGTCTTTGGACGCAATGTTGCACGTATCCGCGATCACCATACGCCTTCTGCCAAAATCGCATGCCAAACGGAGAGTTTGTTTCCAGATTTACAATCTTTTGTCGAAGGGGTGTCGCGCCGGGGGGAGCAGGATCTTCGGCGAAAGTAATCGAATCCGGGCCGTTTTCTCGAAGATCCTCCTGTTCAACGGAGGAGTATCTTCGAGAAACCCCGCGACTTTCGAAAGGCGACTGTGCAGAAACCGGCCGAAAACAACGTTTTTGAGGGGGTCAAAACCTGCAATGGCGAGCGGGGGGTGTCAACCCCCTGTTTCTGCCCGTCGCACGAGCGAAGAAGTCGATTTTTCGGAAAAACCTGGCAATCAATGGAGAGGCGTCTTTCGAACCCAATGCAATAGAACGGGTTATGACGACCCACCATTGATTGCCAATTGGCAATCAATGGTGAGAAGTTTGGCAATCAATGAGCCCATTTTGGCAATCAATGGAGCCGTTTTGGCAATCAATGGAGGGGGGTTTGGCAATCAATAAGGATGACACCATGTATGTCCCTCC
>SIAF01000355.1 GCA_009691905.1 Planctomycetaceae bacterium | reverse complement strand
AAGATCCACCGTGGCCAATTCTTCCTCCACCCAGCTTGCAATCATGGCGCTCCATCCTTGGAACTGAATGAGTTTCGATCCTCCGAACCCCGGAATTCTCAAACAAATCAGTGTTCCTGTCGAGATGTGTGTAACAACGAGGGATAAACCCCCCGGCTCGCTTTGCAAGTACGAACTCGACCGTCATTCAGGTTTCGACATTCGTCATTCGATTGTTGCTTCTTGCTCCGCTTCCAGTTCCCGCACTTTCTCTTTCAGCCGCCGCATCACGCGGCTGCGACCGGCGTAAATCACCCCTTGACTCTTGTCGAGGCGCTCCGCCGCGGCCGCAGTCGAAACCCCTTCCACCGCCGTGAGCCAGAACGCCTGCCAGGTTGATTCCTGAAATTCGTGCTGAATCTGTTCCGAAGCCAGCCGAAACAGCGCGCGGCGATATTCCTCGTCGAACTCGACCTGCGTCGTGTCCCGCTCGGGGTGGTTGCCAAGCCGCTCGATGACGCTTGAGCCTCCCTTCGCAAAATCGGGTCGCCGCCGTGTGATGGCATTGACGATCAGGTTTCGCGCAACGACCGACAACCACGCGCGAAATGAACCGCTGGGGGAAGTGGGGCGCCACTGGGCGATCTTTTCCGAAATCGCCACAAGCACGCGTTGGGCCAAATCGTCAGCGTCGGCGTCCTGCAAGCCCCGCCGCCGCGCCATACGGTAGGCGGCCGGTCGATAAATCTCCGCAAACTCCTGCCACGCCTCGACATCGGCGGGGTCACCGATCCGCATCAGCAGGCTTTCACGTGTGTCGGGGATTTCGGTCATGCGCGAGATCGCTAGTCCTTCTGCAAGTTATATCACAGCGGGCGCCCAAGTCTGACACGCTCGAACGCAACTTTGTTTACTAAGCGGTTCATTTCACAAGATCGCATCGCGGCTGCGTTGTGCATTATCGAGGCGTTGTATGGAACGAATGAGCCACGGACAAGCACGGATGAAACACGGACACGGGAGGTGACGTGTTGTTTATCCGTATTTCATCCGTGGCTGGAATTGAATGGGACGATCGACTTGCAAGCTCGTTCTCTGCGACCTCTTCGCAGCAAGGGGTCGGAATTTTGTTTCCGTGAGAAGATTTTCGAGACACCCAACGAATGTCGGTTGGCTGTTTCACCTTTGACCGAAGAAGAAGTTAACTACGAATAGGTCGAATGACACGAATAATGAACAATGACACAATTGACTATTCGTTTAATTCGTGAGATTCGTGGTTCCCTTCTTTGGTTGTGGCCGAAGGCCGCGCCGTGATCTCCTGTTCAACGATTTTGGTTTCGGCCGAAGGCCGCGAAGGGACTTACGTCGTCGCTTACTCCCAGTCAATTTGCGTTCCCAACCCCAGTCGCCGGGCGTTGGTGGCAGCGAGGTTGCCGGCGATGGCGTCCTGCACGGCGATTCCAACCGATTTGAAGAGTGTGATTTCACGGCTATCCGTCCGTCCGGGGTGCCTGCCTAGAACCAGTTCTCCCAGTTCGGCCTGGATGTGATCGCGGCTGATCAGTCCCGCCTGCAGGGGTTGAATCAGGTCCCCCGCCTCTTCCCAGGCGGCATCGCGGGAATCGACGACGACCGTTGCGCGGACGACCGTCTCTGCGGGGATTTCCCGTACCTGCGGCGTGTACGAGCCGACCGCATTCAAATGCGCGCCGGGGGCGAGATCGGCATCGTCGAATATCGGCGTTCGCGACGTGGTGGTGGCACAAACGATGTCGGCATCCCGGAGTGCCTCGCGGGGGGTTGCAGCCGCGCGCAGTATCAACGGCAAATCGTCGCGCCGCGAAAGCTCGTCAATCAACAGCTCGACCTTGGCCGGCGACCGACTGTATATCGAGACGCTGGTGATGGGCCGCACGGCACACATTGCTTCCAGATGCGTGCGGGCCTGAACTCCGGCGCCGAACAGGGCCAGCCGGTGACTGTCGCGCCGTGCCAGAAAGTCGGTTGCCGCACCGGAAGCCGCCGCGGTGCGAATGGCCGTCAGCGCAGCCCCTTCCAGCAGCGCGGCAAGGCGTCCCGTGTCGGGCTCGAAGACCAGCACTGCTGCCTGCAGTCGTGCCAGTTGCCGCTCGGGATTGTGATCGAACAACGAAACCACTTTGACGGCCAGCGCCTGAGCGGCCCGATCATCGTTGTCGACGAACGACGGCATGATCAGGCTGACGCCCGAGTGACGGATGATCGGCAAATGGACTCGGGGGGGAATGAGGGCCATTCCCCCGCTGAGCGCTGCGAAGGCTTGCTTCATCGCGTCGACCGCTTCCTTCATTGGCAGCGATCGTCGGACATCGTGGGCAGAGAGAATCAGCACAAGAGTGAACTTTTGCGATTACCCGGTTGGTTGTTGCAGGCGTTGGCACTCATCACGCGGAGCGATGATGACCACACTAAAGTAGTCGTCATCGCTCCGCGTGACGAGTCTCGGGACGTGGCGCTTTGTCTGCGGGTACTCGCAAAGTTCGAGTCGAAGCAATCGAACCATCTTTTTCCCAGTTAAGAAATGCCCGCGGCGGAGTTCTCGAATGATGTTGATTTGCGTAGATTGAACATTCGGTCCTCTCCAACATCCGTCCGCGTGTCAGGTCACAGGCGTGCGTTCTGCCCTCTCCAACGAATCGGACCGCGAATGAAAATCACCCGCATCCTGGCCTACCGCATCGAGCTGCCGCTCTGCGAGGGAAGCTACAAGTGGTCGGGCGGCAAATCAGTGTCGGTGTTCGACAGCACCGTGGTGGCTGTCGAGACCGACGAAGAGGTGACCGGTTACGGCGAAGTCTGCCCGCTGGGGCCGTTTTACCTGCCGGCTTACGCGGCGGGGGTGCGGACCGGCATCGCTGAACTGGGGCCGCACCTGCTGGGCGAAGATCCGACGCAACTGGCGAAACTCAACTGCCGCATGGATGCCGCCTTGCAGGGGCATTCTTACGTCAAATCAGCGCTCGACATCGCCTGCTGGGACATTCTCGGCAAGGTCACCAGCCAGCCGCTGTGCGTGCTTCTGGGAGGGCGCTTCGGCGAAGATTTCGGGCTGTACCGTGCCATCTCGCAGGAATCTCCCGAAGAAATGGCGCAGAAGGTGGCCGGTTATCGGGCCGAGGGTTACCGGCGCTTTCAATTGAAAGTCGGCGCCGACGCGCTCGACGACATTGCCCGTATTAAGGCGGTCGCTGCCGAACTGCAACCGGGCGATCGCCTGATTGCCGATGCCAACACCGGCTGGCTGATGCACGACGCCCTGCGCGTAGTGCGCGGGGTGCGCGACGTTGACGTCTACATCGAGCAGCCGTGCCGCACGTATGAAGAATGCCTGACGATCCGTCGACATTGCGACCATCCGTTCATCCTCGACGAGAATATCGACTCGCTCGACGTGCTGCTGCGGGGGCACGCCGATCGGGCGATGGACGTAGTGAATATCAAGATCAGCAAATTCGGCGGCCTGACCAAGGCGCGCCAGGCCCGCGACCTGTGCGCTTCGCTGGGGATCGCAATGACGATCGAAGACAGTTGGGGGGGCGACATCGTCACCGCGGCGATCGCTCACCTGGCGCACAGCACTCCCAGCGAGCTGTTGTTTACGACGACCGATTTCAACAGTTACGTGACCGTCAGCCTCGCCGAAGGCGCGCCGCAGCGAGTCGACGGCCGGTTGTCGACGAGCAGCCGCCCCGGACTGGGGATTGAACCCCGGATGGATGTGTTGGGTCGGGCGGTTGTCGAAATCGTGTAGGTGGTTTGAAGAAGTGAGAGAGAAATGGGCACCCTGCTCTGAACCAGCGTGATGCTCGGCGCTATCGAATTGCGCGATGCGCCGAAGGTTGACGGCAGCAGAACCGTCGGTGAAAATCCGGATGGTTCGCCTCCGGTCTGTGTCCGACCGTCTCCACCTCCTGGCCTTGGAGTTGTCTCAGATGTCCCCCGCTCAGTCTTGCAATCATCGTCGGCGAATTTCTGCGGCTACAAAATGGCAACTGCTGCTGCTGCTGGCGACGACCCTCTGCCTTTCGTCGCCGGCCGTATTCGCCCAGGGAAAAACCGGCAAGCCCGCCAAAAACAATTCGAAAGCTGAAACGGCTGAGAAGGCCGAGAAGCCCCAGAAACAGGCCGAGTCTGAGGTCACCGTCGACGACTCGCCGCGCGAACCGGCCACGGTTGACGAGGCGGCCAAGGTGCTCGACCTGCGCACGTTTCCCGTGATGGAGGGGGGCGAGATTCAGGGCGGCCGGAGGCTGGGGGGCCTGAACTACGAAGTCAAAACCAGCGTCAAGGCCCTGTTCGAATATCAGCGTGAGCAGTTAGGAAAGCTCGGCTGGAAGGAGTTGCCCGGGTCGCAGTTTGATGCCGCCTATGCGTCGGCACGCTTCACCAAAGCCGGCTACATTGCCTATGTGTATGTCTCCGAGAATACCGGCGACCCGAAAAAGGCCGGTTGGGCGCAACTGACGATTGGCAACTACGGCAACATTTTGACGGGATCACTTCCCGTTCCCGGAGGGGTCAAGCCGTTCTATCCGGACATTGCCAGCGCTTCGTACATCACTGAAACGCCGGTGCCCGAGATCGCCGCCGCCTGCCACGAATTGCTCGTTGCCAAAGGCTGGATCCCTTACGGAACCGCCAGCAGCGACCCCGAGTCGCCGATGCAATACTACAAGCGGAATGCCATCCGGCTGCACTCATGGGTTTCGAAAGCGCCCGCGCAGGGAAATAAGACGGTCATTCGCTACAGCACCGAATTGCTGTCAGCCGATCTGCCGATGCCCCCCGATGCCCCCGACCCTCGCTATGACGATGGTCAAAAGACCGTGCGATTCGACTGGCCCGGATTGGATCCGGCGCCGGTCGTCGAGTTCTATCAGGCGGCCCTTTCGACGCTGGGTTGGAAGGCGACGACCGAACAACCGGTCGGCAATGGCAAGGGAGAAGATTTTCAGGTCTATCGTAATCCGCAGGAAGACATGATCTCTCTCGATCTGAAGCGCTTCTCTGACATCACGCGGGTTACGGTTCAGCATTTTACGTTGGCCGAGATTGACGAGATCGAACGTCAGAGCAAGGAACAAGCCGAGCGACGACAACAGGAACTCGCCCGCAAAGGCCTGAAAATCAAGTCTGACGACGCCCCTGAAGTGACCAGCCGCGATTCGAAAAAGCCGGGCATGAAAAAAGCTCCCGGTATTCCCGATGTGCTGGATGGCATTGAAATTCCCGACGTCGACGAACTGCTGAAGGATCCGAAAAAGGCCAAAGACCTTGCCGACAAGATCACCAAGGCGGCGGAGAAGAAGAACGCATCGACAAAGGTGGCGACGACGAAGGAGGGCGTCACGCTGAAGGTCGCCGACATTCCCGTGCCCAAGGACGCCACCGGTGTCGAATACAGCAAGACCACCAAAATGATCGACATCACCAGTCCCGCCGACGTCGAGACGCTGGCGAAATTCTACACCGACAAGCTCTCGGAGGCGGGCTGGGTGAAGGCGGGCAACGGGCTGGTCGATGAGGATTCGGCCATCCTGAAGTTCGAGAACGCCGGTGCAACAATCACGATTTTCATTGAACGCGAAGACGATGTCAGCGAAGTCAACGTGATGACGAAAGGTCTCGCGTGGGACACCGTTCCCAAGTCACGTAAGGCTCCCGAACGGGCCGAGCGCGACAAACCCGCGGTCGGCAACAGCAAGCAGCCCGCCGCCGGATCGCAAAAACCCAGGTTTGTTGCCGGCCCGAAAATTACCCCGGCCGAGTTGAAGCAGGATCGTGTGACGCTCGTCATCAATGAGAAGTCAATCAAGCTCGGATACGGCGTGGGCTATCAGACCGTCCAGAACGACGAAACGATAACCGAGGTGCTTCTGACCGCAAAGCCGATTGCGGTCGACAAAATCGTGGCCTTGCTCGCCCAGGGGAAGGATGCTGGTGATGTCGCCGGTTTCGAGCCGCATCTGAAACTCCGATACGACAAGTCGGGTGCGCTGTCGTACTTGTTCATGTACGCCGACGGGTTGTCGATCAATCAAAGCGGTCAGGGAGATGACGTCATTTCGGCTGAAATCGAAATCAAAGACGGCGGCGCCAAGGGCAAGGCGATCATGAAAGAGCCGGGCAAGCTGTTCGACATGCGCTACCGCATCGATGCCACGTTCAGCGTCAAGCTGGCCAACCGTCCCACTGGAGAAGCGGGCGGCGTCCCGGCGGGTGTCGAAACCGAGACGGTCGGCGTCGGACTGGTGGCCGGCGACGACGTTGACGATCTTCCGTTTCCACTGGAGCACACCGAACGCTTTTCGTCATCCAGCGAGTACCGTAAATCGGTGCAGGGCGTCGTTGCCGCGGGATTGTCCCAGGTGGTCGATTTCTATCGCAAAGAACTCGCCGCCAAAGGCTGGAAGGAAAATGTCCGGGCCGCGAAGGTCACGAAGGACGAGGCGCAACTGGCGTTTCAGGGACCCGAGGGGGCGCTCAGCGTGAAGCTGAAAAAGCAGGACGATGCCACTTCAATCAGCCTGGCGAACCGCTCGCAAGAGAAAGCCAAAGCCGCGGGCATTCTGCCGCAAGCCAACCGGGCGCGACTGATTCTGGCTAATGCCTCTGACAAACAGGCAGTCCTGCTGATCAACGGGAAGGAATACAAAATTGCCGCCGGCGTCGGGGCCAAAGACCCCAAAGACGGAACCTCACTGCACGTGCTGCCGGGCAAGTACAACCTCACGTTCAAGGTTGCCGGCCGGGCCGATCAGACCGAAGAACTCAACATCGTCGTCGACGAAACGTGGGGGGTGATCGTGCTTCCGACAGGGGGGCACATCGCCGACCAGTTGTACTAAGTGGTCTGTTTCGACACGCCCAAAAACCGGAAGAAGTGCCCGCGAAACCTGCAAATCGAAACCTATGCGAACGTGTGAAACACACCACTTAGCTCTGATTCCAGACGACGCCCGATGAATTCAAGTCCAGCCACGGATGGACACGGATGAAACACGGATGAAACACGGATACAGTCCAGGTCACCTCCCGTGTCCGTGTTTCATCCGTGTTTGTCCGTGGCTCATTCGTTCTTGTCATACGGACCAATAACCCGGATTATTCATGTAGGGTGGGACCAGTTCGCGCAGCGTGCGCAGGCCCACCATTCGGGTCGCAGCGCATCGGAACCCGCATGGTGGGCCTGCGCAAGCCGCTCAATGACGACACAACCCGCTGTCTGGTTCAAGTGTGTATTTCTACTGTCGGTCGTTCATTTGCGTTGCTTAACGCGTAGTGGGGCCAGGCGTTTGCGTTGTTTCCAGGTAAACATTCGTCCAACCCGTTGTGTGCTGGATTTTGATCTTGGCGAGTGACACCGGGGTGAAGTACAAGCCGCGTCA
>SIAF01000354.1 GCA_009691905.1 Planctomycetaceae bacterium | reverse complement strand
GGATCAGCCTATCCCGCGGTTATGCTCAAAGTTTGACAGCAACCGTACAGCCAAACCTGCGGACAATGCAAAAATCAGCGGACATTATGGACAATCTTACAGTGGCATTCGTGAGGCGAATACGTCAATTCGCTCGGGAAAACCGCTGTTTTCAGCGGTTCGCAGGCCATTACTGAGCGCTGTGAATATCGGGCCGCAGCGACTTGGCGTCACGCAGGTAGACGTGCACGATGTCTTTGGGCGATCGATCGGTGTTCAGGTGCATCAACAGGCGAACGCAGCGCGGCATGCGATCGGGAACTGCGATTTCAGAGGCGCACAACAGCGGCACCAGGTGCATGCCCAGCTCTCGGGCGGCTTCGGCCGGAAACGTGGCTGTGAGATCAGGCGTGGTCGTGAACAGAATCGACACGATGTCGTCGAATTGCTCGATCTGGTTGGCGCGAAGCACTTCCCGCAATAACTCGCGTGTGGCTTCGAGAATGCCATCGCGCGTGTCAGCCGGAACACTGGTCGCTCCGCGAACTCCCCGCACTGGCATAGTCAGATCACTTTCCTGGGCCGCCTTGCGTCAAAAGCTGCAGAATTTTCTGCCAGCGGGTCGTGCGCTCTTCCGTCAGTTCGCTGATTCGGCCCGACAACCAGGCATGCACGTCCTGACCGGCTGTTGCCTCAATTGCCGGAGCGCTCGGCACCGGTGAAGCGGCGGGCTTGGCAGAGGCGGCACGTTGGTCGGGATTTTGCTTCTTGCGCGGCTTCGATGTCGAAGGCTCGACCGGGGTCGGATCGCCTTCCGCGAGATCGCCGACCGGACTGCCTTTGGCGATTGAAGCTTTGGC
The DNA here is from genome assembly GCA_009691905.1 of Planctomycetaceae bacterium. GTDB lineage: Bacteria > Planctomycetota > Planctomycetia > Planctomycetales > Planctomycetaceae > SIAF01. The sequence continues at coordinate 6,610 of SIAF01000354.1, read as the reverse complement.
GATGTGAGTGGCGTCTGCGGCGCGAAGGGCCGAGCCCGCGAGAACGGACGCTTGAGCCGTCTCGGAAATCGGCAGTTCGGGCAACAGCGCTTCCGGGAATGTCAGCCGTCGCAGCTCTTCCGAGGCGGTCGGCGGCGCGGACCTGTTTTCCGGCGAACCGGCCGTTGTCGGCGAGGCGCCACCGGCGGCGGCCTGCCGGCGGTTGAGATCGGACAATTCGCGATTGAGGTCGTGGACCCGCATCAGCTCTTCGCGGATCAGTTGCAGTTGCTGGTTGTGAGCCGTCTGGAACGCTTCGGTCACAACCGCCAGGACCTGGTAGGTGTGGTCGAACATCTGCTGCTGCATGACGGCGAACTGCTGCATCAGCGAGACCGCCGTGGTCTCACTCAGCGGTTCCATGCTCAGTTCGCCGCCGGCCCGCATCGGCTTTGACGCTCCCGAGGGACGCAGTTCGGTCATCTCGGTCCGGGGAACGATTCGCGCGAGAGGGGCTTGGGTCTCCTGCGGCAAGGGTCGCGGGCGATCGATCGATGGCGTCTGTTCGGGCACAATCGGCGCGACCTCCGGCGGCGCGGCCGGACGACTCGAGTGACGCGGATATTCAGCGTCGGGCGATGCGTCGGACGTGCCAGCCGCCGTGAAAATCGGCATTTCGGCCGACGAACCGTAGGCGATCTTGAGTTGGAAGCGTCCCAGCGTCAATTCGTCGGCGTCGTCCAATCGCGCGAAATTGATCAATTCGCCGTTGACGCGCGTGCCTTCCTGGCACATCAGGTCGACGGCCCAGACGCCCGAGGTCGTCCAGACCAGGCTGCAGTGAACGCGTCCCACACTGTGGTGCTGCAGACGCAGGTTGCACAAATGGCTCCACCCCACCAGCGTGATCGGGTTTCGCAGTCGGCTGACCCGCGACCGCCCCGAGCGACTGCGGGCATTGAGAAACGTCAGGTGCATGTTCGGCTGCTGAACGCGGGTCGGCCGCGAGTAATCCGGTGCGACGGGCATCTCATCCGAAGCCGAATCGAGAAATTCGTTTTCGATCAGTTCCACCCGGAACGGTCCCAGAAAGATCAACTCGCCCGGTGCCAGCCAGCTCCGCGACCGAATCTCGGTGCCCCAGTGCGTCCCCGTGCGACTGCCCAGATCGCAACACAGCGCGCGACCTTCGAGAATCTGGACGCAAGCGTGGTGTCGACTGACGTCGGGGTGAACCATGCGGACATCGCACAACTCCGAACTCCCCAGAACCGCGAACGGCCGCTCGACCAGGACGTCTTCGGAGTGGCCGGTCCGCTCGTCGGTCACGCGCAGTTGCAGCGGCAGCTTCGCCCGGCAGGCGCTGGCGAACGCATGGATGTCACCCGCCTGATTCAAGTGCTCGGCCCTCGAGAGGTCTGGGGACGCCTGGTCATCTGCCGTTGCCAGTCCCCGCAAAATCGTCAATCGGCGCTTTCACGCCGCTGTTTTAGTCTCGCGCACTGATTTTTAAACCGCCGACCGCCGACCGCCGCCATCGCTCGCACGGCGCGAGCGGCGCCGTCAGCGATCAACCCCGTACTACCTGTTTGCCGACAATGCCCCCGGAACGATTTAGGTCATCAAATACCCATTCTCGGGAACTGCGATCAGGGTTGTCAATCCCGCGTTGCTCCCTCGAGGCAACGGGCGAAGTGTCGCATCTCGCTGGGGCTCCCGACAATCAGCGGCGTCCGTTCGTGAATGCTGGTCGGATGGACTTCCAGCACACGGCCGGTACCGGTGGAGGCAATCCCGCCGGCCTGCTCGGCGATGAAGGCGATGGGATTGGCTTCGTACAACAGTCGCAGCTTGCCGCCCGGATAATCGGTCGTCGGTGGATACAGAAACACCCCACCCTTCAGCAGCGTTCGGTGGAAATCGGCCACAAGCGACCCGATATATCTTGAGGCGTAGCGTTTATGACGCAATTGATCGAGATACTCGCGATAGGCCGCGGGAAAACCGTCCCGGTAGGCTTCATTGACCGAGTAATACTGCCCCTGTTCGGGCATTCGTATGTTTTCGTGGCTGAGAAGGTAGGCGCCCACCGAAGGTTCAAGGGTGAAGCCATGCACTCCCTGGCCGGTTGTATAAACGAGAATCGTTGACGACCCGTAGACGACGTACCCGGCCGCGACCTGGCGCGTCCCCGGTTGCAGCACGTCCTGGGTGGCATCGTCGTCGAGCTTCTGCTGCTCTTCTCCATGCACGTTCACGGCCCCTTCACCCCCGAAGATATCCACCAATCCCGCGCGGCGGACCTTCGCCTGAATCATCTTGGTGGCCAGCGTAATTCCTGATAGCAACCACGAGAACTCGCCCGAAGCGTCGGGATAATGCTCCTTCTGCTGCTGCAGAAAATGCTGCTGCGCCGTAATGATCGGGTGATCGGGTGATCGGGTGATCGGGTGATCGGGTGATCGGGTGATCGGGTGATCGGGTGATCGGGGGTTATGCCGCCCGCGGCAAGCTTGGACATTGTCGTAATCACAACACCTTGCAAAGTAAGTGGTTAGCAGCCCCACCGATCATCGCGATCCGGCAGGCAATCGTCAACTCTCACCGACAGCACTTCAGTCGCACAACCCCTGCAACCGATACGGTCGATACGACACGCACGGATTGACGAGTTCGGGCGCCTGCGCGCGGCCGCCCGATGCGTGCTGTTCTTAGTCGATTGAACTGTTACTGGTTCGATCCGAGGTGAAATGCGGACGTGACTTACGTACTGCCGCGAAACATTCCCGGATGGCTGACGCGAGCGCTTCTGGCGCTTGCCGTGTCGGGGTGCGCCTCGAACGGTGTCGTCCCCCGCGCCGACCAGAACCCGATCGGCCCCCGCGAGTCGCAACCGGCTGAATCATCGGATGCTCGAAAGAAATCTCAAGACTCAGTCAAAACGATTGCAGAGACCAGTCGGCCGGTCGTCTTCGAACGCGACGGCGAAGCCACTGTGCGGTCGTCGCTGAAGCAACCCGGCCCCAAATTGTCTCTGTCAGAGCGTCTCAAAATACCTGACGAGCTTCCCGGCGCCGATGCGCCGCCGCTGTCGCTGCTACCGAGTGATGTCGGGCACGCCGAACAGCGGCAAACCGCGATCGATGCCCTGTTTCCGCGGCTGCCGTTGCTGACATCCGATCTGCCCCCGTTGGCAGTTTCCGACCGGCCGGAATGGACGTTGACCGATCTCGAGCAGGTGGCGCTGAACAACAACCCGAAAATCGCCCAGGCTGCCGCCGATATCGAAGCGGCCACCGGTTCGGCCGCGCAGGCCGGCGTCTACCCCAATCCCGTCGTCGGCTATGAGGCCGATACCGTCGGTTCGGCAGGCACGCGGAATTACCAGGGGATGTTTTTCACGCAGGACATCATTACGGCCGGCAAGCTCGACCTGGCGCGGGCCATCGCCAACATGGATTTGATGAATCAGCAACTGGGCCTCCGCGCGGCGCGTGCCGACCTGCTGCGGGTCGTTCGCGCCAATTACTTCTCGGTCCTGGTGGCTGAAGAGAATTTGCGGTACAGCGAAGCGCTGGTTCGATTCACGAACGAAGTCTATCGCGTTCAGGTTGAACAGCTCAAAGGCGAAATAACGGCCGCCTACGAGCCGATGCAGCTTCGTGCTCTGGCCGTTCAGGCCCGCGGGGAGTTTGCTAAGGCCGGCAATCGGTACAAGTCGGCGTGGAAGCAGCTCGCCGCGGCGCTGGGCGATCCCAATTTGCCGGTCGCCAGCCTGGCCGGCGAAGGGGCGCGGGCCGGTGCTCCGATCGACTACGAAGCGGCGCTCGATTACATGCTCAGCAACCATACCGATGTACTTAGTGCCCGCAATCTCAGATTTCAAGGTCAGCTCAATGTTCGCTTGGCAGAGGTCACGCCCATTCCCGATGTGAAGCTCTATTCGGCCATTCAACACGACTTCACCACGCCTCCAGTCGGACGCACGACCTATAACCTGCAGGTCGGCATTCCGTTGCCGATTTTCAATCAGAACCGCGGCGGGATTCGCAAAGCCCGCGGCGAACTCGTGCGGGCCGAACAGGAACTGGGGCGAGTGCGCGTCGACCTGTCGGCGCAATTGGCCGACGCCTTCGAACGCTACGAGAACAATCGCATTCTGCTGCAGTACTACCGCGATTCGATTTTGCCCGATCAGGTGCGGGTCTATCGCGGGATTTACGAACGGCACCAGCAACAGCCCGATCTCGTCGGTTTCGGCGATGTGATCGTGGCGCAGCAAAACCTGCTGGCCTCGATCGGCAACTTCATTGCCGCCATGAATGGGCAGTGGACGGCCTACGCCGACCTGGCGGCGCTGCTGCAACTGGAAGACCTGAATCAACTTCCGCTGGCGCCAACGATTGGCGCCGAGCTTCCGCCCGAGCCGGCGCTCGAACCGCTGCCGGTCCCCGCTGCTGCCCCGGAGAATGGATCGTAACGGTTGCGCAGAAAACTTCGAATTCAAGGTTCGTGTCGATTGTGACGATATTTCTCAAGGACAGGCATTCATTCGCCCCCCAGAAAGAGTCGACGCATGAAACGGATATCGCTGCTTGCATTGGGTCTTGCTACCTTGACCTGGGCCACCGGATGCTGCTGTTGGCGGCACTCGCAGTGCGTCGATTGGAATGACGACTGCTGTGTCGAAGAACAGGCTCCGAATTGCGGTACGAACGGGCACCGCCGCCGCGACGAAAAATGCGACGATGGTGACCGGTGCGACCGATGCGGCCGAAGGGGCCGACGCGGCCGACGCGGCGACGAGGGTTGCCGACCTGCCGACTGTTGCGACCCCTGCGGCGGGGGTGTGATTCCGACGAGCGGCGTTTCGACTTCGGCCGTTGGCGCGCCGATGTCGCCTGTCATGGGCGGCTACGAGCCGGACGTGATGATGGGCGGACCGGGTTGCTCCGGGTGCGCCGGCGGTGGACCGAGCGTCGGCAGCCTGCCGATGTCGGGAGGTTGCGCTTCGGGGAACTGCAGTTCTTCGACCCCCACTTATAGTAACTACGGCGGACTGCCGGTTGATGCGTCGTCGGGCTGGACAATCCAATCGTCGCCGATGCCCGGTTCGTCTGAGCCGATTCAAGCCCCGCCGGCCTCCGGCAGCTCGGTGTCGACGCGGTCGTCGCTGGTCCCCGTCCCGTCGCCGCCTGCACCGGTCGGTTCGACGCGCTGATCGACAAACAGACACAGGCCCGCCGGTACTCGACTGCCCGCGCTGATATCGCGTCGGGCCGTCGCCTATTGGTGATTGGCCGCAATGCCGCGGCCCGGTAGAATCGGGCCGCCATTGTCAATCGGTTTCTGCGCAGGTTGAATCCGGAGAGCCGAGCGTGCGCACGTTTCGCGTCGCCATCAGCGGAGATTTTCTGGATGCCCAGGGCCGGGACGCCTGCGGTGGGCTGCCCCTGGCCGATTTCGAGGGCACACGGTCGATCGCCTGGCACTTCACTCAGGCGCATGCCCCGCAACCGGGTGACGTGGACTATTGGCATCGCTTCTATTCACTGGAAATGCTGCCCGAGCATCTGCACGATATCGACGCTCTGGTGTTGCTGCGTCCGTGGTTAAAGCGGCAGGCGCTCGAACGCGTCGCCGAGCGGCTGGTCGTCGTCGGACGCTCGGGCGCCGGCTACGACAAAGTCGACGTGGCCGCCTGCACCGACTGCGACGTCGCCCTGTTCAATGCGCCCATGGCGCTCAATCATCCCACCGCTTCGACGGCGCTGATGTTCATGTTGGCGCTGGCGAAGCGGTTGCTGCCGCACGATCGGATGACCCGCGCCGCCCGCTGGGATTTGCAGGCCGACCAGCTCGGTGAAGAAATTCTCGGACGGACGCTGGGAATCGTCGGCCTCGGGCACAGCGGGAGCGAGCTGGCGCGACTCGTCGCCCCCTTCCAGATGCGAATTCTCGCTTTCTCGCCGCATGCCGATTCGGCGCAGGCCGCCGCTTTGGGAGTGACGCTGACCTCGCTCGAGCAGTTACTGCATGAATCCGACTTCGTCAGCGTGCATGCCCGGCCGCGGCCCGAGAATCGACATTTGCTGGGGATGTCACAATTCGAACTCATGAAACCAGGGGCCTACTTCATCAACATCGCGCGGGGCGAACTGGTCGATCAGTCGGCGCTCGTCGACGTGCTCCAGCGACGGCGCATTGCCGGAGCGGCACTCGACGTCTTCGAAATCGAACCCTTGCCGGCCGACGATCCGCTGATCGGGCTCGACAACGTGATCCTGACGCCGCACTGGTCGGCATCGACGCGCGACGTGTGGCGTGCGACAGGCCGGGCGATGGTCGATGGCATGCTGCGCGCCGCTCGCGGAGAGTTGCCCGAGAACATCGTCAACATCGAGGTCGTCCAGCGCCCGCGGTTTCGCGAAAAACTGCTGCGGTTTGCCGGGAATCGATGAGCTTTGGCAGGGACAAATTCGTGTAGGGTGGGACTGTGCTGACGAAAATTAGGGGTTGACTTGAGGAATTCGAGGTGGTGGAATCCCGCTGTTTTGTTTCAGTATCCGGAATCATCATCGGTCCATTCGTCAGGGAGGACGAAAGCATGTCTACTGTTGCCACCGGAGCC
>SIAF01000006.1 GCA_009691905.1 Planctomycetaceae bacterium | reverse complement strand
CCACAAATCGACCAAGATACTCTCACTGTTGCGCTCCTTCGCTTTGGATTCCCATTCCAAAAACACACACGAAGGTGCGCAACAGGTTTTTAATTTCCTGGCAACCCCAGTTTCCCCCAATCTCCGCAGTTTCGTCCGGCCAGCCTGCGGCTGGCGAAAGAGGCCGGATTCGACGGAATCGAGCTCAATCGCCGGTTACTTGTCAAACAACCCCGGCGGCGGCAGCACCGCACCCAAAGCCGAAACCGCAGCGGCGGGGTCACCGGAACGGAACGTGATTCCGCTTGTTTTGGGCCGCGGGCGAGTCAAAGCGTGGATCAGCCAGTACGCCCCCATCGCCAGCAGGCCGAAGCGCGCAGCACCGAGCACGTTGACCACAATGTCGGCATCGCGCAGGGCATACAATGCTGCCGCCAATGCCGCCACGAGCACCAGCGTCAGGCGGTTTTCCCATGAAGTGCGGACAAGCACGAACGCGACGAGGGCCACAGCGGCACTGATCATCCACGTATACCAGGCCGTGCGCCAGTAGCTGACTTCAACCGCATTTACAGCGCCCAGTCGGTGATAGAGGTAGGCCTTGCCGGCCGGCGTGAAGGCGAACAGCCCCCCGGCCGAATCACCGAACCAGTTTTCGAGTTCCTGCGTGCTCGAGGCGTAACCGACGGCGCCGCGTGCGAGCGTCAATTCGGTCGTCTGCTCAGGGGTGAATCCCTCGGGAGTGCCGACCAGCGCGAATTCACGCGGAACCCAGAGGGCCGTTCGCAATTGCTGCAAGGCGACGGCCGGCTGACCCGACTCGTCTGTACCGCCCAGTCGTGGCAGTCGCAGCCTCAAATTGCCCCCCTGCCCTCGCAGCGGAAAATCAGTGAACGGAGCGCGGAAGACCAGCGCCATCACGAACGGCTCGTCGGACGGGGTCGACCGGGCCACGTTGACGTAGAACGAATCCCATTCGCGGGACTCTTTGGAACCGCTCGCCGCCCCCTTTTCGAGCTTCACCCGTTTACCGGCAACGAGCGTATCGAGAATTTCGGCGTTCTCGGGCAGGTCGAGCGACAACCGCTGGCGTTCGCTCGTCCGCAGTCGATAGCGGCATCGATAGGTGACCGACTTGTCTTCGGTGACGACCGCCTCGATCAATGCTCGATCGACGACCGTTTCGACAACCGGCTGGATGTCGTTGCGCGTCTCGGTCAGCTCGAGTGTGAAGGAGGTCGCCAGTTGCTCGGGCTGCTTGAAATACCGGTAGGCGAGATAGCCTTCGGACGGAAGCAGCGTTAACTCGCGGACGTCGATCGGTTCGAGGTCGTCAGCTTTCGCGGCAACCGAGAGGGCGCGATCTTTCTGGACGATGATCTCGCCCGAGACCGACGCCATGACAATCGCCGGGTCGCCTTCGTCCTTTCCGGGAGTCTCCAGCACGCGCAGCAATTGCACCGGCACAATCGTCTGTTTGATTTTCTGATCGTCGCCCACCGGCGATTTGAGGTCGTAACGCACCCGAATCGGAACCAGACCGGTCACGTCCCGCTGCAGCACGAGCGTCCATGTGACCCAGCCGTCGACTGCCTGTTCATCGCGGCTTTTCTGTTTGATCGGCAGCGACGCCGCATCGATCGTTTCGATCTGCACGCTGTCGGCGACCCCCTCGGGAACCGCGAATCGAAACGTGTCGATCCCCGCGAACAAGACGTTGTAGTTAATCAGGGTCGTGACCTCGGTCAAATCCTGTCGGAGGTTGACGACCGTCGCGACGGCGGCGCTCAGCCGCGTCGGCTTGCGCTGCGTATGCACCGGTATCTCAGGATGCCGGTTATAGGCCCAGGCCGATACGAGTCGCGCATTGGCGAAACGCGCGATCCGGTTGGGGTCGATGCGCGTCGGTTGCGCCCCCTGGACCCCCTTCTCGTCGGCAATCACTTCCAGCGACTCGGGGGCGTAAACCGCCAGCGTGCCGTCTTCGCGTGACGTCGCCAGCGGCTCAAGCAGCGGCAGCGGGTGTGACTCTTTATCGTTGGGATCGAGCGCGAGGTGGCCGACGACTTCCAGTACAATCTGACCTTCTGTCTTTTCCTGGAGCGAGACGATCAACTGGTCGGCCCCCTCGGGAGTCTGAAACTCTTTCATTTCATCGCAGACGACCCGGTCGATTTTCAGACCGGCGGGCAGCTTAAACCGCAATTCGAACACTCCGGCACGCTCAATTTCATATTGCAGTTGCGACGTCAATTGTAATTCGTCGTCGCGGAACACCAGTTGCGTCAAATGTTCGACCAGCAGCCGCGGCTCGACCGGCCGGGCAACGACCTTCAAAGCGAACTTCGGCGTGTAAAACTTGTAGAACAGCGTTTCGGGGCGGCGCAGGGCTTCGGGGACTTCGGCGGCTTCCACCCGCACCAGCCCCGATTGCTGCTCGACCGTCAGCGACAAATCGGATGACTGGCCGATCACCAGCAATCCGTTCTCGCGGACATCGCCCAGCGCATGAATGCCATGTGCTACGCCCGTTTCGTCGACCCCCGCCGGCTCGAACGCCCCGGTTGGGGCCGGCCGCTCGGTGTGCACTTCGATGACAATCGACTTCGATTCGCCCCCCAGCAAATCGATCGTCAGCACCTGTGATTTTTGTTCGGCGACCGCCTTCCACGACTTGAGGCCGGGGGTCGTGACATCGAGCACGCGATGTTCGAGCGGCACAGCGACCCTGATCTGATCGAGCTGGCCGCGAAGAACCTGATACGTCAGCGTCGCGTGCGTATGCACCAGGCCGTCGGCGATCCGCACGTCGAGCGTATTGTGCACACTCGTCAGAACTTCCATCACCGGGGCGGTGCTGACTCGCGGACGCCAGCGAGCGACGATCTTTTTCGTAGCGCCGAGACTGGCTTTGACCCGCGTCGAGTTCTCGTCGGTCTGGGCGGTCGTCTGCACCCCTTGCGGAACGATTTCAACCGACTGATCGCCCGCCGGGACAGACAGGTCGAACGTCGTGATGCCTGCCGCCGGACAATCGAAGTCGAGGCTGCGGCCATCGGGCGAGCTGCGAATACGCGTCGCGAGCTCGAGCTTGACTGTGTGCTCTCCCGGTTTGGGGAACAACAGCGAATAGGCGCCGTTCCCGGTCCCCTGCAGCAGCACCTTGTCGTCACTCGCGGTCATCTTGCCGATGGCCGCCTCGCCGAACTGAATCGGAACTTCGACCCACGGCGTGCCGAGCACCTGAATCGTCAGTTCGACATTGATGCGGGCGACGTCCTTTTCAATACGGCCTGTATAGGCGGCACTCGTGATGACGGCGTTGACCGGTGGTTTGGCCGGCTGGGACAGATCGATGCGTTGCAGTCGCTCCCAGAGCTTGAGAAACCGGCCGTACGGCATCAGCACCGTCGAGTCTTCCTTCTCGAAAACCTGCTTCAGATTTCGATAGGGGACGTAAATCAACCGTTCCCATTCGCTCTGAACGGCCGCCGGCGGCTGCGGCGCAGCGCTCGCTGCGGGTTCCTGCCCCCGAACCTGTCCCAGGGGAAACAGGCCAACCACCGCAATCAAAGCCATTTCAATGGCAAATCGGCGGAGCCGTTCACAATTTTCGATCATCGTGTTTGTTGAACTCGAATAACTGGTTGAACGCGATTCCGGCAGACTGGCGAGATTTGAACGTCTGCGGGGACTAAAGTGTTCATGCAAGCTTTGCCAACTGGATAATTTACATCAACACAGGGTGTGGATGCAAAGCAGCGCTGGAAATGCGACGAAACCGAGTATTCGAATGACGTTTAGCCGCGAGCCGCAGGCGAGCAGTATTCAAAAAACCAATGCTCGCCTGCGGCTCGCGGCTAAACGGGCCGCCGGCCGCGCCCGCCGGCCGTCATTTGTCGTTGGTGTCAGCGGTCGGCGGCGCGATCAGGTACGGCTTGCCGTTGAGGCTGACCAGGACCGGTTCGTCGAACGCCAGGTACTTGGCGAGCGTCCCGCCGTGTTGCGCGGCCAACTCGAAATACTCGTCGCTGAACTGCACGATGTGCTTCGCGTTTTTCTCCTGGTCGGGGGACACCGTCGAGTCCTGCCATTGCTTGTTTTTATAGAAGAACGTCTTCTGACCCACGTTGCGGACGGCATCCAGAACTTCGACTTCGCCCTCAGCGTCCTGAGTGATGGCGGCACGACCACTCGATGCGCTGAATCGCTTTCGCGCTTCATCTGCCTTTGCACTGAGACGCGCCCCACCCAGCCCACTGCCGCCGATGCCGCCCCCGCCCATAGCCATTCCCGCTGCGGCCGGGGTCGATCTCGCTCGGTCCGCCGACTGCAAACCCCCCTTGAACTCGCGCTGCGCTACACCTGGCTTGCCGTCGACTATCGACAAATCGCGAGACAGTCTCGTATACCCGCGCCGGTTGTTCTCAACGCGATCGGCCAGTCTCACGTTTTCATCGGCCAGGAACGACGTATACGGGGTGATGATCCCGTGCCGCATCGAGAGCTGGACGAGCTCGTCCACCAGTTCCTGGTTGTGTCCGCGCAAATCGAGGTCGTCGATAATCTCGCCGATCCGCCGGGTGGCCCAGAGTTTCTCGACGAATCCGTTGGATTCGTCGATCGAAGTCTCGGCGAGCGTTGCCGGAAACGTGAACGACTTGCTTTCGGACCCCACGGCGCCGGTCATCGAGACTTTCACGGCCCCGCCGTACTTGTAGCGGCCGACCCACACCAATTGCTCCCCTTGAAACAAATCGGTGAGTTGCCGGGGATAGGTGCGCGAAATCGGAGTTGCGGCACCGGCCGGGATGACCCGGTCGTATTCGAGATTCACGGCCAGATTGGTCAGAATCGGCGACCCGATTTTGTTGTAGAGCGCCGCGATATGGGCTTCGATGGTTTCGTTCGGCCGGACGTAGGCCGACTGTCCGCGCTGATCGTGCGCCAGCCGATCAAGCAATCGCGCATTGACGTCGTAGCCCACCCCGAATGCGAACAGCCGTGCGTTGGCGGCGTTGAGTTGTTTCGCGTTCGCCGCGATCTTTTGTTCGTTCAATTCGCCGACCGTCGGCAGTCCGTCGGTCATGAACAGCACATACGTGGGGCGCTTCGCGTCGGTGAGCATTTTGAGGGCCGTCTGCAAGGCCCCGTCGATGTTGGTGCTGCCGCCGGCGTAGAGTCCGTCGGCGAATCCGAGAGCCGCCTTGATCGTCGCATCGTCGGCACGCTGCAGTTCCGGCCGAAACGCCTCAACCGCCGAGTCGTAAGCCACAATGTTGAATGTGTCACCCGGCTTGAGCTGATTGATCAGAAACTTGAGCGCCTCTTTCGCCTGCTCGATTTTTTTGCCGCTCATGCTGCCGGACTTGTCGAACACGAACACCATCGTCTTCCCGACCCGCTCGGCCATGGCGCTTTTGACCTCGGGACTGGCGAGCAGCAGAAAATAGCCGTCGTCAGTTTCATTGGGCCGATAACTGACGACGTTCATTCCCACCAATCCGTTCACGGTTCCGTACAGCAACCGGAAATCGTCGGGGCTGAAGGCGTCGCGGAGTGAGAGTTTGGCGACCGCGTGATTGTTGTCGGCGCGCTGGATGTCAAGCTGGTGCGTCGGGCTGTAAATCGTCTTGATCTGGTCGGCCGCCTCGACGCGGACCGTAATGTTCATCGTCTCAATCGGGTGGTTCGAGTGCTTCGTCGTGCCGATCGGCAGCGACAAGTCGATCAAGCCATTGTCTTTTTTCAGAAGCTGGGTGTACCGAATTTCGACCGTTCGCTCGGCCTGCGGCTGGATGGGGAAGACGCTGGTTTGGAACATCCCCTGCCCCATGTACTCGAGCAGGGCCGGATCCTGCCGACGGCGGACGATCTCTTCGTAGATGCGGCGCGCGTCCTCTTTTTTGAGCAGCTTGCCCGTCAACTCTTTCCCATCGACCAGCAACGTCAGCCCGCTGATCGCTGCATTTTCGGGAAGCGGAAAGACGAACTGCGCTTCGAGGACGGCACTGCCGGTGTTTTGAAAGACTTGCGACACCTGAACCTTGGCCGACTGATCGCGAATCGAAGCCTGCACGTCGACCGTGCGAATCTTGTACGACGAGAAGCCAGGGGACGGGCGTGGCACAGGGGGATGGGGTAAAATGATGCGCCGCGACTGATCGACAATGATCACCTGGGCCTGCGCTGCCCCAATCAGAGTTGCGAGAATCAACCCCATGAGAGCCATCGCGCACCCGTTGAACGGTGACGCTTCCCATTGGCCTTTCAACGAGCAGCAACCCGAGATCCAACGGTTCGACCTCAAACCCGCGAATAGCGTGCGGCATGGATGCATGGCAATCGCTCCTGATTGGTTCCATCAACAGTCCGGGCATCGGCCTGCCACTGGTTTGGACGCAATACGCCGCGCGGCAGTTCCCCTGATGTTGGAAACGAGCGAAGTGGCTTCTTTATTACGGCGAAAATCCCGGGCGCACGGTCTGCAAGCGCCGTCAATTCGCCAGGGCTTCGAGTGCTTCCTGACGCGTGTCGTACACAGCCCACAGCGTATCCAGCGCGGTCACTCCCAGCAGTTCACGAGCCATATCGCTCGATCCGCAGAGAACGAGTTTGCCGCCGCGCGTCCTGACCGCCTTATGGCACTTTAACAGCAGCGACAGAAAAACCGAGCCAAAATACTTGATCGCGCTTAAGTCGAACACGATGATCGGCATGGCGGTCTTCTTCAGCGGAGCCATGACCACCTCGGCGGCCTGATCGATCAATTCCCAACGAAGGTCTTCTGCGTTTTTCGCAGGAATCACAACGACACAATTGCCGTGCCATTCGATTTGAAAGTCATCAGTCGGGTTCGTCATTCGTTCGTCCTTGCCGGGGAGCCCGAATGGTCTCACTCTTCGCCCGGTATTGCAACTCCCATCATCTGAATGGCGGGAGCGCGCTCAGCTCCAATCCAGCGGCTGCTGCCAGGCTTGCTTCAGCCGGGCCCACGACGATTCGATGACGGCGGTCTGGCCATCGTTGCCGAGTACGACCAGCGTCTCCGAGGCGACTACGGTTCCCAGCGGAGTCACGAGCAGCCCGTCGAGGAGTTCCTGGAATTCCGAACCCGCAGCCACGGGTACTTCCACCAGAAACCGCGTGTTGCTCTCTGAAAAGAGGAGCACCGCGTCGTCGTCCAGACCGGAATCGGCCTTGAGAGCCTGCAAGCTGACCTCGGCTCCCAGGCCCCCCGCGAAACACATTTCCGCAAGCGCCACGGCCAACCCGCCTTCGCTCAGGTCGTGGCAACTGCGAACCAATCCCGCATCGATCGCCAGATGGACGGCTCGAAACAGAATCGGCGCCAGTTCGAGATCGACGATCGGCGCCGTTCCCCCGTCAAGGCCGTTGACGAGCGCGTAATGGCTGCCCCCCAGTTCGTCGCGCGTCACACCCACGAGAAACAGCAGATTTCCCGCTTCCTTGAGATCCATCGTGATCGCCCGGCGGACGTCGTCGATCTGACCCAGCGCACTGATCAACAGCGACGGCGGAATCGCGACCGTCTGTTTTTGCCCCTGCTGGTCGACGTGCGAGAATTCATTATTCAGGCTGTCTTTACCGCTGATGAACGGCGTGCCATACGCGATTGCCACGTCGCGACAGCCAAGCGCCGCGCGGACGAGGCTGCCCAGCGTTTCGGGACGATCGGTATTGCCCCAGCAGAAATTGTCGAGAATCGCAATGCGGTCGGGATCGGCCCCGACGGCAACGCCGTTGCGGACCGCCTCGTCGATCGCCGAGGCGGCCATCCAGTACGGGTCGAGATCGCCATAGCGCGGGTTCATGCCGTTGGAGACGACCAGGCCGCGCTGCGATTTGAGATCGGGGCGTACCACTGCGGCGTCGGAGGGTCCGTCGTTGGCTAAGCCGACGAGCGGTTTCACGACGCTGCCCCCCTGCACTTCGTGATCGTATTGCCGAATGACCCACTCTTTGCTGCACACGTTGAGCGAGCCCAGGATTTTGACAAGGTCGTCGTTGTAGCGTGTCCTGTGCGGCAGAACGAGTTCCCGGACCGGCGGGGCCTGATAGACCGCATCGCGAACGACCGGCGGCCGGCCGTCATGCAAAAACTCCATGCTCAGCCGACCGACTTCGGTTCCCTGGTAGTTCAGCACCAGTTGCCGCGTATCGGTGAATCGGCCGATGGCGGTCGCCTCGACCCCTTCTGAACGGCACAGTTGCTCGAATTCGTCCCATCGCGCCGGCGGAACGGCAAGCACCATGCGCTCTTGCGCCTCAGAAATCCAGATTTCCGTGTACGACAGGCCCGAGTATTTGAGAGGGGCTTTGTCGAGCCAGACTTCGGCCCCGGTCTCGGCCCCCATTTCGCCGACGGCGCTCGAAAACCCACCGGCGCCGCAGTCGGTAATCGCCGTGTAGAGCCCCAAATCGCGGGCCTGCAGCAGCACATCCTCGACCATTTTCTCGGTAATGGCGTTCCCGATCTGCACGGCGCCTCCCGACAGGTTTTCGCTTTCGTGCGTCAACTCGGCTGACGAGAACGTCGCTCCGTGAATTCCATCACGGCCGGTTCGTCCGCCGACGGCGACAATCAGTTCGCCCGGCGAAACCTGTTTTTTTTCCATCCCTACGGGCAGCATGGCCACGTTGCCGCAGTAGACCAGAGGGTTTCCCAAATAGCGTTCGTCGAAGAAAATCGCGCCATTGACGGTCGGGATTCCCATCCGGTTCCCGTAATCGCGGACGCCCGAGACAACGCCTTTGGCGATCACGCGCGGGTGCAGCACCCCGGCCGGCAACCGCTCGAAAGGCAGATCGGGGGGCGCAAAGCAAAAGACATCGGTATTGCAAATCGGCTTCGCGCCCAGTCCCGTTCCCATGGGGTCGCGAATCACCCCACCCAGACCCGTGTTGGCCCCGCCGTAAGGTTCCAGGGCCGAAGGGTGATTGTGCGTTTCGACCTTCATGCACACGTGCTGAGCGGCGTCGAACGTCACGACCCCGGCGTTGTCCTGAAACACGCTGACGCACCAATCGTCAGCCCCGAGTCGACGGTGAATCTCGGCCGTCGCCGCAAAGACGGTTTCCTTCAGAAGGTTCTCGAATTGAATCTCCTGCTGACCGTCGGAATACTTCACGCGGCCCCGCAGCGTCTTATGCGAGCAATGTTCGCTCCAGGTTTGAGCGATCGTCTCCAGTTCGACGTCGGTCGGATCGCGCCCCAGCGACGCGAAGTGCCGCTGGATCGTCTGCATTTCCGCCAGATTCAAGTAGAGCTGCCCTTGGCGACTCAATTGCTGCAACCGGTCGTCGCCCATCGCGCCCAGCGCGACGCTGACCAGCCGAAAATCGTAATCGGAACCCAGCGACAGCGTCTCGAGTTCGAGCGTGCCCCACACGACCTGTTGAATGGCATCGTTGGCCAGCACCTTCGTTGCCGCCCGCTTCAAATCGGCTTCGGTCGCGTCGGCATTGAACCAGTATTTCTGGCAGGTTCGCACGGCCTTGACGGCATGCCCGCGTTCGATCAGTTCGCGCCTGACGCTGTCGGCAACGTTGTCGGTCACACCCGGTTTGTAGAGAACATTCAAGAGCGGTTGTGAAGTCGGTGCCGTCGCCGCGGCTATGCTCGCCGCACCCGCACCATGCAATACCCGAACTTCGCAGGTTTCGACGACCGTGTCGGCCAGAAAGCCTGTGGCGATCTGATCGATCGCGGCCGGGGTCAGATCGCCCTCGATCAAAAACGACCGCGCGGCCCGAACGACGGCAATCGACGTGCCGCCCAAAGCCTGGCACAGAGCCTGCACGCGCGCCCCTTCGCGATCGGGCAGGCGGGCTGCCGGTTGTATCTCGATTTCCAACAGCATCATCTCGGTCCCTGAACCTCTCTCTACGATCTATTGATTTGACGGCCCGCTATCGACGGCGATCAATTCGCGCTGCTGCTTCGCCGCGGTCAACAGCGCCTTGACCTGAACCGCGTCGCGACTCCGCAACGCCTGTTGAAGGGCGCGCAGCGATTCGCTGAATTTTTCAGAACTGGCGACGATCGACTCGGCGTTCGCCAAGAGGATCGCCGTCCATAAATCAGGGTCGCCCCCGGCCACTCGCGTCGTATCGCGAAAGCCGCTGGCGGCCAGCATGGCGTTTTGGTGCTGGAGCGTTGACGCCAGCGCGGCGGCCACGACGTGGGGCAGATGACTCGTCTCGGCGACGGCTTTGTCGTGCGCGTCCGGCGACATCTCGACGATCGTCGAACCCACAGCTTCCCAGAATTTCCGCAGTCGCTCGAGCGTGGGCTGCGAAGTACCTTCTTGTGGAGTCAGAACGCAAACCCTCCAGACGAAGAGTTCCGCATCGGCGAATTCGAACCCCTGCTTCTCAGAACCGGCCAGTGGATGCGAGCCGACGAATTCGACGCCACTGGGAAAACCAGCACCGTGCATCCCGGTCGCCAATTCGTCGCAAATCGGCCCCTTGACGCTGCCGACATCGGTCACGATCGTACCCGATCGGCAGTGCGGTGCCGCTTCGCGGACTCCGGCGGCGATGCGGTCGACGGGCGTGCAGAACACGATCAAGTCGGCCCGTGCAGCCGCGACCGTGACATCGGTTTCCGATTCGTCAATCAGGCCCCGCACTCGAGCCTCGTCCAACCGCGACCGGTCCCGCCCCACACCGATGACCTGGCGCGCCAGCTTACGACGCTTGATGGCAGCCGCCAGCGAACCGCCGATCAGGCCCACTCCGACAATGGCGATCGTTTCGAATAAAGAGGCGGCAGAACCCGTCGACTGACTCATGAGGACGGCATTCTATGAACCGCCGATCACACCAGCAACCGATCGATCGGCTGCCCTTTGCACAGCGCCATCGGCCTGCCGATGGGAGTGTTCAGTTCCCTGGCGTAATCGACGCCGAGTGTGTGCAATATCGTTGCATACAGGTCATGAACCTCGATCGGGTCGTCGGGATTGGTTTTAGTTCCGGTATGATCGGTTTCGCCGATCAACAATCCCTTGTGAAAACCGCCCCCCCCGACTACGCACGAGAAACCAGTGGGCCAGTGGTCGCGGCCCCCCAGCGGGTTGATTTTCGGCGTGCGGCCGAATTCACCGATGCACAACACGACGGTACTCTCCAGAAGGTCGCGCGCTTTCAGGTCCTGAATCAGGGCGGCGAAGGCGGGATCGAGAATCGCCGCATTCGTCTTTTGCCCCTCGTAGTTTTTTGCGTGCGTGTCGAACCCCTCCAGGTTGACCTCGATGGCTCGAACACCGACTTCGACCAGTCGCCGGGCGACGAGACAGCCGACGCCGAACGACGTGTCGCCGTAGGCGGCGCGATTCGCTGCCGGTTCGTCGTCGATCTTGAAGGCGCGCAACTGCTCAGAGGTCATCATCGTCAAAGCCCGCTGAATCGTGTCCTGGTGGAGCGTGCCTTCCGCCTGGAGCCGACGCCGCTTGCGGAACGATTGTTCGACGACATCCAGGCTTTGCAGTCGTCGAGTTTGCCGGTCTTTCTCGACGCGCCTGACCATATTTTGCAAGTTCGCTCGCGGATCGTAGATCTTGAAGGCGTCGTAGTCGTCTCCCAGGAATCCGCCGCGAGAGGGCCACTGCGCTTGCAGAATGGAAATGTGCCTCGGGATTTCGACGCCGGCCGCCGGGAGCTGATGGGCGAGGATCGCGCCGAGCGAGGGATGAATCAACGTCGGATCGGGCCGATAACCGGTCTTGAGCAGATACGTTCCCCGTTCGTGGTCTCCTTCTTTGGAGACCATCGAGCGAATCACATTCAGCTCATGTATCTGCTCGGCCATGCGCGGGTAAAGATCGGCAATCTCCAACTTGGGGATCATGGTCGGCAGGGCCGTGCAGGGGCCGCCAATTGCCGTCCCCGGATGTGGATCCCACGATTCGAGCTGGCTGGGGCCGCCCCCCATCCACAGCGTAATCAGTGATTTGGGCCGCTCGTCACCGCGTGACTGGGCTGCACGCAGTTCGAGTCCCGGCAACGCAAACGACAAGCCCAGGCCGGCGGCCAACTTCAAGGCGTCGCGCCGCGTCAGAGCCGCTCGCGGCTTAGCCGCATCGAAACCTGGTCCCTTCAATCCCCGATCAAGCCTTCCCAAATCAGCGCGCACGTTTAGTGGTTCCATGAGAATTCCGTCGCGTTATACAAAGTCCAAATCATGTCTTCGACCGCCTGCTTCCGGTCATCGCCGTGTTTGTTCTGCATCCGTTCGACAAAGTGCTGCAATTCTTCTGGAGTCGGCAGCCGCGACAGGCACACCAGGTACGCCGTCTCGACGCATTTCTCATCGGTTGACGCCTGCACGGCGATCCGACCCGCAGCATTAAGCTGGCCGACCTTCGTCGCCTCGCCCGACCGCTCGCCGTTCATCATCAGCAATCTCTGCGGAATTGTTCCCCCGCGATCCTGAAGTTCATTTTCTCCCAGGTCGCCGTACTCGCGGACGAAATCGCCCTCCTGCACCAGACGAATCGCGCGGAACAGCCAATGCGAGTCGCCGTCGGCCGTCTGGATCGAGGCGCTCTGTCGGATCGAGCCGATCACCTGCTCGGGACGCAGGCGAATCAGCGGAAAGACCGCCCATTCGCCCTCGGCCCGCTTGAGTGCCGAAAACTCTTCACCGAACGAGGCCTGGTCGGATTCACCCCCCCACTCCGACCCGACTCGAAACGGTTTCAACGCCGCGATCACCTGAATCAGTCGCCGCAGGTCGCAGCCATGCTCGCGAAAATCGGCCCCGAGGGAATTGAGCACTTCGCCCCAGGGATCGTTGGGATCGTCGGGATCGGGAATGTCGTCGACCGGCTCGTGCAGCGCACGACCGAAGAGCAGCGCCCAGACCCGGTTGGCGATGGCCCGCTCGAAACGCCGATTCTGGGGATGCGTCAACCACAACGCGAGCCGCTCGCGACGAGTCCCTTCACCGGGCAGCCATTCCGGGTGGAACGGGACCCCCTCAGGGACGATCCGCTGCTCTTTCGTCTGGCGGTCTTCGACTGAGTAATCGACCGGTTTGCCGTCGCGCGTTGTTTTGTCTTCGATGCCGACGAGGCTGGTTTGCACCTGACCGTAAAACGCGGCCAGTCCTTCGAACTGATCCTGCTTCCAGTCGGCGAAGGGGTGATTGTGGCACTGGGCGCAGTCGATGCGTTGTCCCAGAAACGCCCGAACCGTCTTGCCGGTCAACTTGTTCTCGTCGATGCCGTCGTCATTGACCGCTGCCGTCACGAAATTCGTCGCCGGGTTTCCCGTCCACAAACCCGTCGACGAAACCATCGTGCCCACGATCTTGTCGTAGGGCGTGTTCTGTTGAATCTGCTCGCCCAGCCAATTGCTGAATCGGTCGCGCCGAAAAATCACGAACTGCCCCTCTTCTTTGCCAACGTAGCTGCGAGCCAGCCTCTCGGCGAAATAGACGGCGAAACGTTTGTCGGCCAACAGTCGACGCGTCCAATGCTCGAGGCGGTCGGGGCGCGTGTCGGCTTCGAATTGGCGGATCTCTTCGAGCGACGGAATCGTGCCCAACAGCGCCAGCGTCAATCGCCGCAGCACCTGTAAATCGGGTGCCGGCTGCGCAGGCTCGATCGCGGCATCGCGCCACCGCCGCTCGAATGCCGCATTGATCCGCTGGACCGGTTGAGCCAGGTCCTCGGGTTCGGTCCCCACCTCCGAAATCGTCCCGGCAGCCGGCAGCGGACTGCGGGCCGCCCAAGAGACCAACGCGACGACCCCTAAAACCACCAGCAGCGGCAGCAACTTCGACAGATGACGCAAGCGGGACATACGGTTTCCCTATCAATATCTTCCTTGGCGGGCCGAAGAACGCATCACACGTCGCAGGCTTCTATTCGATTATACCCGGATTTGCTTAACACTGTTTCACGATTATCTCGAAACAGAGGCGGGCTCGACCGGGTAATGATGACAGAGCTTACTCATGCCTCCAGATTCCAGTTTTCGTCCTGAACCCGAGAGTCGATCGCAGGTAGGGCCTGCGACCAGGCCGGCCATCGATCACGGGATCGCCCCTTTTGAGTTGCCGCGCGACGACGACGCACTCGAAATTACCGAGTTCTTCGAGACGGAAACGCCGCACGAGGCCTCGGCCGGACGGCGACTCGTGAAACCAACGTCGGCAGTGATAGAAGATGACAATCGCCTGGCCGCCCTCTCCCAGGAAGGGAGCCGCTCGAACAAGATCGCCGTCGCCGCGCCGCGTCCGGGGCTTCTGCGGCGCTGCTTCAGCCTGATCGGCTGGTCGCTCCGTTCATTATTCGGGATCGCCAGCCTGATTCTGCTGCTGGCTGTGATTGCGGCGATTCCGATCGTCAACTTTCTGGCACTGGGCTATCTGCTTGAGGTCGAAGGCCGGGTTGCGCGATCGGGTCGGCTGCGCGACGCCTTTCCGCTCGTCGGCCTGGCCCCGCGGCTGGGGTCGATTTTTCTGGGGCTCACGCTGTGGGTCATTCCCTTGCGATTTTTGGCGAATGCCGCTGCCGATGCGCGACTCATCGAACCGGGCTCACGACTGGAGCTTGGGCTGCATCGCCTGATCGTCGTACTGGCGGTCGTGATCGCCGTCCACCTGTGCCTGGCGCTGGCCCGCGGCGGCAGTCTCGGCGCTTTCGTTCGCCCGATCAGGAATATCCGCTGGCTGTTCGCACGCTGGCGCGAGGGCGACTACTGGTCGCATGCCGATTCCGCAGTGCATGAATTCGTGTCGGAATTGAAGCTGAAGCATCACTTCTGGCTGGGACTGCGGGGCTACGCAGGAGCCATGATCTGGCTGATCGTTCCCACGGCACTCTTTGCCGCGACGAACAAGACCGAAGGGCTACCGATTCTGGCGACGCTGGTCGGGGGGGGGGCTGCTGATGCTGGTTTTCAGTTGGTTGCCGTTTTTGCAGGCACACTTTGCTGCCGAGAATCGATTCGGCGCGATGTTCGAGTTGCGAACGATTCGTGAGCTGTACCGCAATGCCCCGTTCTCGTGGCTGATCACCATGTTGATCACGCTGACCTTGGCGCTGCCCATGTACCTCTTCAAAATCGCACTGCCGCCTGCCGACGCGATGTGGCTGGTCACGATCGTCTTTATCGTCAGTATCTACCCCGTCAAGGTGATCACCGGCTGGGCGTACCATCGGGCGCGGGTTCGCGTCACCGATGCGTCGCCGTCGCCGGAGATGCTCGTGACGCAGTGGCAAGAGCGGGGCGCGGTGGCACATCGAGTCGATCAGGGCATGGCAAGCATCGACTCGACGACCAAACCAAGCGAAGACGCGCTCGGTCGGCTCAACGCCCGTCGCGAACTGCGACGATTCCACCGATTCGTCGGCCGGCAGATCGGCGACGGATTTGTCGCCACGACGATTCGCCGGCTGTCGCGGCTGGTGCTGGTGCCGCTGCTGGTCCTGTACGTGTTCCTGTTGTTCTTCACGCAATTCATCGGCGCGCACGGCAAAGGCGTACTGTTCGAACACCATGCGTTCCTGCTGCCGGTCCCGTTTTGACCCGTAAATGACAAACAGCCGACAAAAATCGTCGGCTGTTTGCGTGTTGAACGGTTTCAAGCCTCAGATGGGCTTGACATTTTCGGCGCGCGGACCTTTCGGCCCCTGCCCGGCGGTGAATGACACGCGCTGTCCTTCGCGCAGGTCATCGTAGCGCACCCCTTCGACGTTCGACATGTGAAAAAACATGTCCTTCTCGGCTCCGGTGTCGATAAACCCGAAACCTTTTTCCGTCAGCGATTTGATAGTTCCCTCTGGCATCAGTCCCATTCCTCAAAAAAAGCAGTTCGGCGGCGTCGCACAGCCTGACCAATTCAAACTACAGCTTCCGCCTGACATAATCTTACCCGGTGTGCTGCTGAATCGCAATGCCGGTTGCAGTTCGTTGAATCGCAACCGAGGGAATGACCTTGGCAGGAACCTGGAAAAAACTGTATCCTTTAACCGAAGTCCATCCCAAATTGAATGAGGACCGTACTATTCTGCTCGAGTCACCCGTAATCGATTGTGCCCCGAACCTGCCCCAGCGCGCGGCCACCCCTGACAAGAAACTGACATTCCTCAGGGACAGCGGCTTTTATGCCGAGCTTCGCCGCCGCGTCGACGACTACTTCGTCAGTTCCGGGCACAATGAACGCGATTGCTGGCCGATGTACCTCAAGACGGCCATTCTCTTCAGTTGCCTCGCTGCGGCGTACGGCTTGCTGGTGTTCGTCGCCCAGGCTTGGTGGCAGGCCTTGCCCCTGGCCGCGCTGCTGGGTTTGTCGGCGGCTGCGATCGGGTTCAATGTTCAGCATGACGGCGGCCACAACGCCTATTCGAATCGACCGTGGATCAATCGACTGATGGCCAGATCGCTGGACGTCCTGGGGGGCAGTTCGTACATCTGGCATTGGAAACATGCCGTGCTGCATCACACCTATGCCAACATCACCGGGCACGACACCGACATCGAACTGGGGCTGCTGGGCCGATTGTCGCCTCACCAGCCGCGCTTGCCGTTTCATCGTTGGCAGCATATTTACCTTTGGCCGCTGTACGGCATGATGGCAATGAAGTGGCATTTCTTTGACGATTTTCGTCAACTGGCCGAAGGGCGGCTCGGCGAGCATGCCTTTCCGCGACCGACGAGATCCGACCTGCTCGTGTTTGTGGCCGGCAAGATGGTATTTTTCACGCTGTTGTTTGGAATTCCGCTGATGTTCCATTCGATCGGGGTGGTGCTGGCAGTTTATGCCGTGACCGCAATCGTCCTGGGAATGGTGCTCAGCATTGTCTTTCAACTGGCGCATAGCGTCGAAGAAGCTGAGTTTCCCCTTCCGCGAGCGGACACCGGCACCATCGAGAACACGTGGGCCATTCACCAGGTCGAGACCACCGTCGATTTCGCCCGGTCGAGCCGGGCGGCCGCTTGGTTCCTGGGGGGCCTCAACTTTCAGATCGAACATCATTTGTTCCCGCGCGTGTGCCACGTCCATTACCCGGCCATCTCGCAAGTGGTCGAAGCGACGTGCCGCGAATATGGCGTGCGGTATGCCGAACATGGCACTTTCAGCGCGGGATTAGGTTCACATTTTCGCTGGTTGCGGCGGATGGGCCAGCCGAATCCGCGAGTTGAAGGCCGCGTGGAAGATTGCGCAGTCGATCCCGTGGGGTAGAGTCATTCGGCTCGGTATTCAGAGAGGCCGCTGGCTGTCGGCCGTTAAAGACGAATACGCCCCCGCCGCGTTGTAGACGAGTCGGTCAGGCTGTGCCTGACGCCCATCGAACGCCGTTCATACCGAGACGGTTTCGGACACTGATGTCGCAATTTATGCGGCCATAATTCAGCATCGCCGCGAACCTCAAACCGCAACTGGCGGTGCTGGAACATGCCTAATACCGCTTGTCCCCGCACTGCCGTCAGCCACAGCCTGGCCTGCTCAACTGACCTACTCAACTTCAGGGCGGACCCATCGGTCGAATTGTTCCGCTGTAACGTAACCCAGTCGCAGGCCCGCGTCGCGCAGACTGATGTTTTCGCTGTGGGCGGTTAAGGCGATCTGTGCGGCCTTGTCGTAACCGATGTGCGGGCTCAGTGCCGTTGCGAGCATCAGCGAGCTTTCGAGATGTCGCCGGATTCGTTCATCGTTGGGGGCGATGCCCCGGGCACAGCGCTCGTCGAAGGAACGGCAGCCGTCAGACAACAGCCGGATCGAATCGAGCACGTTGTGCAGGATCAGCGGCTTGTAGACGTTGAGCTGAAAATTTCCCTGTGATCCGGCGAATGCGACCGCGTGGTCGTTGCCGAACACCTGCACTGCCACCATCGTCAGCGCCTCGCACTGCGTCGGGTTCATCTTGCCGGGCATGATCGAAGAACCGGGCTCGTTCGCCGGGATTATGATTTCGCCGATACCGCCCCGCGGGCCGCTCGCGTACCAGCGCACGTCATTGGCAATCTTCAGCAAGGCCCCGGCTAACGTGCGCAGCGACGCACTTGCGGTTACCATCGCATCGTGCGCCGAGATGGCCGCAAATTTGTTCGCGGCGGTGACAAACGGTCGGCCGGTCTCTTCGGCGATGCGACGCGCAGCGACTTCGCCGAAGAGCGGCGGCGCATTGAGGCCCGTCCCCACGGCGGTCCCTCCCAGGGCCAATTCACACAGGCCCGACAGGGCCTGGCGGATGCCCCTGACCGCCTGATCAAGTTGGGCAACCCATCCGGACATGATCTGTCCGAGCGTCAGCGGAGTGGCGTCCTGCAGGTGCGTCCGCCCGATCATGACCACGCCGGCCCAGGCGTTCGCCCCGGCGTGAAGCGTCTCGCGCAGCGCGTGGACAGCCGGCAGAAGCGAGGACTCGATTTCTTCGACCGTGGCGATATGCATTACCGTGGGAAAGACATCGTTCGACGACTGGCTGCAATTGACATCATCGTTGGGGTGAATGGGATGCTTCGACCCGAGGAGGCCGCCAGCGAGTTGAATAGCGCGGTTGGCGATCACCTCGTTGGCGTTCATGTTCGATTGCGTCCCCGAACCGGACTGAAAGACCACGAGCGGGAACTCGTCATCCCATTTCGCCGCGATGACCTCTGTCGCTGCGCGGACAATCAGATCGACCTTTGCGGGAGGAAGCTGTCCCAGATCGCCGTTGGCGAGGGCGGCACACTTCTTGACGAGGCCCAGCGCTCGAACCACAGGCCGTCCCCAGCGATAGCGCGACCCGCCGATCGAGAAGTTGACGATCGCCCGCTGCGTCTGCGCGCCCCACAGGCGGTCAGCCGGAATTTCCACAGGGCCCAGTGAATCCTCCTCGAAACGAACGCAGTCCTGAGTCGTGTTGGCTGCACAGTTCATTTGTCTGCTCCCGGAATGCCGATGTTGCGCCCGGCAGACGGCCTGGTCTGATTGGGTTGGGACTGCATTTTTGCCGCCGCCCGCGGCTTTGTGAAGCACTACCACGTTATCGACGACGAAACGGCGACGTTTTTCGGGCCGCGGATTCGGGAGAAGCAAAAGCAGGGCTGGCTGTGCCTGACGCCCATCGAACACCGTTCATTCCGAGACGGTTTCGGACACGGATGTCGGAATTTATGCGGCGATAATTCAGCATCGCCGCGAGCCTCAAACCGCAACTGGCGGTGCTGGAACTTGCCAAATACCGCCTGTCCCCGCACTGCCGTCAGGCACTCAACGCAACTGTACCGTGAGCGCTCGGAAGGTTGAATCCCAGTCACTTCTCAGCGGAGCCGCACGACTTGAATCTTGCCGAAGACACGAAGGGACGGCTGGTGCCTGTGCAACTGACTGTGATAACATCAAGGGCGTTATCGACGACAGCGATTCGAGTCGTTCGCTTCGCCTGTCCCGAAGGGGGGGGCGGATCGTGAAGATCAGTACAATTACGGTCGTTTCCCTTGCCGGTATCGTTGTCGTTGGGCTCATTTCGTTTGCACAGGTCGCCATTTGGGACGGTGGTTTTGCCTCGGCCGAATACCAATTCGAATTCGTCGACGGAACCGGCGAGTCGATGACGGATATCGAACTTCGTGTCGAGGATGAGAACGGGAATCAGTGCCTCCACTATCCAGTGACGGATTATTCACCCCACCAGGTGCCCAAGGTCACTGCGGAGGGACTGTTGACCTTTCACCATGTCAGCTATTCTGGAATAGAATTCGGAGGCCGATGTTGCAACCTGTTCGGAATCGGGGATTGCGAAGCACCGGTTTTCATTTGCCGGTTCATGCGCGACGGGATGGAGGTCTACCGGTGTCGCTTCAACGATCTGAGTTGGGCAGCGCGCCACGCGGAGGATTCGGTCTCGCGAACATGGACATGGAACGACTACTGCCCATTGCGCCGCGACGACGTGGCTGGAGCGCACTGGATTGAAAACGAGCGGGCGGCGTACGACAAAGATGGCGACGGGAAGCTCAATATCGCGGAGGGTGCCGCATGGAGTGCGGCCATTTCGGCATTCGACCGCTCAGGGTACATCAAGCGCGGCATCCGCCCGGAATCCGAGCGCCTCGTATTTCCCGTAGTTCGCAGAACGATCGAAATCAATTGACGCTACCGACGCTGTGCGATACGACCCAAGGCGGCTGTCCGGGTGAATTTGTTTGGCGAGGCCGTGTTCAGACGCCGCCAACCAGGGCGGTGTCGAGGACGATGGACTCGGCGTAGATCAGGCGGCTCGGGTGCTTGATGACGTCGTCCTGCACCAGGTTGTAGTTCGCCGAGATGAATTCGAATTCCTCGACGAGCAGGCGAAACTCGCCAGGCTCGGGAACCTTCACGAACCTGACCGTTCCCGACCAGAGGGCCAGATCGGGGTCAAGCGGCGTGGGACCGTCGTGCGACGCGTTGATGGCGGCGACGTCGGTCCCGACATCAGACCAGGCGAGGTCGGAGTCGAGCACCGGGTCGCGACGCTGAACGCGGACGCGGACCTGCGTCGGTCGCTCGATGTTGCCGTGCAATCGCCGGGAACCGCGGAACACGGCCTGCGGGCCCCGTGGCGCCACGCCCGAGACAGCCACGCGCAGGGCTCGGGGGTGATGCGGGTCGGCGGTGATGGTCAAGGTGCGGTCGGGGGTCAACTGGGCGAAGTCGGCCAGCACCACGCGCGAGACCTTCGAATCGGCCAGGGCGTGCGGTTGGTAACGCACCAGCGCCAGCCGCACGAATGGGGCATACGTCTCGCCCGGAGTATCGATGGTCAGGTCGGCGAACCACAGCTTGCGCTCGGGGTCGAACTCGGCGGGAAACCCGACGACGTCAACCCTGCCGGGCGACCCATCGGGTGCCCGGGCCGTCCGCTCGTCGAGGCTCACCGGGCAGTCCATCGCGACCCGGTCGGGGAAGGCCGAGGTGGTCGGGACGAACCCCAGCGGGGCAGTCTGCCAGATGGGGTCCATGCCCCATTGGGTGATGAACGGCTTGAACTTGTCGCGGTTGAAATTGGTGAGGTTGCCGTTGGTGTCGCTCCAGAGGGCGACGCCGAGCAATTCGCCTTCTCCCGACGAGAACCAGGGACGCCTGAGGTAAACCCGCAAACCGCCGCCGAAACGGATGCTTCGCTTCAGGTTGGTGTCGGTCTGTCGCTGCCAGCCGAACGTGGGAACCACGAACGCCACGTCGGGGGCGAGCGGGCGAATCGAGGCGGGGACGCCCACCACCACGGGGTGACTCTCGCGGGTGAACCCGTTCGGCACGTCGGGGGGGAAATACTCGCGGTAACGCGAAGCGGCGACGGCCGAATAGGTCACGCGATGGTGTTTCGCGTCTCCCAGCAGGTGCCTGGGCGCGGCGTCGGCAAAAAACGCGAACTGATTCTCGTCGGGCGAGCCCCAGCGGTCGCCTGAGCGGATAAACGCGATCTGGTCGTGCTGGGGGTCGTACAGGCCGACCGACCGGCGGTCGGTTCCGGGCGCAAGCAGGATCGCCTCGCGGAGATCAGGCAGGGGGATCTCGTCGACATGAGCGGTTCGGCTGATGGAGGTCGGGCCGGGAGCCGACAGGTCGTCGACCGGGTCGACCCACAACGCAAACAGATCGACCTTGGCGGTGGAAGCGCCGTGGATTTTCAGGGCGCCTGTGAGATAGGCATCGGTGGCGCCCGGCCGGCGCAGGGCGACGATCGGTGCAAGCTGGTTCGGGTCGGCGACGTCTGTCACAGATTCGGACTGCAGCGGGGGGTTGCCCTGCTCGCGCTTCACCTCGTGCAGCACGCGCAGCGCGCAAAACTCGGGGCGCCCCAGCGGCTGCTGCAGGGCATGCACCAGGGTGACTAATCTGGGCGGCGTGAGCATCCAGTGCCCCCCTTCGACCGCGCGCTGCAGGACGTGCGCGAGTCGATCGACGCTCTGCCCGGGCGCCAGGTATTCGGGGCGCGGGTTGGTCACGGTGATCCGTTCGACAAATCCCCTGAGCCATTGCCAGACCCCCATCAGGTTGAGGTCCTCGGGAGTCATATAGCTGGTGACCGGGACGACCCTGGTTTGCCCCTTCGCCAGGAACACCGTGAGCACCCGCGCCGCGGGATCCCAGGTCGGTGCAGGTTCGATTGGGCCTGGCGGAGGCTCTTCCAGCGCAAGACGGAAGCCCACCGTCCCCTGCCAGTCGGCCTCGCCGCCGAAACTGATCAGCGTGGCCGAGCCGGGCCTCGGGTTGGGGTCGCTCAGGGGGACATACGTGATCGGTCCCGACGCACCCGCACCGGGGCGCACCTGGCCGATCGATCCGACGAGCGCGCCGGGCAGGTCGCGGATCGCCGCGCCGCGCGAGAGGGGGTCGGGCAGATAAGGCAGTTCGTCGATGCGATCGTCGGAGACAACGGGGTAGTCGTCGGTCATGCCGGCGATCGTCAACGAAGCCGACGGGATTTTTCCGGCGTCGCGCTGGCCGATGAGCTGCCAGGTCGCGGCGTCACTCTTGAGCTTGCCGGCGGCATCGTCGAACATCCCCAGTCGCTCTGCCATCTCGACGCTGGTGCGCGGGGGGACGAGGTGCCGCTCGCCGGCGCCCTGGTCGGCCGCGGCAGCGTCCTGATCGGGAGCGGCGTTAAACGTGCGGATCACCAGGCGGTCGAGGGCCGAGCCGGGATCGGTGACGCCGCGCGGGTCGCAAAGGATCAGCAGCGGCGCCCCGACAGGCTCGTAGCGAAGATAAGTGAACCCCTCGGG
This sequence comes from Planctomycetaceae bacterium, assembly GCA_009691905.1. GTDB lineage: Bacteria > Planctomycetota > Planctomycetia > Planctomycetales > Planctomycetaceae > SIAF01. Next base: position 15,064 of record SIAF01000006.1, on the reverse strand, counting down.
GTCACGGGGAAGAGCGAAAAGCCGCGCGAGGCGATCGGCGATCGCGTCGTCAACCAACAGGCTGTTGCCCGCGAGGTCGACGGCGCGGGCACGAATGCGGTAGCGCGCGCCGAACTTGAGCCGGGGGAGGCTGCCGGCGACGACCTGGTAATCGACGGTCATCTTGAAGGGGGTGTCGGGCTGGTCTTCAAGGAAGTCGGGATCGGCGGCGTTTGGGGGAACGGCCTTATCAGGATCGGCATGGCGGCTGAGGTGCTTCCCAGGACGGCTGACGCTCAGGCTCCAGCCCGCCCAGCGGGCGACGGCCTCGTGGATGTACAGGTCGTTCGTCTCGGGCGACGCCCCTTTAGCGGGCTGGGTGACGGCGGTCTGAATGAAGCCCTCTTCGTCGGTCGTGTGGAACGGCAGTTCACCGATGAGGTAGTCACCGTCGCGACGATGCAGGGAATGCCAGTGGCCGGTCCGCGAATCCCAGACATCGAGCCGGAAGCCGCGCACGAGGTCTTCGGCGAAAAACGGCCGGTGCTGAACGCCCCCCGACTCGACGGCGTTGTTGAACGTCTTCGACTGCGAAAGCATGTCGAGAAGCTGCAAGCCGCGGGCGTCGGCGTACAGCGACAGGCCCCCCGACCGGAGGGAGGGAAGGGTTGCCTCGGGGTCGAAGACCTCGGGGTGGGCCGCGTCTTCGGGCTGGGCGTCGGGGTCGAGGTTGCGTGCGGGGTCGGGGTTGTTCAGTGTCTCGGCGAGCATGATCGCCTTGTGCATCCCGCCGTCGACATCGACCTGCGCGAGCCCGAACCGGGTGCCGTCGAGATCGAGCAGGCCGATCACCGACGTCGGCGCCGAGGGATCGGCAAGCGACCGCGGCGCGTTGCCGAAGAGATGAGCCTGGCCGGATGTGTAGTTGATATAGCCGGTCGTGAGCGCGGGGGTTTTTGTCGGCGTCTCCCAGGAGAAGCCCGTCGGGACGACCGAGACCGTGCCGATCTGGCCGAGCGGCGTGGGCTTCAGGAAGCCCTCGGGGAGGGCGATGTCGAACACAAGGCCCAGGGCGCGAAGCAGAGCGGGATAGGCGTTCAGGGCACTCAGGGCCTGGTGGAAATCGAGCACCGTGGCGGTGTCGATCACCAGGTCGTCGAGCGGAGGGGTTGGCATATGGTGGAAGACGGCGAACGGCACGGCGACCTTCTGGAACGCTGCCGGATCGGGGCTGGCTTCGATCAGCCCCTCGGCATCGAGCGGGCCAGAGAGGGCCTGCTGCGCCTGGTTGGCGCGCATCGAGCGGTACGACTGGCGGACGGCGTCGCGCCAGCTTTTGGCGCGGTCGCCGTTCCAGTGGACGTCCAGGCCGTCGATCAGTCTGCGGAGCGTGTCGCGGTTGCCGCCGTCGCGGTTGCGGGAAGACCCTTCAGGGTCGGGAAGCGCGAGGGTCACTGCGGCTTCCTGGTAAATCGTCTTCAGGACGCTGAGGGCCTGGCGGACGGGGTACGAGAGGATGCCGCGGTCGGTGTAGTCGTTGAAGGCGTGGGAGCGGACCAGCGTGTCTTGGTGGAAGATCTGCTCCCAGAGGTCGGGGCGAAGCGGGGACTTGTCGACGGCGACTTTCGTCGTCGCGCCGCCGCTTGCGAACTCGAGCACGAGGCCGTGGTCGTGAAGGCGCCGGGTCCAGTGCAGCCAATCAGGGAAGGAACCCAGCGCCGAGGCTCCTCGGAGCCTGGGGGAGACATAGACGGAAACGGCGGTGGCGCGGCCGTCGGTGGCGACGCCCCGCGCGAGAACCGTGAACAGAATTGTTTGTTCGGAGGTCATGACAAGCCCTTCGATCAGGCAAACGCGAGTGCGTATTCGCCCCAGTGTGCCGGGGTGTCCATCAACTCGGCGAACGTCGGGTCGCCACTCGTCCCGCCGAACGCACGCTCGACGGTCAACTCGACGGAGGTCGAGAACAACAGCACCTCGACCTGGACGGTCAGCGTAGCGCGGCCGTAGGCCTTGTCCTTCACGCTGTCGTAGGTGAAGCTCAGGTTGAACTCGACCGAGACCTTGATCAGGCCGAGCACGCTGAGCGAACCCCCCAGTCGCAGGTAGCCCGAGAGGATGCAGGCCAGATCGGTGCTGTTCTCTTTGCGCTGCATGGCGAAGTAGATGCCCGCCATGATGTGGACTTCGCCGCTGGCCACGCCGATGTCGATGGCCGCCGCCGCGCCGAATTCGAAGGCGGCCTCGAGCAGCTTGATCCCCGCCGTGTCGAGCTGCAGGTGGAAGAACCCGCCGCCGCCGAAGAGGGACACCGCCAGCAGAAACGGATGCTGGCGTTCCGACACGTTGAAGTCGAACACCGGCTTGCCGCTGATAAACGGCAGCGTGAGCGCGGCGCCGAGGCTCACATCCTTCAGCGCGAAGACCCCCACCGACACCGGCGGCAGCGCGAATGAGAACCCCGCGCGGATTCCCTGGGGGGTGATGTCGAGGCTCGGGCCGTCTCCGAATAATCCGGGCGGGATCGCCTTGCGCAACTCTTCGATGAAAGCGAGATCCCCCCTGAACTCGACGGGCTGCTCCGGGTCGAGGCTCACCGTCACGTCGGTCTTCTGGCCCGACTTCGCGGTGAACGAGAACATGGAGAAGTGGATATAGACCGAACTAAGCACGCCGACCTGGAAGTTGTTAAGCGTGCCGGTCATCGTGAACGAGCCGGGGTCGGGGGGGCCGCCGGTCTTGAGTTGCTTGACGATTTCGCCGTGGATCGCCAGGGCGCTGGTTCCTTTGTCATTCTTGATGATCTCGGTAACCTTGCCGGCGGCGAGCCGACCGGTGGGCTCAAGAAACGCAGGCTTCCAGTCGAGCGTGGTGACCACCTGCTTGCCGCCGGGAATGTCCTTGGTCGTCGTCACCATTTTGGGGGCATTCTGCCCGAGCGTGGCCGGCGGCAGCAGGTCGGCCAGGTCGAAGGTGCCGAACAGTCTGGCCAATCCCTTACCGAAGAATGCCGACGGGTCGAAGCTGTCTGCCACAGCGTCGGCGACCTTGCCGGCGACCGGACCGTGCTTGCGGGTCAAGCTCGAGATCCCGAGGTTCGGCGTGGCGAAGCCCCCGGCCTTTTCGGAGCTGAAGGCCACGCCCAGGGTGTCGGCGGTCACGGCCGCGAAGGGGTTGGCCGCCGTGGCAGCCCCAGGGTTGATTTTGGCGATCTCCGCGAAGACGCCGCTCGCGGCATCGAAGTCGCTGGAGAGGTACCCGGCGAAGTGGCGGATCGTGGTGGCCCCGTCGGTGCCGAGCAGTTCCTGCACCTGCGGCACCTGCACAAGGGCGGCGAGCATGGGAGGAGGACCGCCCGCGGCGTCGGCCACGAGATGCACTTTGCGGGCGACGAGCCGCGTGTTGTCGGTGGCCGCGGCGGGGTCAGGTGCGGCGAAGGCCAGCTTCTGGCCCGGCACCAGGGCGACGCGGCGGTCGAAGAAGGCCGGGGAGTTGTAGCCCAGCGCGACCGCCGGACGGTGGTTGTCGGTGTCGTCGAGCGAGACGAACATGAGCGGGACTGTGAAATCGACGTCGTGTCCGGCGACGTCGGTCCCCACGGCATGGAACATGAAGGGGGCGCGATCGATTGGAGATGGGCCGGTCGTGACCTCGACCCAGAACGTCTGCCCCGTGTTCGCGATCGGCGTCGGGGTCGAAAGCGGGTCGGCAATGTCGGGGGTCACGAGCGTGGTCAGCCGGACCTGTCGGAACGGCGTCGCGCGCGCCGACGCGGCGTATTGTTTGACGGGTTCACGCACGATGATGAACATGCGCTGAATCAGATAGGCGCCCACGGTCGTGCCGTTGTCTTCGAACTTCCGCTCGGTGACCTTGACGAGCGCTGCACGGTGGCGGAACGGCCAGAGCTCGCCCTCGTAAACGATTCGCACGTAATGGTCGCGCCCCTGCGTGGCGACGTGTATCCATTCTGAGAGGTTGAGCGTTTCCTCGAAGAAGGCCGCGGGCGCCGGCACGACGGCCCCCCCGGCGGCAATCCTCGGGATGACGGCGAGGTTCTGCAGCAGGTCATTGAAGTTGGGCCGGGGATGGAAGACGATGGGCCGCGACCGCTTGGGCGGGTTCCAGTGCCCGCGCGATCTGAGCCAGCCTCCCAGCGGCGAGAGCATCAGCAACTCGGCTCCGAACGGCTGCGGGACGTAGGTTTCGGTGAACGTGAACGTTCCCCGCGGCACCCGGTCGATGGCCCCGCTGAGCAGGCCCGCGGCGAGCGCGTGGAGCCCGCCCAGGCCCAGGAAGTTGATCTCGACTTCGTAGCCGTGGAAGGCCGACGTCAGGATCACGATCTGGTGCCGGTCGTTGGCCGACATCGCGGTGCGGAAGAGGTCGTTGTCACGGGCTTTCGGGTCGGGAAAGGCGCCCGAACTATAGTCGGGCGACCAGATCGCGCGCAGCAGGGCGGGGGCGTCGTGGGTTGGCTCGGCCGGGCCAGCGGCGGTTTTGCGCCACAGTCGCGTGTGCCACAGCTCGGTCCGTCCGCGCGATGTAAAAGGACCCAGGCGGTGGTCCCAGGTCGCGTCGCGGTTGGGGGAGATGGTCAGGTGATACGGCAACTCGATCGCCGTCTCGAGCGCGCCGGGGGGTGCGATCGCGGGAACATTGGCGACCTGATCGGCCGTGGGGTTCGGGCCGACGGCGGCGATCGGGTTGAGGTTGGGCTCCAGCGCCGACCAGTCGAGCAGCCCCGCGACGTTGTAGGGGACGCGGGCCGTCGCGGGCACCTTGAATACCAGCCAGGCTGCTTGTCTCATGACGACGAGCGACTTGCCCTCGGTGCCCTCATCTTCTGACACGCCGCTCCTGGAAGTGCTGGCGTCCCGCCAGTTCACCGCCTGGCTGGCGGAACAGCGCGTCAGTCTCGCATTCACCACCTATCAGACGGGCAAACTGTTTCTCGCGGGCCTCCAGCCCGACGGGCGGCTGTCGCTGTTCGAGCGGACATTCAACCGCTGCCTGGGACTGTGGGGCGACGGGCAGACGCTGTGGATGACGTCGCTGTATCAGCTCTGGCGGTTCGAGAACGCGCTCCCCCCCGGAGAGGCTGCCAACGGGTTCGATCGCGTCTACGTTCCGCGGGTCGGCTACGTCATCGGCGATCTCGACATTCACGACGTGGCGGTCGACGCCGACGGGAAAGTCGTGTTCGTCAACACGTTGTTCGGCTGTCTGGCGACGATCAGCGACAAGCACAGTTTCGTCCCGTTGTGGCGGCCGCCGTTCCTGTCGAAGCTGGCGGCCGAAGACCGCTGCCACCTGAACGGGCTGGCGCTCGAGAACGGACGGCCGGCGTATGTGACCGCCGTCAGTCAGAGCGACGTGGCCGACGGCTGGCGCGACCGGCGGCGGGATGGCGGCTGCGTGCTCGACGTGCGCACCAACGAGACCATCGCCAGCGGGCTGTCGATGCCACATTCGCCGCGCATCTACCGCGATCAGTTGTGGCTGCTGGATTCCGGCACAGGTTCCTTCGGGCGGGTCGACCGGACGACCGGAAAATTCGAGCCGCTGACGTTCTGTCCCGGCTATCTGCGGGGGCTGTCGTTTGTCGGCGACTACGCGGTGGTGGGTCTGTCGCTGTGCCGCGAGAACCGCACGTTCCAGGGGTTGGCCCTCGACGACAACCTGAAATCACACGATGCCGAAGCGCACTGCGGGCTGTGCGTGATCGACCTCAAGAGCGGCGACCTGGTCCACTGGCTGTGGCTGCAAGGGGTTATTCGCGAGCTGTACGACGTGGTGGTACTGCCCGGCGTGCGGCGTCCATCGGCGCTGGGCTTCAAGACCGATGAAATCCGGCGGACGCTGAGCGTGGGTCCGTAGTGTGGATTTTAGCCGCTGGAGGAGAGGATTCGGGATTCAGGATTCGGGATTCAGGGGAAAAAGAAAAGAACGAGGCTTCGCCTCGACCAGCGAATCCCCCCCTTAGGAAGGGGGGGGGTCGGGGGGGTGCGTCCAACGAAGATAACGCGTCCACGAACATTTCATCCGCGTAATTCTGACAATCCAGCGGCTCACAGAAAACCGAGGAATCATGCGAATTCGACATTGGTTGACCGAGCTGCGAAACGGCTATTACCGCGTCGTGCGGCGAAATCGTCGCAACCTGCACCATCGGCAATTGCGGATCGCTGCCGCGACCTGGGTCGCCGCGATTTCGACGCAGGTCGAGTTTCTGGAACCGCGGACAATGCTCGCCGCGCCCGATCCGCTTCAAGGGTCGGAACTGCAACCGGTTGCACCGGGAGCGATCTCTCAGGCGGAGATCGACGCGGTTCTAGGCACATTGACGACGACCGGTCGCGCGGACGTGCTCAATTACCTGGACGCGGTTGCAGTCTCTGCCAGTGGTCAGCAGGGGGACGGAAACGCCTCCATCAACACGGTCGAGTCTGGTCCGCTCATCAATCTCGACGACTTCCGCGCCGATCCCCGATTTCCGGGAATCGACGGCAGTGGATTCGCTGTCGTCGTGCTTGACACTGGCATCGACCTCAACCACCCGTTTTTCGGGCCGGATAATGACAGCAACAACATCTCCGATCGAATCGTGTTCAGCTATGATTTTTCGGGCACGAACGACTCGGACGCCTCGGATACGAATGGACACGGGTCGAACGTGACCAGCATCGCGACATCCAGCGACGGAACGTACACCGGTATGGCGCCAGGGGCGGGCATCATTCACCTGAAGATCTTTCCGGACGGCCCAAATCCCGGTGCCAGCGATGCCGATATCGAAGAAGCCCTGCAATGGGTCGTGTCCCATGCCGCGACGTACAACATCGCCAGCGTCAACATGTCGTTGGGGTACGGAAACGTCGGTTACCACGTCAACGATTTGCCCTATTCCGACGAGTTCGCCGCGCTGGCCAACCTGGACATCATGGTGTCCGTAGCTGCCGGCAACTCCTTCTACTCGGTCGGCAGTACGCAGGGATTGAACGTCATCGCGGCCGACCCCAGCGTCATTTCCGTCGGCGCGGTGTATGACTCGAATATCGGCAGCGTGTCCTATGGAGACGGGTCCACCGCCTTTACGACCGGACCAGACCGCATCACCCCGTTTTCGCAGCGCGACCAGTACCTGCTGGACATCATGGCGCCCGGGGCGCCCATAACCGGCGCCAACCAGTCGGGGGGCATCGTGACCTATCACGGCACGAGTCAGGCGGCGCCCCACATCGCCGGGATCGCGGCACTGGCCCAGGAACTGGCGGTCCAGACGCTTGGGCGCCGGCTGACGCTCGACGAATTCGAAAAACTGCTGAGGGATTCGGCAACAACCATCAACGACGGAGACAATGAAAACGACAACGTCGCCAACACCGGGCTGAACTTTCCGCGAGTCGATGTACTGGCGCTGGGCACGGCGATCCTGGCCATGAAGCCCGGCACCATCAGCGGAACGGTGTTCAACGACACCAACGGCAACGGCGCCAACAACAGCGAGCCGGGGCTTTCCGGCTGGACGGTTTACCTCGACAGCAACAACAACGGGGCCCTCGATGCGGGCACAACCACGATCTCGTCGACGAATGTCCCCGTGAGCGTCGCGGACGTCGATACGCGGCGCTCCACCGACTCTGTCAGCAACGTTCCCGGCGTCATCACCGACGTGAATGTGAAGCTCAACATGACGCATACCTGGGACGAAGACGTTCAAGTGTACCTGATCAGTCCGGCGGGCACGCGAATCGAGTTATTCACCGACGTCGGAGGCAGCGCCGACAACTTCAGCAACACGATCCTCGACGATGAAGCCGGCACGGCGATTACCGCCGGAACCGCCCCGTTCGGCAGCAGTTACCGTCCCGAGGAGCCGCTGTCCAAGTTGGATGGCCAGAATCCGAATGGCACCTGGATCCTGGAATTCAGCGACGACGAGGGGGGCGATGTCGGCACACTCACCAGTTGGTCGCTGATCATTTCGTCTGCCGAGAAGTCACAAGTGACCCCCGCCGGCGGCGCGTATTCATTTGCCGGTCTGCCCCAGACCACGTACGTCGTGCGACAGATTCCGCAGAGCGGCTGGACGCAAACGGCACCGGCCTCTCCGGGCTATTACAGTCTCAACGTGCTGCCGGGTGATGTGCTGGCCAACAAGGATTTCGGTAATCACTCATCTTCATCTTCTGCGTTCGAGTTGAGCAGCCTGCTCGCCGCGAACGGCGGCACCGGCACGGCGGGTTTTGCGCTCAACGGCGGTGCTGCGGGTGACCGATCGGGCCAGTCGGTGGCCAATGCGGGAGACGTGAACGGCGATGGGCTGGACGACCTGTTGATCGGGGCGCTTTTTGCGGATCCGAGCACCGGGACTGATGCGGGCACAAGTTATCTGGTGTTCGGCACTGTGGAAGGGACGCAGGCCAGCCTGAATCTCTCGGCACTCAACGGAACAACCGGCTTCGTACTCAACGGCCTGGCTGCGGGCGATTACTCTGGCAAGTCGGTGAGCGGAGCGGGGGACGTGAACGGGGACGGTTTCGCCGACCTGCTGATCGGTGCATCGCATGCGGATCCCAACGGGTCGCAGTCCGGTCAGAGCTACGTGGTGTTCGGGGGGCAGACGAACCTGGCCGCGCTGGATGCGGCGGGCGGGGAAGCCGCGGACGGATCAATCTCTCAGCGCTCGATGGGACGACCGGTTTCGTGCTCAATGGTCTGGCTGCTGGCGACGGCTCTGGCTGGTCGGTGAGCGGCGCGGGGGACATGAACGGGGACGGCTTTACCGACCTGTTGATCGGCGCACGGGGTGCCAATCCGAACGGGTCGATCTCCGGTCAGACCTACGTGGTGTTCGGTGGACCAGCGAACCTGGCCGCGCTGGATACGGCGGGCGGGGAAGCGGCGGACGGACGGATCAATCTCTCGGCGCTCGACGGGACGACCGGCTTCGTGCTCAATGGCATTACTGCGGGTGACGACTCCGGCCTTTCGGTGAGCGGAGCGGGGGACGTGAACGGCGACGGCTTTGCCGACCTGCTGATCGGCGCTCCTGGGGCCGATCCCAACGGGTCGTACTCGGGTCAGAGCTACGTTGTGTTCGGGGGTCAGACGAACCTGGCCGCGCTCGATACAGCGGGCGGGGGAGCGGCCGACGGGCTGATCAATCTCTCGGCGCTCGATGGGACGACCGGCTTCGTGCTCAATGGCATTACTGCGGGTGACGACTCCGGCCTTTCGGTGAGCGGAGCGGGGGACGTGAACGGCGACGGCTTCGACGATCTGCTGATCGGCGCATGGAGTGCCGATCCCAACGGGTCGCAGTCCGGTCAGAGCTACGTGGTGTTTGGGGGTCAGACGAACCTGGCCGCGCTCGATACAGCGGGCGGGGGAGCGGCGGACGGGCGGATCAATCTCTCAGCGCTCGATGGGACGACCGGCTTCGTGCTCAATGGCCTTACTTCGCTCGACTATTCCGGCTATTACGCATTGAGCGGCGCGGGCGATGTGAACGGGGACGGCTTCGCCGACCTGTTGATCGGCGCATTGGGTGCGGATCCCAACGGGACGCGTTCCGGTCAAAGCTACGTGGTGTTCGGGGGGCAGACGAACCTGGCCGCGCTCGATACGGCCGGTGGAGAGGCGGCGGACGGGCGGATCGAACTCTTCGCGCTCGACGGGACGACCGGGTTCGTGGTCAATGGCTTGGCTGCGTATGACTACTCCGGCAATTCGGTGAGCGGAGCGGGGGACGTGAACGGGGACGGCTTTGCCGACCTGCTGATCGGTGCTTTCGGGGCGGATCCGAACGGGTTGTACTCGGGTCAGAGCTACGTGGTGTTCGGCGGGAACTTCACGAACAGCGCCACGCAGGTCGGGACGACGAATGCCGACACGCTGACCGGCAGCGCGGCGGTGGATGTTCTGGTTGGCGGGCGTGGCAACGACACGATCGTCGGGAACGGCGGGGCCGACGTCCTCTACGGGGGTGCGGGAGACGACGTGCTGGCGGTCTCCACCACGACATTCGCCCGCATCGACGGGGGGAACGGCAGCGACACACTACGGCTCGACGGCAGTGGCCTGACGCTCAACCTCACCACGCTGGCCGACAGCACGCTCACGAACATCGAGACGATCGACATTCGCGGAAGCGGGGCCAACACGCTGACCTTAAACCTGCAGGAAGTGCTCAACGTCACGCAACCGTCGAACGCGGCGGCGACCTCCAACACGCTGACTGTGTTCCGCAATGCCGACGACACGGTGAACATCGGTGGCGGTTGGACTCAGCAGGCGGACGTAGTCATCGGCGGACTCACGTTCCATGTGTCCACGCAGGGGGCCGCGACGCTCAAAGTCCAATTTTCGAACCAGACCCCGGTCTTCACCTCCACCGCCACCCCCAGCGTCCCCGAGAACACGACCAGCGTGCTGACGGTCACGGCCACCGACGCCGATCTGCCGGCGCAGACGCCCACGTTCTCGCTAACCGGCGGCGCGGATCAGGCGAAGTTCGCGATCATATCCGGGGGCGTGCTGACGTTCGTTGCCGCGCCGGACTTCGAGAACCCGACGGACGCCAACGCCGACAACGTATACCTCGTGCAGGTCACGGCCAACGACGGAGCGGGAGGGACGGCAATCCAAACCCTTTCGGTGACGGTCACGTCGGTCAACGACAACAACCCTGTCTTCACGTCCACCGCCACCCCCAGCGTCCCCGAGAACACGACCAGCGTGCTGACGGTCACGGCCACCGACGCCGATCTGCCGGCACAGACAGTCACGTTCTCGCTAACCGGCGGCGCGGATCAGGCGAAGTTCGCGATCACATCCGGGGGCGTGCTGACGTTCCTCGCCGCTCCCGATTTCGAGAGCCCGACCGACGCCAACGGCGACAACGTGTACCTCGTGCAGGTCACGGCCAGTGACGGAGCGGGAGGGACGGCAATCCAAACCCTTTCGGTGACGGTCACGTCGGTCAACGACAACAACCCTGTCTTCACCTCCACCGCCACCCCCAGCGTTCCCGAGAACACGACCAGCGTGCTGACGGTCACGGCCACCGACGCCGATCTGCCGGCGCAGACGCCCACGTTCTCGCTGACCGGCGGCGCGGATCAGGCGAAGTTCGCGATCACATCCGGGGGCGTGCTGACGTTCGTTGCGGCGCCCAACTACGAGAGCCCGACGGACGCCAACGCCGACAACGTATACCTCGTGCAGGTCACGGCCAGCGACGGAGCGGGGGGCACGACGGTCCAGACCCTTTCGGTGACGGTGACCGATGTCGTTGAATTGGACATCCGCGTGTTGTCGGCCATTGCAAACGGACAAACCACGCTCACGGTCACGTATCAAATCGTCGGGGTGGCCGCCCCCGCCTTCAACCTGGGGGCCTATAGTTCGAGTGACGAGACGTTCGACGGCGACGCATTACTGGGCACTGTGGCGATCACTGCGCCGGCTGATCTGACGGTCGGAACGCACATCAAGACCTGGACGATCGGCAGCAGCGCCGGCCAGATCCCCCTGCCTGGCGCGGGAGCCGCAGAGCTGAATACCGACTACTTCCTGTTGCTCGTTGCCGATCCGACCGATGCCGTCGCTGAGACTGATCCGGGCGGCATCAACGAGGACAATGTGGCTGTCTTTACCGGCGTCTATCATGCGGCGGCAGGCCAGGTGCTAGTGCAGGGAGGGACGGGCACCGATACCGTCAGCGTGAGCGGGTCGATCGGCGTGACGGTGAACGGGACGCCATACACGTATACCGCCGGCGACGTCGCAGGACTGCGGGTTCGCACGCATGCCGGCGACGACACGGTCAATGCCGCCGCGCTCACCAAAGTGCTCGCTGCCTGGGGCGGAACGGGCATCGACACGTTGACGGGGGGGAGTGCCGCCGATCTGTTGAGCGGCGGAGCCGGCAATGACACGCTCGTCGGCGGAGCGGGGAACGACACGTACACGTTTGCCGCCGATGTGGATCTGGGCAGCGACACGCTCAACGAGAGCGGCGGGGGAACCGACACGCTCGACTTCTCGGCGACGACCGGTATCGGGGTCGCCGTCAATCTGGGGCTGGCGACAGCCCAGACCGTAAATGCCAACCTGACGCTTACGCTCGGCTCCACAACCACGTTCGAGAATGTCATTGGCGGAGCACAGGGTGATACGCTTACCGGCAATGCGAATGTCAACACGCTGACCGGCGGCGGAGGCGACGACGTGCTGGTCGGCGGCGCCGGCAACGACACGCTGATCGGCGGGGCGGGCAACGACACCTACGCGTTCGCCGCCGCTACGGCGCTGGGGACCGACACGCTGAACGAAACCGGCGGCGGGATCGACACGCTGGACCTGTCCGGCACGACGAGCCTGGCGGTCGCGGTCAACCTGGGGCTGGCGACGAGCCAGACCGTCAACGCGAATCTGAAGCTCATCCTCGGTTCGGCGACCACGTTCGAGAACGTCATCGGCGGCGCGCTGAACGACACGCTCACCGGCAATAGCCTGTCGAACGTTCTCACCGGAGGGGCCGGGAACGACAAGTATGTCTTAGACGCCGACTCGGCCCTGGGGAGCGACACGCTCGACGAGGGCGGCGGCGGGACCGATACGTTGGACTTTTCCCTGACCACGACTCAGGCGGTCGCCGTCAATCTGGGGCTGACGACGGCCCAGGTCGTGAATCCGAACCTGACGCTGACGCTGTTGGCGGGGAACGTCATCGAGAACGCAACCGGGGGATCGCTAAACGACACGCTGACCGGCAACACTCTGGCCAACCTCCTCACCGGGAACGCCGGCAACGACACGCTGGCCGGCGCGGGGGGCAACGACACGTTGATCGGCGGAGCGGGCAACGACACCTACGCCTTCAGTGCCGACTCGGCCCTGGGGAGCGATACCTTGGACGAGAGTGGTGGGGGGATCGACACGCTGGATTTCTCGTCCACCACGACGCTCGGCATCGGCGTCAATCTGGAGGTGGCGACGGCCCAGACCGTCAATGCGAACCTGACGCTGACGCTCGGTTCGACGACCACGTTCGAGAATGCTGCAGGCGGAGCACAGGGTGATACGATCACCGGCAATGCGAATGCCAACGTGCTCACCGGCGGAGGGGGCAACGACGTGCTGAACGCAGCCGCAGGCAACGACACGCTCGTCGGCGGGGCGGGCAACGACACGCTCGTCGGCGCGGCGGGCAACGACCTGTATCTGTTCGCCGCCGATTCCCCATTGGGAAGCGACACCTTGGACGAGAGCGGCGGGGGGACCGACACGCTGGACTTCTCGGCGACCACCGGTCTGGGCATCGGCGTCAATCTGGGAGTGGCGACCGTCCAAACCGTCAACGCCAACCTGGCGTTGACGCTCGGTTCGGCGAGCACGTTCGAGAACGTCGTGGGCGGGGCGCAGGGGGACACGCTCACCGGCAATTCGCTGGCCAACACAATCACGGGAGGAGCGGGCGACGACACGCTCGCCGGCGGAACGGGCAACGACGTTTACGTGTTCGATACCGATTCAGCCCTTGGGAGCGATAACGTTATCGAAGCCGTCGGCGCCGGGACCGACCTCCTCGACTTCTCGCAGACCACGAACCTCGGCGTGGCGGTCGATCTGTCGAGCGTCGCGTCGCAGATCGTCAACAGCAACTTGACGCTAACGCTTTCGGCAGGGGGCGTTTTCGAGAACGCGACCGGGGGGGCGCTGAATGACGTGCTCACCGGCAATGCGCTGGCCAATGTCCTCACGGGGGGCGCGGGGGATGACACGCTCACGGGCGCCGCCGGCAACGATACGCTGACCGGCGGAGCGGGGGACGACACGCTCATCGGCGGTGACGGCACCGACGCCTATGTCTTCGACGCCGATACGGCGCTTGGCAGCGACACGCTCGTCGAGAGCACGACCGGCGGCGGCGACACGCTCAACTTCTCGACCACGACCACGGCGATGATCACCCTCGACTTGTCGTCCGCCATCGCTCAGGTCGTCAACAGCAACCTGACGCTGACGTTAGAGAACGGCGGGGTCTTCGAGAACGTGAGTGGCGGCTCACTGGATGACGTGATCACCGGTAACGCTCTGGCCAACACGCTCACCGGGAACGCCGGTAACGACACGCTCACCGGGGCAGACGGCGCCGACGTGCTGATCGGCGGAACGGGGAACGACACGCTCGTCGGTGGCAATGGCAACGATGTCTACACGTTCGATGCCGATACGGCCCTCGGAAGCGATTCGATCAACGAGGCGGCTAGCGGCGGGACCGACCTGCTCGATTTCTCGCTGACGACGACGCTCGGCGTGACGATCGACCTGTCGAGCATCGCCGCGCAAGTCGTCAACGGCAACCTGGTGCTGATGCTGTCGGCCGGCGACGTGATCGACAACGTTACGGGTGGCTCGCTGAATGACACGCTGACCGGCAATGGCCTGGCCAATGTCCTCACGGGGAACGCCGACAACGACACGCTCACCGGCAGCGACGGCAACGACACGCTCTTGGGCGGAGCGGGCAACGACACGCTCGACGGGGGGAACGGCGACGACGTGTATTCCTTCGATGCCGATGCAGCCCTGGGAAGCGACACGCTCGTTGAAGGTCCGGGACCGGTGGGTGGCGTCGATCTGCTCGATTTCTCGCAGACCACGACGCTGGCGGTCTCGATCGATCTGGCCAGCACGGCCGCTCAGGTCGCCAACAGCAATCTGACCGTCACCCTCTGGGCCGGCGACGTCTTCGAGATGGTCGTGGGGACGTCCCTCAACGACACGCTCCGAGGCAACTTGCTCAATAACGTCCTGATCGGAGGCGCCGGCGCCGACTCGCTGTTTGGGTTCGGCGGGCGGAACCTGCTCGTGGGGGGGACCGGCGTCGGCAGTCTGATGGGGGGGGACGAAGACGACGTGTTGATCTCGGGAATATTCTCGTACTTCAACGAGAGCACTAAAACGCTCAATCGGCCGGCGATCGATGCGATCATGGCCGAATGGACGAGAACCGATGTCGCCGCCGACTACGCCACGCGGATCGCGCACCTGCGCACCGGCGGCGGCCTCA